>NZ_JBEPPX010000009.1:0-155783 GCF_040547535.1 Roseovarius sp. MBR-78
TCCGACCCGCCGAATGACGGTTTGCCAGACCTGCGATCCCCTCAGCATTGTAGCGATGCACCCAATCACGCAGCGTCTGCCTATCCATGCCACAGGTCTCCGACGCCGTCTTGCGATCCGAGCCTTCCAGAACCAGTGCAATCGCCAGCATCCGACGCGCCGCCTTCGCATCCTTTGTCCGCGCCGCCACCGCTCGAAGATCGCCAGCCGACACGTCTTTTCGTGTGATTTCAACTGCCATCAAAGCCTCCATCATTTGAAGACAGTGATTCAGATTTTTCTGCAGAAGGGAATCCTCTGCGAGTCAAACAATCAGGCCGTTGGTATAAGTTAGAGCGTGGCGCGTGAATGCGAATGAACGCGACACGCTCTAATGCCGCAGCATGGCAGGCGGGGCGACCGTCGGGCGGTTCCCTCAATACCCCGCGCTGCGATCGACCACGTGCAGGAGCGGCTCGCCCGCCTCGCCGCGGCGGATGTTCTCGGCGATGACCTGCGCCGCCGTCTCGGGGCGCGTCTCGGAGGCGATATGGGGGGTGACCGTCACGCGGGGATGCGCCCAGAAAGGGTGATCGGCGGGCAGCGGCTCCACCCGGAACACGTCGAGCGTGGCGTGGCCGAGATGGCCGCTATCGAGGGCTGCGAGAAGCGCCGCGTCGTCGATGAGTGGGCCGCGACCGGGGTTCACGATCACCGCGCCTTGCGGCAAGAGCGCGAGGCGGGGCGCGTCGAGCAGGGTGTCGGTCTCGGGCGTGAGCGGCAGCAGCAGCACGAGGATGTCGGCGCAGGCAAGGGCCTGCTGCAACCCGTCCTCGCCCGAGAGGCAGCGCACCCCGTCGATCTGTTTTGGGCGGCGGCTCCAGCCGGTGGTGGCAAAGCCTAGGCTGGCCAGCATCCGCGCGCAGGCCGCGCCCAGCGCGCCGAGGCCCAGCACGCTCACGCGGCGATCATGGGCCAAGGGCGGCACTTCGGGGCGCCAGACCCCGTCCTGATGCAGGATATGGGTATCCATCCCGAGATGGTGGCGCAGGACATGGCCGGTGACCCATTCCACCATGCCCTGGGTCAGCCCGTGATCGACCATGCGCGCAAGCGGGATATGCAGCGTCGGGTTGCCGGTGATCTTTTCCACCCCGGCCCAGAGGTTGAGCACCGCGCGCGCGCGGGTGAAGGGGGTGAAATCCTGCACCGCGCTGCCCGGCGCATAGACAATGTAATCGACCTCGGCGGGGGGCAGGTCGGGGCTGAGGGTCGCGGTGACGCCGGCGCGGTTCAGGGCGGTGCGCAGCGGTTGCTCGTAGACGTGCCATTGCGCGTCACCTGCGGCGAAGAGGATATTGGTGGTCATGTATCTACCTTGGTTTGTGGACATGGGCGCTCTGGACAAGGCCGAAGCCCAGCATCAGCACCAGCATCGCCGAGCCGCCATAGCTTACCAGCGGGAGCGGCACGCCGACCACCGGCATCAGCCCCATCACCATCGCCATGTTGATGGCGAAATAGAGAAAGAAGGCCACCGCCACCCCCAGCGTCATGAGCGACGAGAAGCGGTCGCGGTTCTTGAGCGCGGTGGCCACGCAGAACACGAGGATGAGCGTGTATATCCCCAGGAGAGACACCGCACCGATGAAGCCGAATTCCTCGGCCAGGGTGACAAAGATGAAATCGGTGTGTTTCTCGGGCAGGAAGTTGAGCCGCGATTGCGTGCCCTGCATGAAGCCGCGCCCCGTCCAGCCGCCAGAGCCGAGGGCGATCTTGGACTGGGTGATGTGATAGCCCGCGCCGAGCGGGTCGCTTTCGGGGTCCAGGAAGGTGTCGATGCGGCGATACTGGTAGTTCTCAAGGAGTTGCCATTCGGTGCCCCGGCTGGTGAAGACGGCGGCGATGGCCCCCACGCCGAGCGCGATCACGGTGGCGAAATAGGCCCAGTGGACGCCAGCAAGAAACATCATCGCGCCGCCGCCGAGCACCAGCAGGATCGAGGTGCCGAGATCGGGCTGGCGCAGCACGAGCGCCACCGGCGCGAGGATGAGCGCGAGCGGGATCATTATCCAGACCGGCCGGGAGACCCGCGATATTGGCAGCCAGTCGTAATAGGCAGCGAGCACCATCACGAGGGTGATCTTGGCCAGTTCGGAGGGCTGGATGCGCATCACGCCGAGATCGAGCCAGCGTTGCGCGCCCTTGCCCTCGATGCCGATAAGCGCCACCGCGATCAACAGCGCCAGCGAGCCGAGATAGGCCACGAGCGAGATGTTGCGCCAGAACCAGATCGGCACCATCGCGACCACGATCATCGCGGCAAAGCCGAGGGCAAAGCGTTTCATCTGCGGCTCTGCCCATGTCGAGAGCGTGCCTGCGGCTACGGAATAGAGCATCAGAAAGCCGATGGCGGCGACCGTGGTCAAAAGGATGGCCAGCGGCCAGTTGAGATACAGGATCTTGCGCGGGCCGGTGGGGACGGTCTTGACGGTATGTTCAAGATAGCTCATGCGCGGTCGCGCGCCTCGGCGCTGGTGCGGTCGCGTTCGCGGCGCATCTCTTCTTGCAGGGTGCGGATGCGCGGGCGATCCGTGGCGGGATAGGCGGTGAGCGGCGGATCGCCGCCATAGAGCGCCTGAAGCATGATGTCGCGCGCGATGGGGGCCGCAGCAGTGGAGCCGCCGCCGCCATGTTCGACCACCACCGACAGCGCGTAGCGGGGCGCATCGAAGGGCGCGAAGCTGACGAAAAGGGCGTGGTCGCGCTGGTCGCGGGGCAGGTCGCGGTTGGCGCGCACGCCATCCGCGCGCTCGGAGGTGGAGATGTTGCGCACCTGGCTGGTG
Source organism: Roseovarius sp. MBR-78 (assembly GCF_040547535.1). NCBI lineage: Bacteria > Pseudomonadati > Pseudomonadota > Alphaproteobacteria > Rhodobacterales > Roseobacteraceae > Roseovarius > Roseovarius sp. MBR-78. Next base: position 2,826 of record NZ_JBEPPX010000009.1, read on the forward strand.
CCGGTCTTGCCTGCCAGGCGCATCGTCTCCTCGGCGATGTGGGCGCGATAGGCGGTGCCGCGCGGGCTGTTGGAAACCGCGAACATGCCGCGGCGGACTTCGCGCAGGTGGTTTTCGTTGAGGCCGAGCGACTCGCCCCGGCCCGAGGGCTGATCAACGCCGTTGATGGATTTCACCAGCCGCGGCATGACGGCGCGCGAGGTCGCAAGCCGCGCCGTCATCACCGCAAGTTGCAGCGGCGAGGCCAGCACGAAGCCCTGCCCGATAGAGGTGTTGGCGCTGTCGCCGACCATCCATGGCTGGCCGCGATTGGCCAGTTTCCATTGCCGCGAGGGCGCAAGCCCCTGTGCCACGCTGGTCATCGGCAGATCGAATTGCACGCCGATGCCAAGCCGTTCGGCCATCGCGGAAATGCCTTCGATGCCTACGCGCATCGCCATGTCGTAGTAATAGACATCGCAACTGTCGCGCAGCGAGCGGTGCAGATCGACATTGCCGTGCCCGCCGCGCTTCCAGCAGTGAAAGCGCCGCCCGCTGATTTCCTTGAAGCCGGGGCAGTAGACGGTTTCGTTGAAATCGACGAGGCCCGCATCGAGCGCCGCGAGCGCCGTCACCATCTTGAAGGTAGAGCCGGGCGGGTAGATGCCCTGCACCGCCTTGTTGGGCAGCGGCCGCAGCGGATCGTCGAGTAGCGCGCGGTAATCGGCCGACGAGATGCCGCGCACGAAGAGGTTGGGATCGTAGCCGGGGCTTGAGGCGCAGGCGAGGATATCGCCGCTCTCGCAATCGAGCATCACCGCCGCCGCCCCCTCGCCGCGCAGCCGCGCATGGGCATAGGTCTGGATCGCGTTGTCGCAGGTGATCTGGATATCCGCGCCGGGCACGCCCTCCTCGCGTTCCAGCTCGCGCATGATGCGCCCGGCGGCGTTGACCTCGACGCGCCGCGTGCCGGCACTGCCGCGCAACGTGTTCTCAAGCCGGGATTCAAGCCCGATCTTGCCAATCTGAAAGCGCGGCAGGCGCAACAGCGCCTCGGGCGCGTCGAGCCGCTCGATATCGCGCGCGCTGACCGCGCCGACATAGCCGATGGCATGGGCATAGGCCGCGCCGAGCGGATAGCGGCGCGACAGCCCTACCTCGGGGGTGACGCCGGGCAGGGCGGGGGCGTTGACGGCCACGCGCGAGATCGCCGCCCAGTCCACGCGGTCGGCCACGGTGACGGGCGTGTCGCTGCGCAACTCGGCCAATTCGCGCCGGGCCTTTTCCAGCGTGCCCTCTTCGAGGGTGATGAGCCGGGCAAGGCGGGCAAGCACCTCGTCGGCATCGCCCGCCTGTTCGCGGGTGATGGTGATGCGGTAGCTGGGCACGTTGTCGGCGATGATGCGCCCCTCGCGATCAAAGATGCGGCCACGGGCGGGGGCGATCAACTGAAGGTTGATACGGTTTTCATCGGCAAGAAGGCGGAATTCGTCGGCCTGATCGACCTGAAGATGGCGCATCCGAAACAGGAGCGTGCCAAGCACGGCGACCTGTGCGCCGCCGATGACGAGGGCGCGCCGGGTCAGGCGGCGCTGGCTTTCGGCGCGGTCGCGGGCGGGGCGTCTCATGTCAACGACCTCGCTACCGCCAGATCGCCGGGGGCGCGCTTGCGCACCCCGAGGATGAAATGCGACAGCGCCGCCACCAGCGGATAGGCGGCCAGCGTCGACAAGAGCCGTGTCAGGCTGAGCCCGAGCGCTGCCTGATCGACAAAGAGCACCCCCAGCACCAGCCGATAACCAAGCGTCATCGCCACCAGCGTGCCCGCCACCGCCGCCCAATCGGCAAGGAAGGTGCGATCACGCAAGGCGGGCGCGCGGCGGCGCAGCGCCTCGATACCGATAAGCGTGAGCGCCGCCCAAAGACCGGGGGGGCGCTGGAACAGCAAATCCATCAGCAGCGCCAGCCCCGCCACCAGCAGCGGCGGCACGTAATCCGGCCGCCGCACCGCCCAGGCGCAGGCCAGCGCAACAAACAGGTCTGGCCCCGCCCAGCCCGGCGGCAAGGTTTCGAGCGGCAAAAGCCGCGCAAAGATCAGCGCGCCCGCCAGCGCGGCAAAGAGCGCCTGCATGAGCCAGAGATGAAGCGCGCCGCGTTCAGCCATTGCCGGCCTCCGCCGCCGCCTGCGGCAGGGCGCGCGCGGGGGCGGCCCCGGTCTCGGGCGCGATCAGGCTGCCCGGTGTCTCGATGCGCTCCAGGTCATAGCGGCGCAGCACGCGCAGGAATTCGAGCCGCTCGTAATCGGCGGCGATGCGCACGCGCATCCGCCCTCCCGGATCGGCCACCACCTGCCCCACCATCAGCCCCGCCGGGAACACCCCGCCATCGCCCGAGCTCAGCACCCGGTCGCCGGGGCGCACCTGATCGGGGTCTTCGATGAAATCGAGGATCGGCGCGGGGGAATTGTCGCCGATCACCAGCGCGCGTTGCCCCGAGGGCTGAATCGTCACCGGCACGCGGCTTGACGTGTCGGTAAGCAGGATCACCCGCGCGGTGTTGCGCCCCAGCCCCGAGATGCGCCCGACAAGGCCAAGCCCGTCCATCGCCGCCCAGCCCTCCATGATGCCGTCGCGCCCGCCCACGTTGAGGATCACCGATTGCCGGAACGGCGAGCCGCTATCGGCCATCACCACGCCGGTGACATAGGTCAGCCGCGGATCGAGCTGCACGTTGTTGAGATCGAGCAGGCGGGCGTTTTCCTGCTCCAGTTGCAGCGCCGCCTCGCGCCAGGCCTTCATCTGCTGCAACTCGCGGCGCAGTTCCTGGTTCTTGTGATACATCCGCTGGTAGGATTGGAAATCGCGCAGGATATTGACCGCGCCGGTGACCGGGGCCATGGCCCAATCCATCGACGGCAAGACCCGGTCCACCACCTGCGCACGAAACCGCTCCACGCGGGGGCTGTCGATGCGCCACACGAGGAACAGGCCGAAGAGGCAGATCACCAGCACGCCGAGAAAAAGGCGCCGCAAAGGGCCCCGGTAATCGTCGCTTTGTCCACGGTCGCTGGCCACTGGCAACCCCTTTTGGCGTTAAAAGGTGGGCCTCTTAGCTGTCGTAGTCAATCGCGTGGCGCAATTGCTTCTCGAATTCCAGCGCCTTGCCGGTGCCCAAGGCCACGCAGTTGAGGCTATCCTCGGCGATCGAGACGGCAAGCCCGGTCTGCTCGCGCAGCGCCAGATCGAGATCACCCAGAAGCGCGCCGCCGCCCGTCAGCATCACGCCGCGATCCACGATATCGGCGGCAAGGTCCGGCGGCGTGGTCTCGAGCGCCGTCATCACCGCTTCGGTGATCTGCTGCACCGGTTCGGCCAGCGCCTCGGCGATCTGCGCCTGGCTGACCTCGATTTCCTTGGGCACGCCGTTCAGGAGGTCGCGCCCGCGCACCCGGATCGAGGTGCCGCGCCCGTCATCGGGCATGCGCGCGGTGCCGATGGTGGTCTTGATCCGCTCGGCGGTGGATTCGCCCACCAGAAGGTTCTGCTGGCGACGCAGGTAGTTGATGATCGCCTCGTCCATGCGGTCGCCGCCCACCCGGACCGAGCGCGCATAGACGATATCGCCAAGCGAGAGCACCGCCACCTCGGTGGTGCCGCCGCCGATATCGACGACCATCGAGCCGGTGGGATCGGTGATCGGCATGCCTGCGCCGATGGCCGCCGCAATGGGTTCCGCGATCAGCCCCGCGCGCCGCGCCCCCGCCGACAGCACCGATTGCCGGATCGCGCGCTTTTCCACCGGGGTGGCGCCGTGGGGCACGCAGACGATTATCTTGGGCTTGGAGAAGGTGGAGCGTTTGTGCACCTTGCGGATGAAATGCTTGATCATCGCCTCGGCGGTGTCGAAATCGGCGATCACGCCCTCGCGCATGGGGCGAATCGCCTCGATGCTGCCGGGGGTGCGGCCCAGCATGAGCTTGGCATCCTCGCCCACGGCGAGCACGCGCTTGACCCCGTCCTTGACGTGATAGGCCACGACCGACGGCTCGCTGAGGATGATGCCGCGCCCCTTGACATAGACGAGTGTGTTGGCAGTGCCGAGATCGATCGCCATGTCCGACGAGAAAAAGCTCGGGATTCTGTCAAAAATCGACATTTGCGCCGGTATCCTGTTGCCCCAGACGTGAAAAGCCCCGCGACTCGGGATGCCCCCGGAGCCATGCGCCGTTATAGTGAGGGTGCGGCATGGGTGAAAGAGCTCATTCCGAAGGGATCGGCGGCGGACCGCTGTATTCGTTGCAGGCTCATACGGCAAAACGCGACAGCAGAACCCGCACTTTGGCGCGGCAATCCAAGTGGCAGGGCGTGCTGGTTTTTTTGAGCTAACCGTTTGTGGCGGCTATCAACGGCGCGTTATGCTGATTGGTTACATGGGGAGTGGAATGGCGTTTCAAGTCAGGCGGGGAACGAGGGCCGATGCGGCAGGCGCTGTCGAGACGCTGCACCGCTCGATCACTGAGCTATGCGTGGCGGATCATCAGGGTCATATGCGCGAAATCGAGGCTTGGCTAGCCAACAAGACCGTGGATGCATGGGCCGAGTGGATCGCGCGCGACGATGCGATCGTGTTGGTGGCCAGCCGTGATGACAGGGTAGTAGGCGTTGGCATGGCAACCCTTTCGGGAGATATTTTGTTGAACTATGTTCACCCGGATGCGCGTTTTGCCGGCGTCAGCAAAGCGATCCTGACCGCATTGGAAGGGGAATTGCGTTTGCACGAGGTTCGGCACTGCCGGGTCGAGACCACGATCACGGCGCAGTCGTTCTACAAAAAGTGCGGCTTCAGCCCAGACGTTGCAAACGCCCTGATCCTATCAAAACCTCTATAGCTTCCAGTGTTCGCCACCTGCCGCATCGTGTTCGATGCGGCACGGGGGACGTCAGTGGCCTGATGAGGACAGTCGCCCTCCTTCCCCCGCGTGCACTCAAGGCGCGCTTGCGCGCCGCCGCGCGAGCGCCCGTCCGCCCCGTCGCACCGAAGGTGCGCCGATCATAGTCGGCACGCCCTTGGCGTGACGGGCGGGCGCTTTTGCGAGGTGGAAGTCCTCACAATCGTTCAAGTATTTTGCTCCATCAATCGCCCGCCACTGCCGTTGCAGCGCCCACCCGGCGAACGGGCACACGCGCGGCTCCCTCACCGGTTGAGATGGTCCAATCTTGCCCGCACCGACAGGCCATGCGCCTCGAGGCTCTCGGCACGCGCGAGCGTCTCGGCGGCAGGGCCGATGGCGGCGAGCGCCTCGGGGGTCATTTTCGCCAGCGTGGTGCGCTTGAGGAAATCCATCACAGAAAGGCCTGACGAGAACCGCGCCGAGCGCGCCGTAGGCAGCACATGGTTCGGCCCGCCGACGTAATCGCCGATGGCCTCGGGCGTCCATGCGCCCAGAAATATCGCCCCGGCATGGATGATCTGCTGGCTGAGCGCGTCGGGGTCGGCCACGCATAATTCCAGATGTTCGGGGGCCACGCGATTGGACAGCCGCGCGGCGGTGGCAAGATCGGGCACGGTGATGATGGCACCGTAATCGCGCCAGCTTGCCCCGGCGATGGCGCGTCGCTCCAGCGTTTCCAGCCGCGCCTCGATGGCGGCGGCCACGTCGCGCGCCAGCCCCGCATCATCGGTGATCAGGATGGCCTGCGCGCTCTCGTCATGCTCGGCCTGGCTGAGCATGTCGAGCGCGATCCAGTCGGGATTCTGCCCCTTGTCGGCAATCACCAGTATTTCGGACGGCCCGGCGATCATGTCGATCCCCACGCGGCCGAACACCCGCCGCTTGGCGGCGGCGACAAAGGCGTTGCCCGGCCCGGTGATCTTGTCCACCGGCGCGATGCTCTCGGTCCCGTAGGCCAGCGCCGCGATGGCCTGCGCGCCGCCCACGCGGTAAACCTCATCCACCCCAGATATCCGCGCCGCCAGCAGCACCAGCGGGTTGGCCACGCCTGCGGGCGTGGGCACGGTGACGGCGAGGCGGCCCACCCCCGCCACCTTGGCGGGAATGGCGTTCATCAGCACCGAGGACGGGTAGGAGGCCAGCCCGCCGGGCACGTAAAGCCCCGCTGCTGAGACCGGCCCCCAGCGCCAGCCCAGCATCGCGCCGTTCTCCTCGGTCCAGCTTGCATCCTCGGGCATCTGGCGGGCGTGATAGGCGCGGACGCGCGCGGCGGCGAGGTCGAGCGCGTCGCGCTCTGCCTGCGGCACCTGCGCGATCAGCGTGTCGATCTCTGCCTCTGAAAACCGCAGCGTTTCGGGTGTGAGCGTCACCCCGTCGAACCGCTCGGTCAGCGCGATCAGGGCCGCATCACCGCGCGCGCGCACATCGGCGATGATCCCTGCCACGATCTCGTCCACGTCGGGGCTGTCCTCGCGCTTGGCCGAGAGCAGCGCGGTGAATTGCGCCTCGAAATCGGGTTGGGTCGCGTCGAGCGTGATGGGCATGGGGCGGCTCCTTTGGGCAGCGAGATAGCGGGGGCACGGGCAAGGCTCAAGCCCCGGAAGCCATCAGAGGTCGTGCTGCGGCACCTTGCCCGAGGGGGCGCGGTAGGGGCGGGTGACATCGCGCAGCGTGACCTCGAGCGCCTCGATCTCTAACCGGATCGCGCCATCGCCCGCCAGCGTCAGGATCAGGTGGCCCGCCCCCTCCTCTCCCGGCTCGAACGTGACCGACAGCAGCGACAGCACCGTGTCGGGGTCGTCGCGGTCAAGCCCGAGGCTGGCCACGCCGAGCACGTTATCCACCACAAGAAGCGATTGCGCGCGCTCCGGCCCGTGGCGGTCGCGGCCCGCATCCTCCCAGCGGAAGCGGTTGAGCAGGAGCGCGAACCGGTGGCGGCGCTGTTGCCAGCGCATCTCGGTGGCGGGAAACACCGCGTCCTGCGCCAGCGCCGAGATCACCGCGAGGTCATCGGGGTCAAAGGCGGCGAGGTTGAGCGGGGTTTCGCGCCCGTCCTCGAATCTGGCATCTTCGGTCATTGGCCGGTGATCCTCTCGATTTTCGCGCCTACGCCGCGCAACTTTTCCTCGACGCTCTCATAGCCGCGATCAAGGTGGTAAACGCGGCTGACGGTGGTTTCGCCCTCCGCCGCCAGCCCCGCAAGGATGAGCGAGACAGAGGCGCGCAGATCCGTGGCCATCACCGGCGCGCCCTTGAGGTGATCCACCCCGGTGACGGTGGCGGTGCCGCCCTGCACGTCGATTTTTGCCCCCATGCGCATCAGTTCCGGCGCGTGCATGAAGCGGTTCTCAAAGATGCGTTCCTCGAGCACCGATACCCCGTCGGCGGTGGCCAGCAGCGCCATCATCTGCGCCTGAAGATCGGTCGGAAAGCCGGGAAACGGCGCTGTCACCACATCGACGGCGCGCACGCGGCCATTTTTGCGCGCGACGGTGAGGCCCGCCTCGGTCTGCGTGACCGAGACGCCTGCCGCATCGAGCCGTTCGCAGAACGCCTCGAGCAGCTCGATCCGCCCGCCAAGGCAGGTCACCTCGCCGCCGCAGATCGCGGGTGCCAGCATATAGGTGCCAAGCTCGATCCGGTCGGGCACCACCGCGTGGGTTGCCCCGCCGAGGCGGTCCACGCCCTGAATGGTGATCGTGCCGGTGCCCTCGCCCTCGATCTGCGCGCCCATCTTGCGCAGGCATTGCGCGAGATCGACGATTTCCGGCTCGCGCGCGGCGTTCCTGATGACGGTGGTGCCACGCGCCAGCGTCGCGGCCATGAGCGCGTTTTCCGTGGCCCCGACCGAGACGAAGGGAAATTCGACCGTGCCGCCGCGCAATCCGCCGGGGGCGCGGGCATGAACATAGCCCTCTTTCAGTTCAAGCTCTGCCCCCATCGCCTCCAGCGCCTTGAGGTGCAGATCGACGGGCCGCGCGCCGATGGCACAACCGCCCGGAAGCGACACCACCGCGTGACCGTCGCGCGCGAGCATTGGCCCGAGCACGAGGATCGAGGCGCGCATCTTGCGCACGATGTCATAATCGGCCCGGTGGTTGGTGAGGCCATGCGACGACAGCGCCAGAACCTGCCCGCCTTGCATCGCCGCCACCTCGGCCCCGAGCGATTCCAATAGCGTGGTCATGGTGCGGATATCCGACAGCCGCGGCGCGTTGGTCAGCGTCAGCGGTTCCTCGCTCAGAAGCGTGGCGGGCATCAGCGTGAGGCAGGCATTCTTGGCCCCCGCGATCGGGATCTGCCCGTGAAGGGGGCCATTGCCCGTGACGATGATGGAATCCATTCTGCTCTAATCCTCGTTTCTTGTGTCATGCCCGGTCTCGTCGCGGTCAGCGTCGCGCGCCTGCGCCTGCGCCTTGCGCCGCGCCAAGTTGGCCTTGAGGGCCGCCTTGAGCCGGTCGCCGCGCTCTGACGGCGCGGGTTTGCGGGGTTTGGATGTCGGTTCGTCGCTCATGCCGCCCCTCTTACAGGAGGTGCGAAATAGCGTCCAGTTACCCCTTGCACGGGGGCGGAGAAGCGTCTAATCAGCCCGCCACATGCTGCTGCTGTAGCTCAGTGGTAGAGCACTCCCTTGGTAAGGGGCAGCTCTGCGGGCCAAGGCGGATGAAACTAAAGGGCTTTTCCAGAGCCCGCTTGCTTTGGGGTAACGTCCGGGGTAACTATCTGGAAAACAGCGGGCTGCTGTAGCTCAGTGGTAGAGCACTCCCTTGGTAAGGGAGAGGTCGACAGTTCAATCCTGTCCAGCAGCACCATAACTCCAAATAAAATCAAACAACTAGGCTGGGACCGTCAGGGGCGCGACAAGTTACCCCGCATTACCCTGGATCACGAAGAACCCGAGTCGTTTGATACCTGCGGCCATCTATCAACGCCCTCCTTGCGATGTCGCCCACGCCGCGACATTCCGCAACCGGAGCTATACGGACAGCCGGGCTGATCATCCGAACGCCCTTGTGCACGAGCGAACAATCGCACATTATTTGGGGCGGCAGCAAAGAAGAGACGACCTTGGAAGGAAGTAGGTATCTGGAACTAGCCGAGAAAATGATCTCGGCTCGCGGAGTCCCGCTAACGGGCGCTCAAATTATTGAGCTTGCGAGCGATCACCAGATGCTTCCCTATGATAGATACGAAACCGTTGTAAAAACACTTCAAGCCAGAATAGCAGAGGATATCATACGAAACAGGACAAAATCGAGGTTCATAAGGACATCCATAGGGACTTACTTTCTGCGGGACCTCTTGGAGAGGTCAACCATTTTCGGGGCCATCAAATTGAGAAGGCCAAGGGCGGCCCGTGTGAAGCCCGAACATCCCTATCGAGTTCTCTATCTGCCGGAAGAAATAGCCAAGAGTCATAGAAAGCCCCGCAAATGGGAGAATGCCGAAGCTGCACTTTTGAGTGGTCAATATTTCTACCAGCTTGAAGCGCCGGATTCATTTGTGCCAGTCGTCACCTCGGTCGCGCTTTCTTGGCGGGACCAAACGTTCGTCTACACAGTGGGCAGCCACACTCACTTTACGCAAGTTGCTGGGCAGCGATCTTTCCACATAAGGAAGTTTCTTGACGAGTTTGATCTTGATCTATTTGAGACTGATGGAACCGGAGCCACTTCGAGCTCCGCTCGGACCTTGTTGCCAGTACTTGTTGATGGAAGACGGTCTAGGTTGGAAGGCGGAAAACTGGACAAACCAGAGCAGTTGCAGTTTTTTCAGGTATCAGGGTTATTAGATGCCAAGCGGGCTTATTATTCCCACGAAATCAAATGCTTCATTCTTTCCTCTAATGCCGACGTTTCAATAATGTATTCCTGCCTACCTGAAACAGTTCGCAGGATGGAGCATAACGCAACGGATTGGGTCCCCACAAAACTCCTCCCAAAAGTCATCACCGATCCAGAAAGCCTTTACATTCTGAATCCTTCAGCAAGAGATATGAGTGTAACTTGAAAGCGGGACCTGTTTTTCTTGACTTCTTAAACAGAGAGGCGAGCAGGTCTGCCGCCAGAGTTAGGGCGGACCGCGTAGATGTAAACATTCTTAGAACTCTGGCGATAGCCTTGCCACACACATTCTCGGCGAACATCTCTCAATTGACAGAGTATTGTAGTTCCCGACCCCACCTTTTTCGGTTGACCCTTAATCTAATTGAGTCCCGGGTGATTGATGCGACTAGTCAGGCCGCAAGCATTGAAGATTTTATTGTCAGCAGACAGAGGCTTTATGGACACATTCCAGAGCGCTATCCATTCTTCTTTGAACGCGCCGCTGAACTCGAAGGGGTCAGACTCGGCACACGAAACGACTTTGATATGACTGGAGCCCTTGGGCAGAGACTTCTTGCATATGAGCCCGGCAGATTTGCCTTTGACTTGTCGAGAGCGCATCCACATGATCAGTCTGCTTTCGAGAGTGGACTGCCCGCAGTTAGAGACAAGATTTTGCATAGAGAAAACCTTGCTATCACGCGCGATCTTCTTGAGTCTAATCGAGGCAGTCACAGTTTGACGAAAGGTCAAATCGACGCGGCTTCGCGGATCATTTCCGCGCTCTACATGGGAGAATATGCCGGTAGACGCTCACTTCGAGTTTGCACCGGTATTCCTGACTTCCCCTTCACCGAAATTTTTGACGGGTTTCCAGCATTTGATTTCCCCCTCCTGGACGGGTTGATTGTTCTTCTCGTGGGCCGACGAAAGCTAGATGCCTTTGACCTAGAGGATATTTGTTCGTGTTATGCAAGCGAAGATCATCAGCGATTTGGCTATTACCTAGAAGCCTTCCTCGAATCATCACTGAATGCGGTTAAGTCACAGGTCAACCTACCCGGATCGCTACAAGCATTGCGGGCCTTGGTTATGCAGTTCCTGAGGCGCGAACTTGATGTTGGCACACTTCTATCCTCTGGCACGCTTTCGGAGTTCTATATAGCCGCAAGCCAGAGACTCTTGGAATTTGGGCAGCGAATCGCCAAGAGCAACGGACTTTTTTCTGAGAAGTGGAGGGAATACGTGCCGGAGTATAGTGCTGGACTTATCTTAATTACGACTGCGACCGACACAGAAGACGCCGCGCTTTTTTCTGCTCTTCACGAAAGTGGATTCTCGCGGACGACTCCACTGAAGGCCGGAGCAGGGTTCGTTCAAGAGTTTGGTCGGGGTCTTCGCGATAGAGTTGTTCACCTCAGAACCAGCGCAGGGTCGATGGGAGTTAATAGCGCTGGTGGAACATTGCCACCTGTTATCGCAAGCTTGCAACCAGACTACATCATTAGTGCTGGTATTTGCTTTGGACTTAAGCCAGCAAAGTATGAACAGGGCAAGCAAGAGCTTGGGGATGTCATTATTTCGGGCCATGTTCAAGACTACGAGTCAGAAAGGCTTGGTAGGGCCATTACCCCGAGGGGAGAGAGATTGCCAGCCGGAGCTGGATTACTTCAAGCGGCCCGAATTGCTCGTGATAATACCGCATCGGATAGTTGGAAGTGCTATGAAGGGCTAGTGCTGTCCGGTCAGAAGCTTGTTGACGATGAGGCTTTCGTTGTGAGCCTTCGAAGTAGGTTTCCCGATGCAATCGCAGGTGAAATGGAAGGCAATGCTGTTGCAGGTGCTAGCAATTACGCAGGCAAGCAGTGGATTATCGTAAAGGGCATCTGTGACTGGGGAATGAACAAAGAGGATGGTTGGCAGGAGAAGGCGGCATCCCGCGCTTGTCGGCTGGCGCTTGACGCTGCTCTAATTGTTCTGTCGAGCAACTGAGTAGGCCGGTCGCGTGTTTGACCTTCGGTCACCCTTGAGCCGGGTATCACGATCGGCACCGTAGTTCCCAAGCAGACCCAAGAAGACTTGGGCATCCCGGCGGCCCCCGCCGCCGTTCCCTCACGGGTTCAATGCAGGATGGGTTCGCGCAGCCGAAGCCACCCCAGATCGGTCGTGGCGCAGAACCATCCGAAGGCCCGGATCACCGCGTGGTCGTGGCGGGCGATCAGGTGCGGATAGGCGGCGTCAGGATTGCGCACGGCATCGACCCAGACAACCCGCCGGTCATTCATCGGCTGACGCGACAACATCCCGACCAAGGCCCCGAGGGGGCCGCGCGGCACACCGTAGAGCCGCGCGAAGCGTTCCACATCCGAGGGTGTGGGCCAGCCGTCAGGGTTGGCTTCCTCGGCCCAGGAGATCAGCGCCATATGGGCCTGCCGAAGGCGGCGCGGGAAAAGGCTGGGGTATGCCTCTGCGATCCGCTGCGACCAGACCAGATCCATCACCCTGCCTCCACCGCCGCGCCTGCGTTCTTCGCGGCGTCCCGGTCGGCCAGCGCCGATGCGATCCGGGCCGTGGCGTTGCGGCGGCCAGAGGCAAACTCGCGGTCAGCATTCAAGGCGCGCTGGTGCGCCTGCTTCACCGCCGCGATGGCCGCGCGGGCCTGTCGCACATCGTCACCGATCAAGCGGTCGGCCAGTTCCTGCGGCGACACGATCCGCTGCTTTGCGGGCATCCGGTCCAGCAGCGCCGCGACACTGGCCCCCAAAACCCGGTCGAGCGTGGCGGCGGCCAGCGCAGCCGCCGTGCGCAATTCCGCCGGGCCAGCGCCCGAAAGCTGCGCCATATGGTTCGTGCGCTTGTCACTGCCAATCCCGGCGCGGGCCAGCGCGACCACCGGCGAGGCCCAGAGCACATCCGACGCGGACAGGCCCGTGGCCAGCGCGTCGAGCTGGCGCAGGATAGCGAAACGATCATCATCAGACACGGCGCGCACATCGTTGCGGGCCTTTACGGCCATCCTGTTTCCGGCGTTCTGCGCGTCGAGCTTGCCGAACCCCGCGCGGCGCGCGCTGTCGGCGGCATCCTGCGCCTGTTTCAGGATCGCGGCCTCAAGCCGGGCGATCAGGGCGCGGTGCTTTTCTTCAAGCCGGGTCGCGGTGGCAACGGCCTCGGCCAGTTCGGGCAGGCCAAAGAGCGTTCCAGCGGCGGGCAAGGTCGGGGGATTGTCGTCAGGGGAAAGCGTTGCGGTCATCGGTCGGTCCTCTCAAAGTTTGGGGGCCGACGCGCTGCCACTGCGCTGTCAGGGTCGCCATCGCCCCGGATGTGCAACTATACCTTGGGTTGCGGGGGCGGCAGAGCGGTATTCGTTGTTGTTCGACACCGCCGCGCGATCTTCGGGCACCTAGTCTCCCCGCCGCGTCTCGGGATCCAGCACCGCGCGCTGGCCGGGGATGCGCTCCACGGTGTCGAGCCGCTGGGGGCTGTCATAGAGACCCGCCTGTCGCTGGGCCTCAAGAAATTCCTCCATCGTCATCTTGTTCGGCACCACCAGAACGCCGCCGGTGTCGATGTTCACGTTCACATTCGCCCCGGCCTGCTCGCCTTCGCGGTATCCGTGGCGGGCCTTCAACAGGAACATCGCCGGGACATACTGGCCCGCCAGCGCCAGATCATGCAGGACGCCCACCAGCTTGTCGTGCTCGACCGCGCGGCCCCGGTCGATGGCGTCCTGCACCGCAGGATCGCGGCGCTTGGCGGCACGAAAGGCATCCTTGCCCATCCGCAGGGCCTTGGCCATCGTCGCCTCGGCCACGCCGCGCGCGGCCAGTTCCTCGATCACTTTCAAGCCGCGCCGACCGATCCGGTAGGCCGGACCGCCGGGGGTGCCGTCCGACACCCGGCGCGCCACCGCGTCAAACCTGTCTTCATCCATCTGCCGTCTCCTTGTCGAACTCTTGGCACACCCGCTGGCTCAGGCCCTTGCCGCATTTCAGGTCGCGCGCGATCCGGTCCATCCCCATGCCGCCCGCACGCAGGGCGCGGATCGCGTCGATCAGCGCGTCAGAGGCCGGGGCGCGACCGATCTGCTTGCCCGCCGCCCGGGCGCGCGCCATCCCGGCTTTCGTGCGTTCCACGATCATTGCGCGCTCGAACTCAGCAAACACGCCCGACATCTGCAACAGGGCGCGGCCCGCCGGGGTCGAGGTGTCGAGCGCCTGCTGTTCCAGAAAGAGATCGCAGCCGACGCTGCGCAGCGTCTCGAACAGGTCAACGAGGTCGCGCAGCGACCGCCCGAGGCGCGACACGTCCCACGCCATCACCACGTCGAACCGGCGGCGCGCGGCGTCCTTCATCATCGCGTCCAGCGCCGGGCGCGCCCTCTTGGCCCCGGATGCCGTCTCGACATATTCGCACACAGCCGCCCAGCCCGCGCGCGCCGCCACCTCTCGCAGGCGGAAAAGCTGGTTTTCGGGCGTCTGTTCGCCGGTCGATACCCGGGCATAGATCGCGGCACGGCGCGGGGGTGTTTTCGGACAGTCCATTGTTGTTGCTCCATTTCTTTGCTCAACCATAGGTAGAACATACCGCGAACACAGTTGGGCCGTCTATCGGAAAGCACCCTGTGCCGGTCGGTCCGGGGGTGGCCTTCGGGGCGGGGATAAATGCCCGCGAATATGGGCTTTCCGGCGGCAAGATCGCGCGACCTTTGCGGGGTGGCCATTGCCCAGCAAGATCAGACAAAGGGGATCGGCGCGGCGGATCGCGGATCAGGCGGCGCAGGCAACGGGATCGGGCGTGGCCTTTTAGGAACGGCGCACAACGCGGGTTTCAGTGTTTCACCAATGGGGGAACTGCCATGTCAGGGCATTCAGGGTTTTCAGGGCTTCTTTCTCTCCCGCGCGAAAAATTCACAGAGGGGAACAGTAAATCCCGGTATCCGTAAGTCGTGGAGCCCGGCAGAGCCCCCCGGATACGCTTCAAAAGCATCGGCGCGCGCGGCGGGGAAAAAGAAAGCCCCGAAAGCCCTGGATGCCCGGCGACCATCACTCTACCCGCATCAGACGATAGGCGAGGGTGTTGTTCTCGCCGTGGAGGGCAACAATCCGGCGGCCACGCACGATCCGGCCCTTCACCTTCTTGAGATACCAAGCCACCTTCTTCGGGCTCGCGCCCTTCGGGCAGGCCGCCTCAAGCGCCAGCATCAGCCCGTCGCGCCCGGGGCCGCTTGCGGCCTCCTCGGCAGCCCGTCGCACGAGATCGCCCGCCGTCAGCACCACGCCGACACCGATGGCTTGTTCCCATGCCTCGATCAGGCTCGACAGCTCCTCGCGGACTGAATCCACAGCGGCGACATCGGCCTGCGTTTCATGTGGATCGGGTTCGCCCGCCCAGACCAGCGCGCCGCGCACGAGATTCGACCAATCCTCGAAGCCGCCGAAGGGGATCAGCTTGTCGAGACCGGGCCGTCCGGCCACCACGAATGCGCGCAGCACCGTCAGAGCCGCCGGGACCAGTTCGTGCCGCCGCCTCGGCACCTCCAATTTGAGATCGACATCAAAGGCGCGCTCGGCGGGCCGCTCCACCCCGGCGTCCATCGTGCAGAGAATCGCGCGGCGACTCATATCCTCGCGGAATTCAAGATTGTTGCCGTTGGCCAGCCACAGCGTCCGCGTCGAGACGTGGCCTTGGTCGTTGCCGCCCAGCATCCGATCCTGCCAAGTCTCCTGCGTCAGGATCGAACACATGCGCGCCCCTCCCATAGGCCGGTCCACGTTGTCGATCACCACCACGGGGTCGCCCTGCATCAGGACCGACATCAGCCGCTTGCGCTCCTCCTCCCCGTCCCCGTCGCCCGATTGGTTCAAGACGGTCGCGGCCCGGCCCATCGCCAGCATTGCAACCGTGTCTGTGAGCAGGCTTTTTCCGGTGCCCATGGTCGGGGCTGTGAAACCGTGCATCGGGGCCGTGCGAAGGGATCGGCGGCAAACCGCCGTCAGCATCGCGGACAGGGCTACCGAACGCGACGGCGAGCGGCCCTCTTCATTTTCCACAAAGGGGAAACCCTTGATGATCCACTTGAGCTTCCCCAGCGCGGCAACCGCATCAATGAGCGTCGGCGCGTCAGGCACCGAGTCGAAAGCCGCGCCGCCGGTGTCCAGGATCAACCCGGATGCCGCATCATACCCCTCCTGCGCAAGCACGGTCCCGTCAGGTCGGAGCGTCGGGCACTCAACAATCCCGCGCAGGACCGGCAGCCGCCCGCCGCCCTCGCGCACCCGCTGGATGTAGGCGAGCGACAGCGACACGGGCGGGCCGACAGGCTTGTCTTCGGTGCCTTCCTTGGTCTCGACCACCTTCACGAAGTTGGCAACGCGGGTCATCAGGTCACGCAGCGAGTGGGGCTGCACGTCGCGCACCACAAGCGCGCCCTCGCGCCGCAAGATGCCGCCATCGTCCTCGGCCTCGGAGGCGTCAAGCCTGACGGCGCGGACCAGCCGCCCCATCTGCTGGTAGATCGGCAACCCAGCGCTGAGCATCGCGGCCTCCGCCGCGTCCTGTGTCTCGTGCAGCCGGTTTTCGGACAACTCCACCCGGATGCGCCCATCCTCGCGCGCGGCGATGCCCAGCCAGAGCCGGAACCGCTTGCCGACAGCCTCGGGCAGGTCCAGCATCTCGACCACGCGCGGGATGCCCGTCGCAGGCTCGCCTGCCTCAACCTTGGCGGCGGTCTGGCCTGCCTTGCGGCGCTTGCCCGCCTCCTCGTCGCCTGCCACCTCGGCCACCGCAACGATGCACCTGTCCGCCTCCTCGGGCGATAGGCCAGCCGACAGCAGCGCGCCCGCGAGCGCCATGCAGAAGTCGTCGCGCGAGCCCTGCGCGGGGTAAAAGCGCGCCACCACCGACAGGAACGCCAGCAGCCCGGCCCGCTGGTAGATGCCCTTGGCCGTGTCCTCAAGCAAGGCACTGTCGCGCTCCCACGTCACGGCCTCGCCGCTCGGGTGGATCGAAGGCGGGGCCATCGTGTGGCCGTTCGCCCTCACCTCCAAGACGCACACGGCGTGTTCCTCCGGCAGGCCCTCCATGCCCTTCAACTCCGGCATGTCGAACTTCTTGGACGCCACCGCATTAGCGCCGCGCAGCAGGTAGTGCGAGCCGCGCGCGCCCTCGCGCCCGAACCGGGCGAAGCGATCCAGCAGCAGGCCCCCGAGCCGCCGCGCCTCCGGCCAGTCAAGGTCGAAGTCCACCAGCCCGCCGTGATCCGGCCCGAGGCGGAGCCCGAGGTTGTAGCCGCCATGGTCGATCAGCCGCGCCGCGTTGTCTGCGGTTATGGTGTTGGCGTCGTGCTTGCCGAGCGGCTTCTTTGCCTTGGGGCCAAGCCGGATCGGCGTCATGCCTCGCGCAAGGTATCCCTGTGCGGCGGACAACAACGAATTTCGGTCTACCCCGTCAGCATCCGGCGTTATACTGTCCGCGTTGATGATGTTCTGATGACCTGCCCGGTCTTCTCCTGCGTCCCCCGTCCCCAGCGGGGGGCGTTTCTCGTTCCCCCCGCTCATTCGGCAGCCCTCGCCTCGGCACGGGCCGCGACCCATGCGCTGACTTCGCGCTCAAGCCACGCGACCTTGTTGGCGCAGAGGCGGAGCTGGCGGGGGAAGTCCCCCTGTCGGATCAGCTTGTAGATTGTGGGCTTGGAGAGGCGGGTGCGCTCGGCAACCTCCTCAATGGTCAGCAGTGTGTCGCTCTCAGGCATCGGCTTATCCCCGGATATGGCTTCATCTCGGGGGATATTCGGCGGGATGCCCGCAGAAGTCGGTCGCGCGAATCAGGGCCTAAATCAGGCCTGATTTGCGTAACGCCCTGAGCTGCGCATAGACCTCCTTCTGTGCCAGCTCCTGCCGCGCCTCGGGCGTGAAGCCCCGGAACCGGAACGGGACCGCACGGCGCACCCCGGTCGATGTGAACACGAGGAGCGGCGATGCCTGCCACTCGCTGCCCGTCCGGTGGTAGTTGCCGATTTCGACAGGCCCGCCGCGCTCATCCCAACAGCGCACCAGCTCGTGCACCGCCTCGCGCAGGCCGGGGACCTCGCGCGGCGCACCGGCGCGGCCCTTGGCCCCCTCGACAATCTCAAGGGCAGCCGCGCCAACGTCCACGGGCAGCGTGTCCGTGGTCTCACCCACCTGTGCGGCTAGGACACGGTGAAACTCGCTGCGCTCCGCCGGGTCCATCTTCGCCCAGATGGCCGCGATCTTCGCGGCGGGCCGGGCCGTGGAGTGGGGCGCGTCAACCTCGGCATCCCCGAACGTGTCGCGGGCGATGCGCTCCCACTCGGGGATTTCAGCCACGGCGCGGAACGCCTGACGGGCGCGCAGCACATCGGCGCGGGTGATCTTCGGCATCAGGTCCATTCCCGCCCCCATGCGTCCAGCGCCGCCCGCTTTTCCGGCAAGTAGCTGTATCGGTTGTAGGTCCCGGCCACGCCCTCAATCGCATGGCCCAAGACACGCTCGATGTGTTCCTGCGCCACCCCGAGGCGCGCCATGTGCGTGGCGGCAGACCGGCGGAGGTCATGCAGCGTCCAGCCCTCGACTCCCGACAGCCGGTCCAGCCGAGCCTTGGCCTTGGAGAAGCCCGAGACGGGCCGCTTGCCCGCCGTGGTGGACAGCATGAATGTGCCGCCGTTCCACTTGGGCAGAGCCTCGACAATCGCCAGCGCCGGTGCCGACAGCGGCACCACTTGCGGGCGGTCGGTCTTGTAGTGGCTGGCCGGGACCTCGAATGCCTGTTGGTCGCACAGCAGCCAGCCGCGCTCAAGGTTGGCAACCTCCGCCCGGCGCTGCGCGGTCAGGATCAGGAGTTTCACCATCGGCCCGAACGGGTAGCCCATGTCATCCGCCGCCGCCCAAACCGCCTTCAATTCGTCCATGGACAGCACCCGCTCTCGGGGCGTGTAGCCCAGCTCGGGGCGGCGCATCCCGGCAACCGGGCTCGCGGCCAACAGGCCCCTGTCCACCGCCCAATTGAACAGCTTGGTGACGTGCTTGCGCACCTCGCGCGCCGCGCCTGTCCCGTGCTCCATCGCAATGTCGTCCAGCAGCTCATGCGCCGCCGCCCGGTCGATGGTGTCGATGGGCTTCCCCTTCCACGCCGGGACCGCGAAGGTTTTGAGCAGCCGCTCGGTGTCCCGCCACTTCTGGGTGTGGGCCTTCGCGTGAAGCTCTATGAACCGAGCGCAGATCACCTCGAACACCCGCTCACCCTTCGCCCGGGCCTCATCACGGCGCTTGTCGGCGGGATCGTCGCCCCGGTCGGCTAGGTCGATTGCAGCCCGCGCCCGCTCCCGTGCGGCCCGCAGGTCGATCAGGGGATAGGCCCCGAGGGTCATTCGGCGCAGCGGCCCCCGATTTCCGCCGGTCCCCCGGCCCGCGACCCGATACATCACGGACCAGCTCTTCTTGCCGCCCTCGGTGACGCGCAGGGCGAGGCCGGGTGTCAGGGTGTCGAACACCTCCAGCCGCCGCCCGGCCTCGGGCGTGATCTTGGACACGGCCATTTCAGTCAGCTTCTTCTTCACAGAGCACCTCCCGGGGTAACGTCGGGGTAACGGATCAGGGGGCTATTCGGCTTTACGGGCCGATACCACCGGAGCCGACTATAGACGACAAGTGCCTGCAAATAAAGATATTTAGGCGATGCGCGGAGCCCTGCGGATACCTCGGGAAACTGGCGGCCCGCCTCTTGGTAAGGGAGAGGTCGACAGTTCAATCCTGTCCAGCAGCACCATAATTCCCGATTGATAACGCGCTTGCGGGGCCGGGTGGGGGGCAACCCACCACCGGCGCGCGGTGGCAGGGTCGGCGCTCCGGGGTGCCGCTTGGCGCTTGTGGATGCGCAGCGCGGCCCTCAGGCACCCTTGAAATTCACCTCGCCCTCATGCTCCAGCGCGCGCTCGGCGGCCTGTCTTTTCGTGACGCAATCCTCGCGCATCCGGCGCGAGCGGTTGCGCCCGTATTGCCCCAGCGCGATGGCCGCGAGGATGATCGCGCCGCCCGGCAGCAGGCCGGGGCCGGGGTTTTCGCCCAGAAGCACCATCGCGATCACGATGCCAGCGACCGGCGAAAACGATGTGGCCAGCGACACATCGCCCGAGCGCGCATGTTTCAGCGCCAGCGCCCAGGCGAATTGCCCGCCAAGCACCACGATGACCGCGTAGATCCAGACATATTCCCACACCAGTGGGTGAAACACGTCGCGGAAGTGATCCGCCCCGAACAGGTAGATCGCGAGGAAGAAGTAGAAGATCGTGCCCAAAACCGTGCGGTAGATCGCGTAAATCCCCAGCGGGATGCCGCGCAGCCCGGCGCGCGCGACCAGCGTCGAGGCGATATAGGACAGCGTTGCCAGAAGCGCGCCGATCTCGCCCTTGCCGATCTCGAACCCGCCGCCGCCATTCATCCACAGCATCACCACCGCGCCGACAAGCGCGATGAGACCGGCGACAAAGGCCCAGGGTTCGAACTCCTCGCGCAGGATGAGCCAGGCGGCGAGCAGGAAGAGCGGCGGCTCGATCCGGCCCATCAGGACCACGTTGGTCACCGTGGTCTTTTCCAGCGCATAGAAAAAGAGGCCCGGCGTTAGCGCCGACGACAAAAACGCCGAGAGAGTCAGGATCGCCCAGTGCTTGCGCTTGAGCTTGCGCAGGTTTTCCATCGTCCAGTCGCGCCAGAACATGAACCCCATCGGCACGATCGACAGCAGCGAGCC
Organism: Roseovarius sp. MBR-78; assembly: GCF_040547535.1. Classification (NCBI taxonomy): domain Bacteria; kingdom Pseudomonadati; phylum Pseudomonadota; class Alphaproteobacteria; order Rhodobacterales; family Roseobacteraceae; genus Roseovarius; species Roseovarius sp. MBR-78. Next base: position 23,346 of record NZ_JBEPPX010000009.1, read on the forward strand.
GACGAAAAGCAGATTGCAATAGGTGATGACATTGCGCCCCATCACCCGGTTTTCCATCCCGATCTCGGCCAGAAGCGAGACGATGGAATTGCCGGCGGCAAAGATCACCACCGCGAGCCAGGCAAGCCCCGCCCCCATCATGAGGCGCGAATTGTCGGTCAGGGTCGGGGTGCTGGCATGGGCCATGATGGCGGAATCCTCTGGACCTTGAAAAGGGTGTGCCGAGTATGCGAGGCGCACGTCTTGCGTGCAAATGACGATGCCGCACGGGTGTTCACATTCGGTCAAGCACCGCGCAACATCGTGTCATGTGTGCCCGCGCCGGGCGATGAGGCATCACGCCGCCGTGCGCCGGGTGTCAGGAAGTGCCTAGAACGCTTGTATTTTCGCGGCCTTGCGCGCAGCTTGGCCGCAACCCGCCCGCGATAACGGAGCCGCGCCATGTCCGACACGCCCAAAGGCGACGCCTTTGTCACCATCTTTGATGACACCTATGACCAGCCCGATTGCCGGGCCTATTTCCGCATGATGGACGCGCTGGGATACCGCAACCAGCATCACGCGGTGGCGGCGTTCCGCGCGGGGCTTGACGCGCTGTGCCGCGCGCGCGCGATCCCCGCGCCGCGCATCCTCGATTTCGCGTCGAGCTATGGCATTGTCGCGCTTCTGATGCGCCATGACGTGACGCTTGGCGATGTGTTCGCGCGCTACCGTGCGCCGGAGTTCGATCATGCGACGTCCGGTGAGGTGATTGCGCGGGATCGCGACTGGCTGGCGGGCCTGCCGCGTCACGCGCCGCCGCTGCATGTGACCGGGCTCGATATCATGCCCAACGCGGTGGCCTATGGTCGTGCCGTGGGGCTGTTCGACGAGGGTTTCTCCGAGGATCTGGAAACCGCCGCGCCGTCGCCCGCGCTTGCCGCCGCGCTGGGACAGGTGGATATGATCGTGGAATGTGGCTCGGTGGCGCAGCTCATGCCGAATGCGCTCGACCGGCTGCTTGCGGCGGCGGGGCCGCGCAAGCCCTGGATCATGACCTCGCCCATTCGCGGCAACGAGCGGGCGCGGGCCGAGGAGGTGTTGCGCGCGCATGGCATGGTGCAGGAGCGGCTGCCGGTGCCGCCCTTCATCCATCGCCGCTTTGAAGGTGCGGACGAGCAGGCCCGCGCCATCGCCAATGCCCGCGCGGCGGGGCATGAGACCGAGAGCGTCGAGACCACCGGGCATTTTCACGCGCAGGTTCTGCTGGCGCGCCCCGAGGGCGAGGGCGGGCCGGTGGCGGGCTGGGCGCGGCCGCTCAGCGTGGCACCGCTACCGTGATACGGTGCGGCGTTGCACGCGGCGGCGCTGCGATATAGAGCGGGCAGACCAGCGCAAGGCAGCACAGATGACCGATATCCACGACATTCCCGCCCTCATGGCAGAGATCGGCGCGCGGGCCCGCGCGGCGGCGGCAGAGCTTGCCATTGCCGCGCCCGAGACGAAGCGCGCGGCGCTCGAGGCCGCCGCCGATGCCGTCGCGCGCGCGCGCGGCACGATCCTTGCCGCCAATGCGCAGGACACGAAGGCCGCGCGCGACAAGGGGCTGACGCCCGCCATGCTCGACCGGCTCGCGCTCGATGCGGGGCGGATCGACGGAATCATCGCGGGGCTGCGCGCGGTCGCCGCACAGGACGACCCCGTGGGGCAGGTCATCGCCGAATGGGATCGGCCCTCGGGCCTGCATATCCGCCGGGTGCGCACGCCTTTGGGCGTGATCGGCGTGATCTATGAAAGCCGCCCCAATGTCACCGCGGATGCGGGCGCGCTGTGCCTGAAATCGGGCAATGCGGTAATCCTGCGCGGCGGATCGGAGAGCTTTCACTCGTCGCGCGCGATCCATGCCTGCCTTGTCGAGGGGCTGCGCGCCACTGGTCTGCCCGAGGACGCGATCCAGCTTGTGCCGGTGCGCGACCGCGCGGCGGTCGGGCTCATGCTGGGCATGACCGAGCATATCGACGTGATCGTGCCGCGCGGCGGCAAGGGGCTTGTGGGCCTTGTGCAGGCCGAGGCGCGGGTGCCGGTATTCGCCCATCTCGAAGGCATCGTGCATATCTATCTCGACGCCGAGGCCGACCCGGAAAAGGCATTGAAGGTGGTGCTCAACGCCAAGACCCGGCGCACCGGGATTTGCGGGGCCGCCGAATGCCTGCTGATCCACCGCGACATCGCCGACACCATCGGGCAGGGCGTCATCCGCGCGCTGATCGACGCGGGCGTCGAGGTGCGCGGCGATGCCGCGCTTCAGGCGATCCCCGGCGTGGTGCCTGCCGCCGAGGAGGATTGGGGACGCGAATATCTCGACAGCATTATTGCGGCAAAGGTGGTCGATGATCTTGACGCGGCGATTGCCCATATCCGGCGCTATGGCTCGAACCACACCGATTGCATCGTGACCGAAGATGCGGCGGCGGTGGCGGGGTTCTTTGCCCGGCTCGACAGTGCGATCCTGATGCACAATGCCTCAACGCAATTCGCCGATGGGGGCGAATTCGGCATGGGCGCGGAGATCGGCATCGCCACCGGCAAGATGCACGCGCGCGGGCCGGTGGGGGCCGAGCAACTGACCAGCTTCAAATATCTGGTGACCGGCGATGGAGCGGTGCGGGGGTAGGGGCAGGGGGAGGGGCGATTGATGCTTGGCCCTCTTGCGCGGAACAAAGGCGCGGAACGCGCCGCCGCGCAGCGCCCGTCCGCCCCCTCGGGCGGGCGCTTCTGCAACGGTGCAGTTTCTTGTGAACGCGGATGTACTTGGCGGGCATAAAGTGCCAGTCAAATCTGTCACAGCGCCCACCCGGCGGACGGGCACTGCGCAGCTCAATTCAAAGCAACAATGTCCCGATCACCCCTTGTCATCCTCGGGCAGCCCGTGCTCCTTGAAAAGCCGCCCCTGCGTCATGAAGAACACGAAGATCGCCGCCGTCAGGCCGAACGTCTTGAAATAGACCCAGATTTCCTCGGTCTGCGTGCGCCAGATCGCCTCGTTCAGCACCGCCAACCCGAAGAAGAACAGCATCAGCCGCCGCGTCAGGATCATCCAGCCCCGGTCGGTCAGCGGCATCGCGCCCTCCATCACCGATTGCAGCCACGATTGCCCGCGCAAAAGCCCGATCCCCAGCACGCCGCCGAACAGCAGGTAGATCATCGTCGGCTTCATCTTGAAGAAACGCGGATCATTGAACCAGACCGACAACCCGCCGAAAACCACGATCAGCACCGCCGTCACCGCCTGCATCCGGCTCAGATGCCCGGTGAGCCGCCACAGCGCGGCCATCGACAGCAGAAAGACGGGGATGAACCCGGCGGTGACCACGATGAACCCGGCATATTCGGTGCCGCCAATCACAAACGTGTGATCCTTGAGCCAGAGATAGGCCGCGAAAAACCCGAGGATCGGGCCGAATTCCAACGCCGGTTTGGCCCATTTCGGGGCTTGGGTCTCGGTCATGCGATGTCCTTTCTCAGCCGCCAAATTCAACTATCACCGCGCCCGCCGCGATCAACCCCATAAGGGCGATGCGGCGCGGCCCCACGGTTTCCTTGAGCACCAGCCAGCCGATGAGCGCGGCAAAGACCGTCGAGGTCTCGCGCAGAACGGCGGCCTCGCCCACCTTGTCGAGGCGGGTGGCGAGCATGATCGAGCCGAAAGACAGAAACGCCACCAGCCCGCCCATCACCCCGCGCAGGGCAAGCGGCCCCGGCGCGGGCCGCACCGGCATGGCGCGCCAGCGGGCCACGGCAATGGGCAGGATCGACAGCCCGTCGAGCATGAAGAACCACGCCAGAAAGGTGAACGGGTCGGCGCTGGCGCGGATGCCATAGGCGTCATAGGTGGTGTAGAGCGCCACGAACAGCCCCGTCGCCACCGCCAGCCCAAGCGCCATGCGCAGCGTGTCGCGTTGCAGCGGGTAAAAGCGCAGGTTGTAGGCCGCCAGCCCGAAAATCCCCGCCAGCAGCACCGCCAGCCCCAGCCATTGCAGCCCCGCGAACCGCTCGCCAAAGATCAGCCACGCCCCGATCACCGCAAACAGCGGCCCGGTGCCGCGCACGATGGGATAGACCACCGTATAGGCCCCGCGCGAATAGGCCATCGCCTGCAACACCTTGTAGCCGATATGGATCACCACCGCGCCCGCGAAGATGGGCCACATATGCGGCTCGGGCCAGGGCACGACAAAGAGTGCGAAGGGGGCGGCCATCATGGAGTAGCTGGCGTCGATCGCGCCCCGGCTCAGCCACGGATCGTGCCGCCCCTTTTGCAGCGCGCCGAAGACGGCGTGCAGGAACGCGGCCATGAGCGCCAGCGCGGTGGCAAGCTGCGCGCCCGCTGCGGTGCCTTCGAGCGAGAGAAGCCAGGCGCTCATCGGGCGCGCAGCCCCCTAGGCCGCATGTTGAATTGGGGGGCCAGCCCCCCAACCCCCCCGGAATATTTCCGGCAAGATGAAGCTGCGGTCATTCGGCCTCGAGCCCGGTGAGCGCGGCGGCGAACTCCTCGGGGTCGAACGGGGCCAGATCGTCGATCTGCTCGCCCACGCCGATGGCATGGATGGGCAGGCCGAAGCGGTCGGCCAGCGCCACCAGAACCCCGCCGCGCGCGGTGCCGTCGAGCTTGGTCATCACCAGCCCGGTGACATCGGCGATCTTGCGGAAAATCTCGACTTGGGAGAGCGCGTTCTGCCCGGTGGTGGCGTCGAGCACCAGAAGCGTGTTGTGCGGCGCATCCGGGTCTTTCTTGCGGATCACGCGGACGATCTTGGCCAGTTCCTCCATCAGGTCGGCGCGGTTCTGCAAGCGCCCCGCCGTGTCGATCATCAGGAGGTCCGCGCCCTCGGCCTCGGCCCGCGTCATGGCGTCAAAGGCAAGGCTCGCGGGGTCCGAGCCCTCGGGCGCGGTCATCACCGGCACGCCGGCGCGGTCGCCCCAGACCTGCAATTGCTCGACGGCGGCGGCGCGGAACGTGTCACCGGCGGCGATCACCACCGATTTGCCCGCCGCCTTGAACTGGCTGGCAAGCTTGCCGATGGTGGTGGTCTTGCCCGAACCGTTGACGCCCACCACCAGCACCACCTGCGGGCGCTTGGCATAAAGCGGCATGGGCCGTGCCACCGGTTCCATGATGCGGGCGATCTCAGTGGCCAGCACTTCCTTGATCTCGCGCGTCGAAAGCCGCTGCCCCATGCGCCCCTCGGCCATGTTGGCGGTCACGCGCAGGGCGGTGTCCACGCCCATATCGGCGGTGATGAGCAGCTCTTCGAGGCGCTCCAACATGTCATCGTCGAGCACCCGGCGCGGGGCATCGGCGCGGTCACGCCCGGTGAGGCGGGCCAGCAGGCCGGGGCGCTCGGCGGGGGCGGCGTCTGGCGGGGCCTCTGCCACGTCCTCGACAATCGCCTCCAGCCCCTCGTCGAGCTTCGACGAGGACTTGAACAGCCGTTCCTTGAGTTTCGAGAAAAACGCCATGCGCCCTCCATGCCGATCCCCCGATCCCTACTGCGGATCGGGGGCGGATGGAAGGGTTGCCCGGCTCAGATTTCGTCGGCGAAATGCTGCATGGTCAAGCGGATCGGGTTGGGCGCGGCCTGCCCCAGCCCGCAGATCGAGGCATCGGCCATCGCCTGGCACAGCTCTTCCAGGAGCGGCTGATCCCAGTGATCGGCCTGCATCAGCTTGACCGCCTTTTCGCAGCCCACCCGGCAGGGCGTGCATTGCCCGCAGCTTTCATCCTCGAAAAACCGCAGCATGTTGAGCGCGGCGGCGCGCGCGCTGTCGTGATCCGAGAGCACCACCACGGCGGCCGAGCCGATAAAGCTGCCGTGCGGCTGCAACGTGTCGAAATCGAGCGGGATATCGTCCATCGACGCGGGCAGGATACCCGAGGACGGCCCGCCCGGCTGATAGGCCTTGAATGCGTGGCCGTCGATCATGCCCCCCGCCGCCTCGATCACGTCGCGGATGGTCGAGCCTGCGGGCAAGAGATGCACGCCGGGGGATTTTACCCGCCCCGAGACCGAATAGGAGCGCAGACCCTTGCGACCGTTCTTCTCGACCCCGCGGAGGATCTCGCCGCCCTCGCGCAGCACGCGCGTCACCCAGTAGAGCGTTTCCACGTTGTTGACGAGCGTGGGGCGATTAAAGATGCCCACTTGCGCGACGAAGGGCGGGCGGTGGCGTGGCAACCCGCGCTTGCCCTCGATCGATTCGATCATCGCCGATTCCTCGCCGCAGATATAGGCCCCGGCACCGCGGCGCAGCTCGACATAGCCCGGTGCGATCAGGGCCGCTTCCTCCAGCGCCTTGATTTCGCGGCGCAATATTTCGATCACGGCGGGGTATTCGTCGCGCATGTAGATGAAGCAGCGTTCGGCCTCCACTGCCCAAGCGGCGATCAGCATCCCCTCAAGGAAGACATGCGGCGTGCGTTCGAGGTAATAGCGGTCCTTGAACGTGCCCGGCTCGCCCTCGTCGCCATTGACAGCCAAATAACGCGGCCCCGGCTCCGCGCGCACGAAGCCCCATTTGCGCCCCGAGGGAAAGCCCGCGCCACCAAGGCCCCGCAGCCCGGCATCGAGCAATGTCTGTTGCACCGTCTCGAAATCGCCGCCCTGCCGCAGGGCGCGCAGCGTGGCACAGCCGCCATCGGCGGTGTAGTCTGCAAAACTCTGATATTGCGGCACATGCGTGTGCGTCTCTCCCGCAGCAATCGCGGCCTGCACCTTTTCCGGGGTGGCGTGGTCGATATGGTTGTGACCCAGTTCCAGCACCGGCGCGGTATCGCAGCGACCCATGCAGGGCGCGCGCAGCACCCGCACTTGCGCTGGGTCAAGCCCCTCTTCCAGCGCCAATTTGAGCGCCTGCGCGCCCGCCAACTCGCACGAGAGCGAATCGCAGACCCGGATGGTCAGCGCGGGCGGCGGGGCCTCGCCCTCCTTCACCACGTCGAAATGGGCGTAGAATGTGGCGACCTCGTAGACCTCGGCCTGCGCGATGCGCATCTCCTCGGCCAGCGCGCGCAGATGCGCCGCCGACAGGTGGCCGAACCGGTCCTGAATGAGGTGCAGATATTCGATCAGCAGGTCGCGGCGGCGGGGGCCGTCGCCCAAGAGCGCGCGCACCTCGTCCCACGCGCTATCCTCAAGCTGCCGCCCCTTTGGCGTGTGCCGCCCCTTGCCCTTGCCGGATTTCCAGACGCCCTTGCGTTCGCCGAGTGCCATTGCGCTGTCCTCCTGCCTCGCTGGCCAAGCCATATCCGTCCGGCGCGCCGGCGGCGGGACCAAAAGCGACATTTGCCGCACCGGATGCGTTCGATTGCCGCCGAATGCAGCGAATGCCGCATGATCCGCCCGATTGTGCCCTGTCGGTGCCGTGGTATCAGCGCTAGTTTTGCGCCATCATGCCGATGCCACAAGCGGAAACCCGAGATGCCCCTTTTCGTGATCGCCACATCGCTGCCGCTGGCCCTCGTGGCCCTTGCCGCGCTTTGGGGCGGGGTCTGGGGCTGGCTGGCGGTGGGCTATGTGACGGTGCTGGTGTTCTGCCTTGACCGGCTGGTGGCGCGGCAGATCGTCAATGCCGATCCGGGTGCCGAATTTCCGGGCGGCGAGCGGCTGTTGCTGGCGCTGGGGATCGGGCATTTCGCGGTGCTGGCGCTGGCGCTGCGCGGGGTTGCGGGGGCCGGTGGGCTTGCGCCGGTCGAGCGGGTCTTGCTGGCGGTCGCGGCGGGGCTGGTGGCGGGGCAGATCGCGCATCCGGTGGCGCATGAGCTGATCCACCGCGCCGGGCGGGGCAGGCGGCGGCTGGGGCGGCTTGTCTATACCTCGATCCTCTTTGGCCACCATGCGAGCGCGCATTTGCATGTGCATCATGTCCATGTCGCCACGCCGCAAGACCCCAGCAGCGCGCGCCCCGGCGAGGGGTTTTACCGCTACGCGGCGCGGGCCTGGGCGGGGGCGTTCCGCGCCGGTCTGGCCGCCGAGACGCGCCGCCATCGCGGTGCGCCTTGGCGGCATCCTTACGTGCTTTATGTCGGGGGGGCGGGCGCGCTGTTGGCGGCGGTGGCGGTGCTCTGGGGGTGGCAGGGACTGGCGGCCTATATGGCTATCGCGGGCTATGCGCAGGGGCAGATCCTGCTGTCGGATTATGTGCAGCATTACGGGCTGGCCCGCGCGCGGCACCCCGACGGGCGGGCAGAGCCGGTTAGCCTTGCGCATTCGTGGAACGCGCCGCAGTGGTATTCCTCGGCGATGACGCTGAATGCGCCGCGCCATTCCGATCACCATGTGACCCCGCAACGCCCCTATCCCGCGCTTCAGCTTGTGCCCGCGACGATGCCGGTGCTGCCGCATTCGCTGCCCGTCTGCGCGGTGGTGGCGCTGGTGCCGCCCCTTTGGCGGCGGATGATGGACGCACGTGCCGCGCGGTGGCGCGAAACGGCTGGCGCAGCGGCGGGTGATCTGGCAGGGTGAGGCCATGCGCGTGATCCTGCTTGCCCTTGCTGTCGTTCTTGGTGGCCCCTTGGCCGCCCTTGCCGAGATGAGCGCCGAGGAATTCGACGCCTATACGCGCGGGCACACGTTTTATTACGGGGCCGAAGGGGCAGAGCCCTACGGGGCCGAGGAATACCTGCCCGGTCGCCGGGTGCGCTGGTCGTTTCTCGATGGTGAATGCCAGGAGGGGCATTGGTATGCCGATGGCCCGCTCATCTGTTTCGTCTACGAGACCCGGCCCGAGCCGCAATGCTGGCGGTTCGAGCGCGGAGGCGGACGGCTGGTGGCGCGGTTCGAGGGCGACACGGCGGTGACCGAGCTATACGAGGTGCGCAAATCGCGCGAGCCGCTGATGTGCCTGGGGCCGAAGATCGGCGTTTGACCTGTCGATTTGCCGCTTGGGCGGGTGATTTATCCACAGGTGTCGCGTTTAAATTGTGAAAATCCGACCTTGGAACGGGATATCCACCTCCTTGCCGGGTGTCCAAGGCCCTTGCTCTGATAGATTTGCAAACCTATCCTGACTCTAAGGCTAATCTGCAAATGAGGATCGGGCGATGGCTGTGCGCAAACTCTATGCCGGGGCAAAGCTGCGCGAGACGCGCCAGCGGCTTGGCCTGACGCAAAAGGATTTTGCCGCGAAACTGGGGGTTTCGCTGCCATATCTCAACCAGATGGAGAATAACAACCGACCGCTCTCGACGACGGTGGTGCTGGCGCTGGCGCAGGAATTCGGGTTTGACGTGACCGAGCTTTCCACCGGCGATGCCGAGCGGCTGGTTTCGGACATGCGCGAGGCGCTGGCCGATCCGGTCTTCGGCACCGAGCCGCCGCCGCTCGCCGATCTGCGGCTTACCGCGTCGAACGCCCCGGCGCTGGCGCGGGCATTCCTGGAACTGCACCGCGCCTATCGCCAGACCCACGAGCGGCTGGCGAGCCTTGACGAGGCGCTGGGCCGCGAGGATGCGCGCAGCCCGGCGAGCCCTTGGGACGAGGTGCGCGATTTCTTTCATTATTGCGACAATTACATCGACGCCGTGGACCGCGCCGCCGAGCGGCTGGCCGAGGGCGCGGGGCCGGGCGGGATCGGGGCGCTGGCGCGGCAAAGGCTGCGCGATATGGGTATCGGCGTGACCGTGGCCGATACCAGCACGCTGCGCCATTTCGACCGCGAGAGCGGCACGCTGACGCTCTCGGCGCGCGCGCCCTCTGAAACGCGGCGGTTTCAGTTGTTGCTGCAACTGGCGCTTTTGACGCAGGATGACCTGCTGGAGGCGACGCTCGATTTCGCGCGGTTTCAGTCCGAGGCCGCGCGCGCCATCGCCAAGATGGGGCTGGCCAATTATTTCGCCGGGGCGGCGCTCATGCCCTATGGCGCGTTCCTCGCCACGGCGCAGGGGGTGCGCCATGATCTGGAGGTGCTGGCGCTGCGATTCGGGGCCTCGATCGAGCAGGTCTGCCACCGGCTCTCGACTCTGCAACGCCCCGGAGCCAAGGGCATCCCGTTCTTTTTCGTGCGCGTCGATCAGGCCGGCACGATCACCAAGCGCCACTCCGCCACGCGGCTGCAATTCGCGCGGTTCGGGGGCGCGTGCCCGCTCTGGAACGTGCATCGCGCCTTCGAGACGCCGGGGCGGTTCCTGCGGCAATTGGCCGAGACGCCGGACGGGGTGCGCTATATCAGCCTTGCGCGCGATGTGAGCAAACCGGGCGGCAGTTTCGGCGCGCCGGTGCGGCGCTTTGCCATCGCGCTGGGCTGCGAGGTCAAGCACGCAGGCGACGTGGTCTATGCCGATGACCTTGACGTGAGCAATGCCCGCGCTTTTGAGCCGATCGGGATTTCGTGCCGTATCTGCGAGCGCACGGACTGCCATCAACGCTCGGTGCCCCCCTTGGAGCGGCGCTTGCAGGTCACGCCCGACGAGCGCGGGGTGCTGCCCTACCGGGTGGGGTGAGGGGCCGGTCAGAGATCGTCGCGCAGCGGCACGATCTGTTGCACGATGCCGACCAGCGTGAGGTAGATGCTGGTGACCACAAGGCCCCAATGCGCCCAACTTTGCGGATCGAAATGCACCCAGGCCGCCCAGCCCGCGAAGAATGTCCAGGCGAGTGCCATCGGCAGCGACAGCCAGCGCCAGCGCTCGGTGCGCACGGGGTGGATGAATTTCAACGGCAGGAACATCGCCACCGCCAGCACCGTGACCAGCGCGAGGATGATCCAGGTTGCAGGCTCTATGGCGAACATCACAAGCACCAGCATGTTCCAGCAACCGGGAAAGCCGGAAAAGGAATTATCCCTTGTTTTCATGCGTGTGTCGGCGAAATACATGGCGCTGGCATAGGTGATGACGATCACCGCCACCCAGCCCGTCCAGCCCGGCAGAAGATCGGATTTGAAGAGCGCGAAGGCCGGGATGAACACATAGGTGAGATAGTCGATGATAAGATCGAGCAGCACCCCGTCGAATTCCGGCGCGTTGGTTTTGACATCGTAATGGCGGGCCAGCGGGCCGTCGATGCCATCGACGGCAAAGGCCACCACGAGCCAGAGAAACATCAATTCCCACTCGCGATCAATCGCCGCGAGCATGGCAAGCAGCGCAAAGACCGCGCCGGTGGCGGTAAGCAAGTGAACAAGCAGGGCGCGGAGTTGTGGTGTCATGACGGTTTCATGACGCAAGAATAGAGATTTTGCAAAGCGAAACCCGGCCCCCTTGCCAGGGGACCGGGCCAAAAACCGCGTGAGTGGCGGATCAGTTGGAAACGCGGACCTCTTCGATCGGGTAGGCCATCATGTCCTGTGCCTCCCACGAGACGTGGCAATCATGGCAGAAGCTCTGCTTGATCTTCATCGGCTTGCCATTGGGCATGAGCGCGGCATAGACCCAGTCGCCGGTATCGGGCGAGCTGCCATCCTCGCCCTTGGTCATGATGAAGAGCGGGCCGGGGCGGGCGGTCTTTTTCTTGGTCGAGATGGTGATGCTTTCCTTGGCCAGAACCGAGCCTGCGGGCATGTCCACACCCTCTTCGGCGAATTTGAGATATTGCTCGGCGGCGACATCGTTGGCAAAGGTCAGAAGCAGGCGGCTGCCATGCGCGCCCTGCACCGCCGGGCGGGTGCCGGTCACAGTCCAGTCGCGATAGGCGCTGGCGACCTCGTTGCCCTCCTTGGCGTAGCCTGCGGCCATCTTGTCGGACAGGCAGCTATAGATTTCGGTGATCGCCGCCTCGTCGAGATCGAACGGATCCTCAACATCGGCCTTGCAGTTGCTGGCGGCGGCCGATTGACCGAGCATGACGCTGACGGCGAGGGTGGCGGCGGCAAAAAGCTTGTGTTTCATTATGATACTTCTCCGTTTCATGACGTGACTTGATTGGCGTCCGGGGCGGACCCTCGCACAGATCGGCTGTAATTGAACCTAACAGTTGCGTGAGGGTGTCAGCCGCGCCCCTGCGGGTGCGCGCGGGCATAGACCTCCATCAGCCGAGCGGTATCGACGCCGGTATAGGCCTCGGTGGTCGAGAGCGAGGCATGGCCCAGCAATTCCTGGATCGCGCGCAGATCGCCGCCTGCATTCAGCAGATGCGTGGCAAAGCTGTGGCGCAACGCGTGCGGCGTGGCGCTGGCGGGCAGGCCAAGCTGTGCGCGACTGCATGCCACCGCCTTTTGCACCGCGCGCGCCCCGAGCCGCCCGCCCCGCGCGCCGAAAAAGAGCGGGCCGCGCGGGGTGATGGCAAAGGGGCAGGCGCGCACATAGGCCGCCACCGCGTTGCGCGCAGGCGCGATCACCGGCACGAGGCGTTCCTTGCCGCCCTTGCCGGTGATGCGCAGCACCTCGGGCACGGGATGCGCCGCGCCGTTCAGGCCAAGCGCCTCGGAAATGCGCAGCCCGCAGCCATAAAGCAGCGTCACTACCGCCACGTCGCGGGCGGCGATCCACGGCGCCTGGGCCTGCGTCTCCAGCGTGTCGAGCATGTCTTGCGCGCCCGCCTCCGATAGCGGGCGGGGCAGCTTGCGGCGATATTTCGGCGTGCGCGCCGAGAGCACCGCCGTTGGCTCTGCGCCCTCGCGCTCCGAGAGCCAGCGATAGAAGCTCTTGACCGCCGAGAGGCGGCGCGCGAGCGAGCGGGGGCCAAGCCCGGTGCCGCGCTCATGCGCCATGAAGGCGCGCATATCGTTGGTGGTGATCCGCATCAGCGCGCCAAGGCCCCGCGCCTGCCCGTGATGTGCGGTCATGAACGCGAGAAAGGCACGCAGGTCGCGCCCGTAGGCGTCGATGGTGTGATCGGTGGCCCCGTCAAGCGCCTTGATCGCGGCCAGCCAATCGGCCAGCGCCGCCTGCGCGGCCGCCGAGATCACGACAGCCAGCGGCGCATCACCCTCTCGAACACGCCGGCGAAAAAGGCCAGGAGATCGCTGCCCTGCTGCGGGCTGAACTGGTGCGGATCCTCGGCCCCCATCACCAGCATCCCCGGCAGACGCTCAGCGCCGAAATCGAGCAGCAGGCACGCCTCGGAGCGGATATGCGGCGCGCTGCGGCCATAAACGCGCATGTCGCCCTCGTCGATCTGGCGCAGCGTCACCTGCCGCGTGGGCGCGTCGCGCCCGCCGGTAAGGTAGGATCGGATAAAGCCCGGCTCGGCCACCGAGAGCACATCGCCCAGCCGCCGCACCGCCGGGTCATTGTCGTTCTGCACCGATTCGATCACGAGACGCACCGCATCGACGCGCAGGATATGGGCCACCTCGCCATCGAGATCGCGCAGGAAACCCTCGAATTCCACCGGGTCGAGCATCCGCAGGATGGCGCGATGCACCTGGTTGGTGCCGGCGAGGTTTTCATAGGCGGCGGCGATCACCGCGCGGTGGGTTTCCTCGAGCCGGTCGAGCCGCGCCTCCAGCCGGTCCATCGCGATGCCGCGCATATCGACGATATTGGTGCCCATCGCACGCTCGTTGGCGGCAATCAGCGCGCGCATGAGATCGGTATCGTCGAGGATCACATCCGGCTCGGTGATGATACGCTCGCGCAGGGCGTCGTCGATGCGGGGCTTGGCGGTCATTGCGGCCTCAATATGCGTGTTTTGACGCAGGTTAGCAGATGACGGCACGGAATGCCGCAAGAAAATGCGGGGCCTGTGTGAAACCGGTGGGGTACTCCTGTCATCCTCTGGCTCGACCAGAGGATCGCTTACGGCAAACACCCGTCATCCTCTGGCTTGGCCAGAGGATCTCTTGCGTCAAGAGACCCTCGGATCAAGTCCGAGGGTGACTGGGTATTCGCCCGAGGGGGGCGGGATCAGATGATCTTCTGCCCGGTCTTTTCCCAATCGGCCATGAAGGTGGCCAGCCCCTTGTCGGTCAGGACATGGCCCGCCATGGCCTTGATGACGGCGGGGGGCGCGGTCATCACGTCGGCACCGATCATCGCCGATTGATAGGCGTGGTTGACGGTGCGGATCGAGGCGGCGAGGATCTGCGTCTCGAAGCCGTAATTGTCGTAGATCTGGCGGATGTCGGAGATGATTTCCATCCCGTCGAGGTTGATATCGTCGAGCCGCCCGATGAAGGGCGAGATGAAGGTCGCGCCCGCCTTGGCCGCCAGAAGCGCCTGGTTGGCCGAGAAGCAGAGCGTGACATTGACCATGTTGCCCTCGCCCGAGAGCACCTTGCACGCCTTCAGCCCGTCCCATGTCAGCGGCACCTTGACGGCGATATTCTCGGCAATGGCGGCGAGCTTGCGGCCCTCGGCGATCATGTCATCGGCGGTGAGCGCGACCACTTCGGCGCTCACCGGGCCATCGACGAGGGCGGCGATTTCGCGCGTGACCTCAAGGATGTCGCGGCCTGATTTCAGGATCAGCGACGGGTTGGTGGTGACGCCATCGACCATGCCGAGGTCATTCAACTCGGCGATCTGGTCAATCTCGGCGGTGTCGACAAAGAATTTCATGGCGTGGCCCTCTCTGGCGGGTTGGGTTGTCTCGGGACTGCCTTTACCGCATAGATCAGGGGTCTGAAACCCCGCAAAGGAGCGAGTTGCGTGAGCCTGCCCGAGCATTTCGACGAGGGCGCGCTGGTGGCGGTGCTGACGGCGCAGCCGCTGGGGGGCACGCTCGATTATCTGGCACCCGAGGGCGGCATCGCTGTGGGCGATTTCGTCGAGGTGCCGCTGGGGCCGCGGCGGATCATGGGGGTGGTCTGGGGGCTGGGCGCGGGCGGTTTTGACCTCAAGAAGGCGCGCAAGGTGGGCCGGGTGCTCGATCTGGCACCTATGGATGCGGCAATGCGCGATTTCCTGGCGCGCGCGGCGGCCTATACGCTGACGCCGCTGCCCGCGATGCTGCGGCTGGCGACGCGCGCGCCGGGGCTGTCCGATCCGCCGGGCGCGCAGAAGGTCTACCGGCTGGCCGGTTTGGTGCCTGCGCGGATGACCGAGGCGCGGGGGCGGGTGCTGGCGGTGCTGCGCGAGCATGGCGGGATGGGGTTTGGCCTCTCGGACCTCTGCGATCTGGCGGGGGTCTCTGCCTCGGTGGTCAAGGGGCTGGTGGCGCAAGGCGCGCTGATCGAGGAGGCCGCGCCGCGCGATGCGCCCTATCCAAGGCTGGACCCCGACCTGCCCGCCAAACGGCTCACCGAGGATCAGGCGACGGCGGCGGCCACGCTCTGTGGTGCTGTTCGCAGTGGAAGCTATGGCACCACGCTTTTGCGCGGCGTCACCGGCTCGGGCAAGACCGAGGTTTATCTGGAGGCGGTGGCCGAATGTCTGCGCCAAGGGCGGCAGGCGCTGGTGCTTCTGCCCGAAATCGCGCTGACGGCGGAGTTTCTCACGCGGGTCGAGGCGCGGTTCGGCACCCGACCTGCCGAATGGCATTCGGGCGTGACCATGGCCGAGCGCCGCCGGGTCTGGAAAATGGCGGGCGAAGGCGGCGTTCAGATGGTGGTGGGCGCGCGTTCGGCTCTGTTCCTGCCGTTCCGCGATCTGGGGCTGATCGTGGTGGATGAAGAGCATGACGGCTCCTACAAGCAGGAGGATGGTGTGCTTTATCATGCGCGCGACATGGCGGTGCTCCGGGCCTCGCTTTGCGGCGCGCGGGTGGTGCTCGCCTCGGCCACGCCGAGCCTTGAGAGCTGGGCCAATGCCGAGGCCGGCAAATACGACCGCGTCGATCTGGCGGCGCGGTTCGGCGTGGCGGTGATGCCGGAACTGGCGGCGATAGACCTGCGCGCCGAGGCGGTGCCGGCGGGGCGGTGGGTGTCGCCGACGCTGCGGCAGGCGGTCAAGGCGCGGCTGGCCTTGGGTGAGCAGGCGATGCTGTTTCTCAACCGGCGCGGCTATGCGCCGGTCACCGTGTGCCGCGCCTGCGGGCATCAGATCGGCTGCGCGCAGTGCGACGCGCGCATGGTCGAGCACCGGTTTCAGAAGCGGCTGGTCTGCCACCAATGCGGCGAGAGCACGGCGATGCCGCTGGCCTGCCCGTCCTGCGGGGTGGAGGGGCGGCTGGCCGCCGTCGGGCCGGGGGTGGAGCGGCTGGCCGAGGAGGCGGCGGCGCTCTTTCCAGACGCGCGGATCGCGGTGCTGTCGTCGGATCTGTTTGGCTCGGCACGCGCGCTCAAGGAGCAGATTGCCGAGATTGCCGAGGGCGGGGCGGATGTCATCATCGGTACGCAGCTTGTGGCCAAGGGGCATAATTTTCCGCTGCTGACGCTGGTCGGCGTGATCGACGCCGATCTGGGGCTTCAGGGGTCCGACCTGCGCGCCGCCGAGCATACGTTTCAACTGATGCGACAGGTGGCTGGGCGCGCGGGGCGCGCCGAGCGGCCGGGCGTGGCGCTCTTGCAGACCCATCAGCCCGATCACCCGGTGATCCGCGCGATCCTTGCCGGGGACGAGGAGGGCTTCTGGCGGGCCGAGGCGGCGGCGCGGCGGCAGGCGGGGGTGCCGCCCTATGGGCGGATGGCGGGGATCATCCTGTCATCGCCCGACATGAAGGCGGCGTTCGATCTGGGCGGCTGGCTGGCGCGCAACGCGGCCCCGCTGCACGCGGCGGGGGCCGAGGTCTATGGCCCCGCGCCTGCGCCGATTGCCCGCATCCGGGGGCGGCACCGGGTGCGGCTGCTGATCAAGGCCCCGAAGGGCGCGGGCCTGCAAGCCGCCATATCGCGCTGGTTGGCACCGGTGAAACTGCCCGCGCAGATGCGGCTGGCGGTCGATATCGATCCGCAGAGTTTTTATTGAGGGGGCGCTTTCTTGAAAAGAAAGCGGTCCGAAATCTTTTGAAGATTTCGGATCGTCGGTGGCACGGCCTCTCGCCAATCGCTTTGCTTGGGCGTAAAGCAGGATCATGAGTGCGCAATTTCCCCTCGGGCGGGCGCGGGAGCTGCCGTTCTGGCGCAGGCCCACGACGCTTTTGTTCCTGATGGCCGCGGCGATGCCGGTGGCCTTTGCGACATGGTCGGCGCTGCTCAATAATTTCGTGATCGAGGTGGCGGGGTTCGACGGCTCTGATATCGGCTGGCTGCACACGGTGCGCGAGATCCCCGGCTTTCTCGCCATTGGGGTGATCGCGCTGATCCTTTTCATGCACGAGCAGGTGCTGGGGCTGGTGTCGCTGTTGCTGCTGGGAGTGGCGACGGCGCTGACGGCGCAATTCCCGACGCTGGGCGGCATTCTCACCATTACCATGCTCAGTTCCATCGGCTTTCACTATTACGAGACGGTCAACCAGTCGCTGCAACTGCAATGGCTCGACAAGCTGCGCGCGCCGCAGATGTTGGGCTGGCTGCTGGCGGCGGGGTCGGGGGCGACGCTGGTGGCCTATGCGCTGATCGTGCTGACATGGCGGGCGTTCGATCTGAGCTATAACCTTGTCTACATGGTCTCGGGCGGGTTTACCGCCTGCGTGGCGGTGTTCTGCCTGCTGGCCTATCCCCGGTTCGAGGCCCCCAACCCGCAGGTCAAGAAGATGATCTTGCGCCGCCGCTACTGGCTTTATTATGCGCTGCAATTCATGGCGGGGGCGCGGCGTCAGATTTTCGTGGTCTTCGCGGGCTTCATGATGGTCGAGAAGTTCGGCTTTGAAGTGCATGAGGTGACGGCGCTTTTCATGATCAACCTCGTGGTCAACATGGTGGCCGCGCCGCTGATGGGGCGGGCGGTGTTTCGCTTTGGCGAGCGGAGCACGCTGATTTTTGAGTATATCGGCCTCATGCTGGTGTTTCTCGCCTATGGCGGGGTTTACCTCTTTGGCTGGGGGGTGGTGCTGGCGGCGACGCTCTACGTGGTGGACCATATCCTGTTTTCGCTGGCCCTCGCGCTCAAGACCTATTTCCAGAAGATCGCCGATCCCGGCGATATCGCCCCCACCGCCGCCGTGGCCTTTACGATCAACCATATCGCCGCTGTCTTTCTGCCTGCGGCGCTGGGCTATCTGTGGCTGGTGTCGCCTGCGGCGGTGTTCGGCGCGGCGGCGGGGATGGCTGGGCTGTCTTTGGCGCTGGCACTGATGATCCCGCGCCACCCGGAGCCGGGCCACGAGACGATATTCGCGCGGGCACTGCCCGCGCCCGCCGAATGAGAGGACAGACTACCATGACGACCTGGACCGCCATCACCACGCTTGACGACAAGACCCGCGCCGAAGCGCTGGCCGAGGCGCTGGAGGCGTTCGATCCCGCCCCCACCGGCGTGGGATGTTTCGAGATGGAGGACGGATCAAGGCTGTGGGAGATCGGGGCCTATTTCGAGGCGGCCCCCGATTCGGTGCGGCTCGATCTTCTGGCGGCGGCGCATGGCGCGCGGGCCTTTACCGTGTCGGAACTGCCCGAGGTGGATTGGGTCGCCAAGGTGCGGCGCGATCTGTGCCCGGTGGTGGCCGGGCGCTTTTTCGTCTATGGTAGCCACGACGCCGACAAGGTGCCTGCGGATGCCCT
The DNA here is from genome assembly GCF_040547535.1 of Roseovarius sp. MBR-78. NCBI lineage: Bacteria > Pseudomonadati > Pseudomonadota > Alphaproteobacteria > Rhodobacterales > Roseobacteraceae > Roseovarius > Roseovarius sp. MBR-78. Next base: position 41,802 of record NZ_JBEPPX010000009.1, read on the forward strand.
GCCGCTCCTCATCGAGGCGGCCATGGCCTTTGGCACCGGGCATCACGGCACCACGCAGGGCTGTCTGCGCGCGCTGGACCGGCTGGCGGGGCAGGGCTTTGTCGGGCGCAGGGTGCTCGATCTGGGCTGCGGCACCGCCGTTCTGGCGATGGCGGCGGCGCGGATCTGGCCGGGCGAATTCCTTGCCTCGGATATCGACGCGGTGGCGGTGGAGGTGGCGCAGGCCAATGTCGCGGCCAACGGGCTTGACGGGCGCGTGCGCTGCATCGAGGCCGAGGGGCTGGAGCATCCCGTTTTGCGCGAGGGGGCCCCCTACGAGCTGATCTTTGCCAATATCCTCAAGGGGCCGCTTCTGGCGCTGGCAGCGGGGATCACGCAAAGCCTTGCACCGGGCGGCAAGGTGATTCTCTCCGGTCTGCTCAACGAGCAGGCGGCAGAGGTGATCGCGGTCTATTCCGGGCTTGGAAACAGTGTCGATCATCACGAGGAAATTGGTGACTGGTCCACCCTGACATTGTCTAAAAATCATTGAAAACAAGGCTAAATCTGGCCCGAGCCTAAGGCGTGCCTTGTTTTTGCCACATTTCAGACGCATAATCTCCGCATCACGGTGGGGGCTGTGATCCGGGATTGAAACCATGTCTGATGCCACTCGGGAGTTCAACGCCCGCCTCCGCCGCATCGATGCGAGCCACGCGCGGCTGGAGCGCGGATATGTGGGCAAGGTCCGTTCGGACGGGCTGATCGTTTTCAAACCGCGCCGCCGCCGCCCGACGGTGCCGCTGCGTGGGATACTCTACCTCGTTCTCGGCTTCATCTTCTTCAAGGCGGTGGTGTTCGCGCATCTTGGCGGCGTCACCTATCAGGCGCGGGTTGCGCAATTGGCCGAGGGCCATGTGCTCGAACAGGCGGGCGCGTGGATCATGCAGCCCGACATGCTGACGCGCTATATCGCCGGATACTTCGCCCCCGTCTTGCGCTGAGGCCGTAGCACGCACGAAAACGCCCCGCCGGATACCATCCGCGCGGGGCGTTTTCGTGGGCCCGGAGGCCCGCACCGTCAGAAACGGCGGGCGACCCGGTCGATATCGCCACGGCTGAGGCCGATATCGTCAAGCTCGCGATCCGAGAGACGGGCCAGCGCGTTGCGCGTGGCGCGGCGGTCGTTCCACGAGATCAGCGCCTCGATGAAGCGCGAAAAGAGGCCGTGGGCGGGGTGGGCAGGCGCGTGGGCGCGGGGGGTGTCAACAAGTGCCATCTGTCTGTGTCCTTGAAAGGGGGCTACGGGGGTGTTCGATTACAGAGTGCAGCTATTCAAGGCAGCCCGCCCGGACAAGCCGGGCTTTGTGCATAGTCCTTATGCAGTTGATGCAGGGCTTGGGCCACGGGGGGCGGCGGCGCATTGTGCTTGGTTATCGTTCACGTTTCGTGCTATTGAAGGGAAAAATTCGAAACGGGCAGGGCAGACATGCGGGTATTGGGCATTGATCCGGGGTTGCGCAACCTTGGCTGGGGCGTGATCGAGGTGACGGGCAGCCGCCTCAGCCATATCGCCAATGGCGTGTGCCATTCCACGGGCGATGACCTTGGCGCGCGGCTTTTGTCGCTTTACGAGCAGCTTACCGATATCGTGCAGCGGTTCGACCCGCAGGCAGCGGCGGTGGAGCAGACATTCGTCAACAAGGACGGGGCGGGCACGCTCAAGCTGGGGCAGGCGCGCGGCGTGGCCCTGCTGGTGCCGGCGCAGCATGGGCTGACGGTGGGGGAATATTCGCCCAACCGGGTGAAAAAGACGGTGGTGGGCGTGGGCCATGCCGCCAAGGAACAGGTGGCGCATATGGTGCGCGTGCAGCTTCCCGGCGTGGTGCTGGCAGGCCCCGACGCGGCGGATGCGCTGGCGGTGGCGATTTGCCATGCGCATTACGGGCGCGCTTTGGCCGGGGGGCTGGCATGATCGGGCGCGTCGCGGGACGGGTTGACTGGCGCGGGGCGGATCATGTGCTGATCGACGTGCGCGGCGTGGGCTATATCGTCTATTGCTCGGAGCGCACGCTCGGCGCGCTGCCCGGCGTGGGCGGCATGGCCGCGCTTTATACCGATCTGCTGGTGCGCGAGGATCTGTTGCAGCTTTTCGGCTTTCCGACGCTGGTGGAGAAGGAATGGCACCGCCTCTTGATGAGCGTGCAGGGCATCGGCGCGAAGGCGTCGCTGGCCATTCTGGGCGCGCTGGGCCCCGACGGCGTGAGCCGGGCGATCACGCTTGGCGACTGGAACGCGATCACGGTCGCAAGGGGGGTGGGCGCCAAGACCGCGCAGCGGGTGGTGAACGAGTTGAAGGACAAGGCCCCTACGGTAATGGCGATGGGGGAGCTGGCCCCCACGGCAGCGCCCGAGGCAGGTGTAGAGGATGCGGTGATCGAGACGGCCCCCGCGCGCGTGGCGCAGGCCCCGGCCAGCCCCGGCGCGCAGGCCGAGGCGCTCTCGGCGCTGACCAACCTGGGCTATGGCCCCGGCGAGGCGGCGGGGGCCGTGGCGCAAGCCGCAGGCGAGACCCCGCAGGCCGACACCTCTGCGCTGATCCGCGCCGCGCTGCGGCTTCTGGCACCGAAAGGGTAGGGGCATGACCGAACCCGATCCCGCCCTGCGCCCCGAGATGTTGCCCGAGGATCTGGACCGCAGCCTGCGGCCGCAGGCCCTATCCGAATTCATCGGGCAACGCGAGGCGCGGGCCAATCTGGCAGTGTTCATCCAGTCGGCGCGGCAGCGTGGCGAGGCGATGGATCATACGCTCTTTCACGGCCCCCCCGGTCTGGGCAAGACGACGCTGGCGCAGATCATGGCGCGCGAGCTTGGCGTGGGGTTTCGCATGACCTCGGGGCCGGTGCTCGCGAAGGCCGGCGATCTGGCGGCGATCCTGACCAATCTGGAGCGCAACGATGTGCTGTTCATCGACGAGATTCACCGCCTCAACCCGGCGGTGGAGGAGGTGCTTTACCCCGCGATGGAGGATTTCGAGCTTGATCTGGTGATCGGCTCCGGCCCCGCCGCGCGCACCGTGCGGATCGAATTGCAGCCCTTCACGCTGGTGGGGGCGACGACGCGGCTGGGCCTTCTGACGACGCCCTTGCGCGACCGGTTCGGCATCCCGACGCGGCTGCAATTCTACGAGATCGACGAGTTGCACGAGATCGTCACCCGCAACGCGCGGCTCTTGAACATCCCCACCGAGGACGCGGGCGCGCGCGAGATTGCGCGGCGCGCGCGCGGCACGCCGCGCATCGCGGGCCGCCTCTTGCGCCGGGTGGTGGATTTCGCCGTGGTCGAGGGCGGCGGCAAGATCAGCCGGGCGCTGGCTGATGCCTCGCTCACGCGGCTGGGGGTGGATCACCTGGGGCTTGACGGGGCGGACCGGCGCTATCTGCGGCTGATTGCCGAGGCTTATGGCGGCGGCCCGGTGGGGATCGAGACGCTCTCCGCGGCGCTGTCTGAGAGCCGCGACGCGCTGGAAGAGGTGATCGAGCCGTTCCTGTTGCAACAGGGCCTCATCCAGCGCACCCCGCGCGGCCGGATGCTGGCGCAGGCGGCGTGGCGGCATCTGGGGCTGGAAGCGCCGGGGCCAAAGGGCACGGGGGACCTGTTCGAGGAGTGAGGCATGGACGGGGATTTGGGTATTTTTGCCAAGAAGAGGCCGGGGGGATGGTAAGGCCATGAGCGCGAGACTGGAGGCAGGCGAGCTCGAGGCGCTGTTCACCCGCGCGGATGGGGAATTCCTGTTCGCGCGCTGGGGGCGGCCCATCGTGCCGGTGGTGTTCGGCGTGGAGGACGAAACGCTGGGGGTCGTCAAGGGCGCGCTCGAGGCGGTAGTGGCGCTGGCGGGGCACAGAATGGCCGAGACCGACCCGGAACTGGGCGCGAACCTGATGGTCTTTTTCTTTCGCGACTGGGACGAGTTGCTGGCGGTGCCCGATCTTGACCGGCTGGTGCCCGACCTTGCGCCGTTGGTGGAGCGGCTGGAGGCAGGCGGGGCCAACCAGTATCGCATCTTCCGCTTTGACGAGGGTGGCGCGATCAAGGCGGCATTTGTCTTTCTGCGGATGGATGCGGAGCTGTCTGCCGTGCCCGCCGATGTTCTGGCGCTGAGCCAGGTGGTGCAGAGCATCCTCTTGTGGTCGGATCGCGCCTTTGTCGGGCGCTCGCCGCTGGCGCGCACGCCCGCGGGCCATGTGGTGCTGCGCCCCGAGATCGGCGCGCTCATTCGCGCGGGATATGACCCGGTATTGCCGGCGATGAGCCGTGATGCGGCCCATGCGCTGCGGCTGGCGGCGCGGATCGGGCAGGGCGAGGCCTGAAAGGGGCGGGGTTGGGCCTTATCCGCATCACGTCGGGTAAGCGGCCTGAGGCGGGCTGTTCATGGGAGACGCCCGGTGCCGCCTGCCGCTGATCGCCGATACGGGGATGGCGGCTCAAGGCCAAACGTCGGTCACAACCCCTCGTAGGCGCAGAGCGTGTGCATCTCCATGCCCATCGCCTCGAGCCGCTTGTGCCCGCCCAGATCGGGCAGGTCGACGATGAAGGCGCAGCCGGTGATGGCCCCGCCAAGCCGCTCGATGAGGCGGATACCCGCCGCCGCCGTGCCGCCGGTGGCCAGCAGGTCATCCACCAGCAGCACCCGCTCGCCGGGGTGGATCGCGTCGTCGTGGATTTCAACCACCGCCTCTCCATATTCGAGCTGATATTCCTCCGAGATCACCGCGCCGGGCAGCTTGCCCTTCTTGCGGATCGGGACGAACCCCACCGAGAGCTGATGCGCGATCGCCCCGCCAAGGATGAAGCCGCGCGCCTCCAGCCCCGCCACCTTGTCGATGGGCTGGCCCGCATAGGGGTGCAGCATCTGGTCGATGGCGATGCGAAACCCGCGCGGATCGGCGAAAAGCGTGGTCACATCGCGAAAGAGAATCCCCTCATGCGGGAAATCGACGATGGTGCGGATATAGTCCTGAACGGTCTTTTGCGGGGGCATCGCGGCTCTCCGGGCGGTTGCGCATTGCTTCTGCCGCAGGGGCGCGAGGCGTGCAAGGGTTCAGAGCGCGCCGCGATATTCGGCGATGGCCTGCGTCAGCGCGCTCACCGCGTAGAGGGTGAGGGCAAAGACCCCCACGCAAAGCCCGAAATTGAGCGCCGATTGCGCCAGCCGCGCCCATCGCCCCTGCGGGTTGCCGAGAAAGGCGATCTCGGGGCGCAAGAGGAAGCGCGAGGCGATATAGCCAAAGAGCAGCGCCGCCAGAACCCAATAGGTGACACGCAGGATAAGGATATCATGCGCGCGCGACAGGTAGCTGGCGAACCCCACCACCAGAACCCAGCGGATGACCTGGAATATCTCGTCCGTCACCGCCTCGAAGCGGCGGCCGATGCCGTTGCGCCAGTCTTGATCGGTGAGTTTGTCGATGAGGCGGGACATGGAACATGTGATGGGGCCTCCGCGCGCCGCTGTCCAGTGATGTGACGGCGCGCGCGCGCAGATGTGAGCGGCGGCTCGTGTTCGGCATCGAACAGATGCTGCCCAATGCCGATCCGGCCCGCCATGCTGCGAAAATGCCGTGCGGGAGGCGGCGTGAAGGGCCTGGAGGGGACGTTGGATGCTTGGGGATGAGCCGCGCGAGTGCCCGACCGCGGGTGGGCGCTGCAACGGTTAAGCGTGGCACTTTATGCCTGCAAAATACTTGAACGATTGTGCGGCGTTCGACGTTGGAAAAGCGCCCGCCCGTCACGCCGAAGGCGTGCCGACCATAATCGGCGCACCTTCGGTGCGACGGGGCGGTCGGGCGCTCGCGCGGCGGCGCGCAAGCGCGCCTTTACTCCGCGCGGGGATAAGATCCGAATGGCGGATTCAGGCCAGAAACGTTCCCCCGTGCTGTAACGGGCACGATCTCTCAGGTATCGAACACTATCCCAGGACCCGCCCCGCCACCGCGTCGAGCCGTGCCACCAGCGCCGGGTCGCGCTTGTCCGAGGCGGTGAGCAATGCAAACTCAAGCGCGCGATCGCAGCCATGCGGGCAAGGCGCGCGGTCCGGGCCAAGGAGCGCCGGAAGGCGGCGCACGAGCGCGCGGCCCTTGTCGGCATTGGCCCCGAGCGTGGCGATGATCGCGGTGATATCGACCGCGCCGTGATCGGGGTGCCAGCTATCGTAATCGGTGATCATCGCCACGGCGGCATAGCAAAGCTCTGCCTCGCGGGCGAGCTTGGCCTCGGGCATCCCGGTCATGCCGATCACATCTGCGCCCCAGTGATCGCGATACATGAGCGATTCGGCACGGGTCGAGAATTGCGGGCCTTCCATTGCCAGGTAAGTGCCTCCCGCATGCACGGTGATACCCGCGTCGCGTGCGGCGATTTCGCAGGCGTCCGAGAGGCGCGGGCAGGTCGGGTGCGCAACGCTGACATGGGCCACGCAGCCGGTGCCGAAGAAGGATTTCTCGCGCGCGAAGGTGCGGTCGATATATTGATCGAGGATCACGAAATCGCCGGGGGCAAGCGCCTCGCGGAACGACCCGCAGGCAGACACGCTGATGACATCGGTCACGCCAAGCCGTTTCAGCGCGTCGATATTGGCACGGTAGGGCACCGACGATGGCGTGTGGACATGGCCGCGCCCGTGGCGCGGCAGAAAGGCCATCGGCACGCCGCCGAGGTGGCCCGTGAGGATCGCATCCGAGGGCGGCCCCCAGGGCGTTGCCACCTCCTGCCAGCGGGCGTCCTCCAGCCCGTCGATCTCGTATAGCCCCGATCCGCCGATCACCCCGATCATGGTGTTTGCCATTGCCCAAGCCTTTCTCTGTGTCGGCAGAAGGCTTAGGCCGGATCGGCGGAAAAGAAAATGCCCGCGCGGGTCGGTGATCCCGCACGGGCAGACGGGCCTCAGCCCAGCAGCGCCACGACCTCGTCGGTGGTCCAGAGTGCGTTGGCCATGTAGCGGAAATTGGTGAGCGCGGCGAGATAGCCGTCGCCCTCGGGCAAGATCGCCGCCGCGGTGCCGTCGCTGACCACCGCCACCTCGAAGCCCTGCTCCAACAACTCGCGCATGTGGCTTTCGGTGCAGAGATTGGCCGACATGCCCGCGAGGATCACCTGATCCACGCGCGCCTTGCGCAGTTGCAGGACAAGATCGTTGGTCTCGGGGCCATAGACCTTGTGCGGCGAGCATTGGATGGTCTTGCCGTCTTCGATATAGGGCTTGTATTGCGGCATGTAATCCGCGCCAGAGCCCTCGAACCCCTCAAGGCTGAGCGGGCTTTTGCGGTCAAACATGCCGATCTTGTGCATCAGCTTTTCCAGCGCGCCCTCGAATTTCCAGCCCTTGTCGGTCGGGTAGTAGTAATGCGGCGAGACGGCGACGGGGATGCCCGCGCCCTTGGCCGCCTTGAACAGGCGCTCGATATTGGCGACGGTGTTGTTCATCTCGACCGATTTGCCGACCGCGCCCCAGGCGACGCCATCGGGCGACAGAAAGTCGATCTGCGGGTCGGTGACGACAAGGGCCGCGCGGGTGAGGTCAAGCACCATGTCGCTGGGCGGCAGGAACGGCTCTGCGGGGGGCGCGTAGGGGTTGTCCTGCGCCTTTGCATCCGTGCCGGTCAGCGTTGTGGCGGCGGCAAGGGCTGCCGTGCCGGTCAGCGCGGCGCGGCGGGTGAATTTGGGGTCATGGTCGTGATCGTGTCCGGTGCACATGGCCGGTCTCCTCCTGTGGGTGTCAGCAGGGTCAGGATACCGGCGACGATGTGCCTTTGCGTCCTGAATACGTGCTTTGACGGCTTATTTTCGTGCCTTTTACGCCGGGATGCGGCAGGCTCTGGCCATGACGCACGATCCCGGCCACGACCGTATCCTGAGCGCGCTCGACATTCGCGCCGAGCCGTTCGCCATCTGCGCGCTGGAGGGGGCGTGCAGCCTCGGGCTGGGCCGGGTGCCGCGCGCGACGCTGCATTACGTGCTGGGCGGGCGGGGCGATCTGCGCCTGCCGGGGCACGCGCCGCTGGAGCTTGCGCCGGGGCGGCTGGTGCTGGTGCCCGCCGCGATCCGCCACAGCCTGTGCAACGCCGGTGGCGGGCAGGTGGGCGTGCCCGCCTGCCGCCCGGCGGGGCTCGATATCGAAGAGCATATCGCGCGCGGCGAGGCGGGGGGCAACATGGTGGTGCTCTGCGCCACGATCTCGCTGAGCCTGCACGGCACGCATGGGCTGGTTGACCTGCTGCGCGCGCCGCTGAGCCTTGACGTGACGCGCGCACCGGTGGCCGCGCAGGCGATGGCGGCGCTTTTGGATGAGATGGGTCACGCGCGGGCAGGGGGGCGGGCGATGGTGCGCGCGCTGCTGTTGCAATGCATGATCGAGATGCTGCGCGCGCGGCTGGAGGCGGGCGATGCGGGCCTGACATGGATCGCGGCGCTGGCCGATCCGGGGCTGTGGGCGGCGCTTGGGGTGATGCTCGATGCGCCGGGGGCGGATTACACGCTTGACAGCCTCGCGCAGGCGGCGGGGATGAGCCGCTCGCGCTTTGCCGAGCGGTTCCAGGCGGCCTGCGGGTCCGGCGCGATGGCGTTCTTGCGCGATCTGCGGCTGGCGCGGGCGGCGCAGATGCTCTCGGAGCGGCGGATGCCGGTGGAGCAGGTGGCGCGCGCGGTGGGGTTCCAGAGCCGCAGCGCCTTCAGCCGCGCCTTCGTGGCGATGTGGGGCGAGACGCCGCGCGCGATGCGCGGGCGGGCCGGTCACGCCGCCGAGCGGGTGCAGAAACTGGCCTGATTGCGGCCATGGGCCTTGGCGGCATAAAGCGCGCGGTCGGCCTCTTCGAGGACGGTCTGCATGTCGGGCACCGGGGTGCCGGGGCCAACCGCGACGATGGTGACGCCGATGCTGAGCGTGACCGGGATCGGCGTGGGCTGGCCCGGCACCTTGACCGGGGTGGCGCGGATCGCGTCGCACAGGCGTTCGGCCACGCGGCGGGCGCGGGCGGGGGTGGCATCGGGCAGGGCGATCAGGAATTCCTCGCCGCCGATTCGCGCCAGCAGGTCGCCCTCGCGCAGATGCGCGGCAAGCCGCCCGGTGACGGCGCAGAGCACCGCATCGCCCGCGGCATGGCCGTAGCGGTCGTTGACCCGCTTGAAGAAATCGAGATCGGCCAGCATCACCGCAAGGCACTTGCGGCCCAGCACCGCCTGCGACAGTTGGCGGTCGAGCCAGGGCAGGGCGTGGCGGCGGTTATAGGCCCCGGTCAGCGGATCGCGGATCGCTGCCGCCATGCCAGAGCGCAGCTTGCCGCGCAGGGCCTCGGTGTGGCGCTTGCGCTCGATCTGGCGCGAGATGCGCAGCGCCAGTTCCTCGCGGTCGGCGGGGGCAAGGATCACGTCATCGGCCCCCATGTCGAGCAGGGTCACGGCAAGCGCGGCCTCGGCCCGGTCGAGCAGCACCAGCGCGGGGCATTGGCAGGTGTCGCGCGCGGCCTTGAGATCGGCGAGCAGGCGCAGCCCGGCCTCGGCCTCGCCGGTGGCGATGCGCAGGATCAGCGCATCCTGCGGGCCGGGGCGTGGCGCGCTTTCTGGTCCGGCCACGCTGAGCCGGTGGGGTGTGCACGAGGCCAGCAGGCTGCGCAAGGCGCGCACACCCGCCCGCCCCGCGCCGTGAATGGCGATGCGACCCGGCAAGGTGAGGGTGGCCTGCGTCTCGGCGAAACCGGCGGCATCGCCTGCCTGCGTCGCGAGGTCTGTATCGGCGTGATGGGCGCGCAGTAGGTTGCGCAGCCGCGCCAGCAACAGCGCCTCGGGCACCGGCCTCGCGAGGATGTCATCTGCCCCGGCGCGCAGCATGGCCTGACGTTCAGCCGCCGAGGGTGCGCTTTGCAGCATCAGCACCGGCACCCGCGCCAGCCGCGCCACGCGGCGCAGCGCGCGCAGGAATGCCTCGGCGCTTTGCCCGCCGAGGCGGGTATTGGCAACGATCAGCTCGGGGGGCTCGCGCGCCGCCAGCCGAAGCGCGTCGCGCGCGGTCGCCGCCTGCACGACGCGGTTGGGCGTGGAGGACAGTTTGACCTTCAACACGATCCTGTTCGTGGCGAGATCGTCGACAATGAGAACCGTGCCCGACATTGCGGTTGCACCTTCGCTCTGAGCGTTTACCTTTCAGTCACTATCGCGCCGAGTGGTTAAGAAATCCTTTCCAGGAATTAACGGACATGAAAATGACGCAGGATTTTGCCGAGACCGTCGCGCTCGGGGCCTTGGGCTGGCTTGCGGGCCATGAAGACCTGTTGCCGGTGTTTCTTGGCGCGACGGGGGCGTCGGAGGCCGATCTGCGCGCCCGCGCCACCGATCCGGAATTCCTCGGTGCGGTGCTTGATTTCCTGACGATGGATGATGCCTGGGTCACGGGGTTCTGCGATGCGCAGGGCATGGGCTATGATGTGCCGATGCGCGCCCGCGCCGCGCTGCCCGGCGGGGCGGAGATGAACTGGACATGAGCCGCGCGGACGCGATCCTTTTCGACAAGGACGGCACCTTGTTCGATTTCCATGCCACATGGAGCATCTGGGCGGGCGAGGTGATCCACCATCTTGGCCATGGCGAGGCTGGGACGATGGCGCGGCTGGCGCAGGCGGCGCATTACGATCTGGCGGCAAGCCGCTTTCTGCCCACAAGCCCGATCATCGCGGGCACCAATCGCGAGGCGGCGGAATGTCTGGCCTCGGCGCTGCCGGGGCGCGACGTGGGGGAGATCGAGACCTATCTGATGAGGGCCGCCGCGCGCGCCCCGCTCGCCCCCGCCGTGCCGCTGGTGCCCTATCTCGACGGGTTGCGGGGGCAGGGATTGCGGCTTGGGGTGATGACCAACGATACCGAATACGGCGCGCGCGCGCATCTCGGCGCGGCGGGGGTGCTGGAGCGGTTCGATTTCATCGCGGGGTTCGATTCGGGCCACGGGGCCAAGCCCGCGCCGGGGCCATTGCTGGCGTTCGCGCGTGCGGTGGGGGTTGCCCCCGACCGCGTGGTGATGGTGGGCGACAGCACCCATGACCTGATCGCAGGCCGCGCGGCGGGCATGGCCTGCGTGGGCGTGCTGACCGGCACGGCGCTGGCCGAAGACCTTGCCCCCCATGCCGATGCAGTTCTGCCCGATATCGGCCATCTGCCCGGCTGGCTGGCGGCGTGACGCGCCATCCGCTCTTCGGGCTGGCGCTGGCCACGTTCGGCGCGCTGATGCTCACGCCCGACGCGCTCTTCATGCGGCTCTCGGGCATGGCGGGCTATCAGATGGTGGGCTGGCGCGGGGTGATGCTGGGGGCGGTGATGCTGGGTCTGTGGGTCGTTACGGCACGCGGCAAGGCGCGCGATCTGGCGGCGCTGGCGAGCGGGGCGGGCGCGCTTCTGGTGGTCACGCAATATGCCAATATGACGCTGTTCAGCCTCGGGATTGCTCATGCCCCGGTCACGGTGATGCTGCTCGGCGTGGCGACGGCGCCGGTCTTTGCCGCGCTTTTGTCGTGGCTGGTGATGGGCGAGCGCACGCGCCCCGCCACATGGGCCGCCATCGTCGCGGTGCTGGCGGGGCTGGCGCTGGCGGTGTCGGGCGGCGGTGGCACGGGGGCGGGCAGCGCGGTGCTGGGGGTTGTCTTCGGGTTGGGCGTCGCGCTGGTGCTGGCGCTCAACTTCGTGCTGTTGCGCGCGCGCCCCGAGATGCCGATCGCGCTGGTGCTGGGGTTGGGGGCGCTGCTGGCGGGGGCGACCGGCTGGGCGGTGACGGGACCGGCGCAGATGACCGAAGGCGCGGTCTGGGCCATCGCGGTCTGTGGTCTGCTGATCCTGCCGGTCTCGTTTTTTTCGCTGTCGCTCGCGTCGCGCCACACCCATGCCTCCAATGTCAGCCTGCTCTTGCTTTTGGAGACGGTGCTTGGCCCGCTCTGGGTCTGGCTTGGCGTCGGCGAGCGCCCGACGCCGGTGATGCTCGCAGGCGGGGCCGTGGTGGTGGGCAGCCTTGCGCTCTACCTCTGGCACGAGGGTCGGCGGCGCGCGGCGGAGAAAAAACGACAACTCACGTCGCAAAGCGGCATGTGAGGCGCGCGCGCGCGGTGTTTCGTGGGGGGCACGAGCACCGGGAGGGCGCGGATATGGCCGAAGATCTCAAACGCAGGACACGCAGCGGCGGGCGCGCGGGCAATGCCGCGCGGCGCGGTGGCGCGGTGATAGAGCAGATGCCCTGGGCTCCGCCGGTGAATATCGACCGGCCCGTGGAGCCGCTCGGCCCCGAGGGGGTGCAGGCGATTCACGAGGGCGCGATGCGCATCCTCGAAGAGATCGGGATCGAGTTTCTGAACCCCGAGGCAGTGGAGATCCTGCGCGCGTGCGGAGGCTGCGACATCAATGGCGAAAATATCCGCATGGGCCGCGATTTCGTCATGGAGATGATCGCCAAGGCCCCCGAAAGCTGGACCATCACGCCGCGCAACCCCGAGCGGGCCATCACCATCGGCGGCAATCATCTGAATTTCGGCAATGTCTCCTCGCCGCCCTCTTACTGGGACATGAAGATTGGGCGCAAGGTGACGGGCACCCGCGAGATGTGCCGCAACCTATTGAAACTGAGCCAGTATTTCAACTGCATCCATTTCATCGGCGGCTACCCGGTGGAGCCGCAGGACATCCATGCCAGCGTGCGGCACTTGGACGTGCTCTATGACAAGCTGACGCTTACCGACAAGGTGGCCCATGCCTACTGCCTCGGCAAAGAGCGGGTCGAGGATGTGATGGAGATGGTGCGCATCGCCGGTGGCCTCAGCCATGCGGAATTCGATGCCACGCCGCGCATGTATACCAATATCAACTCCACCTCGCCCCTGAAACACGATTTTCCCATGCTGGACGGCTGGATGCGGCTGGCGCGACGCGGGCAGGGCCTCGTGGTGACGCCCTTCACGCTGGCGGGTGCGATGGCCCCGGTGACGATGGCGGGGGCGGTGGCGCAAAGCCTTGCCGAGGCGCTCTGTGCGGTGGTGCTGGCACAGGTGATCCGGCCCGGCGCGCCGGTGGCCATTGGCACGTTTACCTCGAATGTCGACATGAAATCCGGTGCGCCCGCGTTCGGGACGCCCGAATACATGCGAGCGACGCAGATGACCGGGCAGTTGGCGCGGTTCTACAAGCTGCCCTTGCGCGCGAGCGGGGTGTGCGCGGCCAATGTGCCCGACGGGCAGGCGATCTGGGAGACCTCCAACAGCCTTTGGTCGGCGGTGCAGGCAGGCGCGAACATGGTCTATCACGCGGCGGGGTGGCTTGAGGGCGGGCTGATCGCCAGCCCCGAAAAATTCGTCATGGATTGCGAGATATTGCAGCATATCCAGCGCTATATGGACCCGATGCTGACCGCCACCGGCCCCGAGGAAATCGCCGTGGACGCGATCCGCGAGGTCGGCGACAAGGGCCATTTCTTCGGCATCCAGCACACGCAGGACCGCTATACTACGGCGTTTTATGCGCCCTTCCTGAGCGATTGGCGCAATTACGAGGCCTGGGAGGCGGCAGGTGCCGTGTGGACGCCCGCGCGCGCGCATCAGGTGTTCCAGGACATCATCGCCGGATTCGAGGCCCCGCCGATGGAGGAGAGTATCCGCGAGGAACTCGCGGCGTTTGTCGAGCGGCGCAAGGCCGAGGGCGGGGCGCCGACGGATTTCTGAGGGGGGGTGGCGTTGCCGTTGAAGCGCCGCGTGCGAACCGCACCGAAGGTGCCGCGCGATCGCCGGGCCGTCCCGCGGCCTGGCGATTTGAGGGGTTGCGCAACGTATTGGGGTTACTCGGGTTTGGCCAAGATAAACTGCCAGCCACAACCGTTGCATCGCCAGTCCCCGGCCCGGCGATCGCGCGGCACCTTCTCAGGTCGTCGCATGTCCGCTCAAGGCCATTCCCCGATAAGACGGTGCGATCTCCGCCCCCCCCCTCTTACCCCGCCGCCGTCCCATCCAGCCATCGCCGACAGGCGCGGTCGACGCCCATGTGCAACAGGAGCGTGAACAGGGCCAGCACGATCAGGGCGGCGAACATCAGGTCGATCTTGGCGCGGCCATTGGCCAGCAGCATCAGATAGCCCAGCCCCTTGGACGCCCCCACCCATTCGCCGATAATCGCGCCGATAGGCGCATAGACGGCGGCGAGCCGCAGCCCCGAGGCAAAGCCCGGCAGGGCGGCGGGCACGCGGATATGCCACATGAGGCGCGCAGGCCCCGCGCCCATCACCCGGCCCATGTCGAGCATGGCTTGCGGCGTGCGCATCAGCGCGTCGAAAAACGCCGAGGTGACAGGGAAATAGATGATCAGGAGCGCCATCGCGATCTTGGACCAGAGGCCATAGCCCAGCCACAGCGTCAGCAGCGGTGCCAGCGCAAAGACCGGGATCGCCTGCGAAAACACCATCATCGGGCGGATCAGGCGGCGTGCGGCGGGCGAGGCGGCCAGCCCGATGGCCGACAGCCCGCCCAGCACCGCCCCCAGCGCCAGCCCGATCAGAACCTCGGCCACGGTGATGCCCGCGTGCTCGGCGATCAGCGCGCGGCTGGCCCAGAGCGTCTCGGCCACGCGGGCAGGGCCGGGCAGGATAAAGGGCGGCAGCGCTGCCAGCACCACCAGCGCCTGCCACAGCACCAGCGCCAGTGCGGCAGAGGCGGCGATGGGCAAAAGGCGGCTCATGGCGCGCGATAGCCGGCAAGGGCGGCGTCGAAAAACGCGCGTTCCAGCCGCGTGGCATGGGCGAATGTGGCCTCGACGGCGCGCTGCTCCTCGGGCGAGAGGCCGGGCCAGACCGCATCGAGTTGATCCCGCAGATAGGCCACCACGCCCTCGAACCCGTCGCCGCTATGCAAGGCGATCCATTCGCCGAACCAGAACGGCAGATCGCGGGCCTTGTTCGCGTGTGGCGCGGCCCAGTCGAGATAGGACCATTCGGCCACCACCAGCACCGCGAGCATCTGCGCGTAACGCCCCGATTGCGCCGCCTGCTGCATCAGCCCCTGGAATTCGGCGGTGACGGGATGGGCCGGGGCGGGCGGTGCGGTCTCGCCGCCCAACGCCTCGATGGCGCGCAGGAAATAGGTATTCTCGGGGCCGCAGATCAGCCCGAGGAAGCGCGCGCCGGGGATCGCGTCGGGCAGGCTCGGCGCATGGGCGATGGCCGAGGCCAGAAGCCGCACGAATCCCTCGATGAAAAGGTGATCCTGCCGCAGATAGGCCAGCATACGCGCGTCAGACAGGGTGCCCGCCGCCAGTTGATCGGTAAAGGCGTGGCGCGTGGCGGCCTGCCAGTTGGCGGCATTGAGCGATTTCAGCCGGTCGGTGGGGCGCATGGGCGGCTCCTTCTCAGGCGGGGTCAGGCGGGGGCACGCAGGCGTGCGAGCAGGCGGCCCTGCACGGCGAGCGTTTCGGGATCATCGACCGGGCGGGGCACCGGGGCCGCGGGCGGGGCCACGGTCTCCAACCCCCCTGCGGTCAGGATATGGATGGCATGACCGAGGCGCGCGGCCTCCAGCGGATCATGCGTGACCAGAAGCACCGTGCGCCCGGCAAGATGCCGCGCGCTCAGCTCCTGCATCTGCGCGCGGGTGCCCGCATCGAGCGCCGATAACGGCTCGTCAAGCAGCACGATGGGGCGATCCTCCATCAGCGTGCGCGCCAGCGCCACGCGCTGTCGCTGCCCGCCAGAGAGCGCGTGGGGCCGCTTGTGGGCATGATCGGTGAGGCCGGTGCGCGCGAGGATATCGCGCGCGCGATCACGATCCGCCCGCGTGCCGCGCAACCGCGCCCCGAGCGTGATATTGCCCATCACATCGAGCCACGGCAACAGGTCTGCCCCCTGCGCCATCAGCGCCACGCGCCCGGTGACCGGCCCGCCGTCAGAGGCCGTGACATGGCCGTCGAACTGCGTCACCTCGTCGATGCCCGCCGCCAGCCGCAAAAGCGTGGTCTTGCCCACGCCCGACGGCCCCAGAAGGCAGGTGATGCGCGCCGCCGCCGCCTCGAGCCGCAGCGGGCCAAAGAGCGGCAGCCCGCCGATCCGGGCGGTGCCGTCGATGATGAGCGCGGGGGGCGCTGCGGGCATGGCCGCTCCTCGGACGAGGGCACGCAAAGGGCAGGGGGGGCGGGCCGTGAGCGGCATGTGCTCCGGCTGTCCGTTCCCTCCGCCGGTGCGAGCCGGATCAGGTTCGATGGGTCGGCGCGCGGCCTCTCAGCCCCGGTGAAGGGGCACCCCAACGGATGACACCCGAGGTAGCAGGCAGCGGGCCGCGTGGCAAGCCGCAGCGGTTCTCACCGATTCAGGGAATCTTAAACTCTGGTTGCCAGACTGTGCGCAGACGGATGGAGAGGGCGATGAACGGGCTTATCAATCGCGCGATAGAATGTTTCGTCAGGGACAGCTATGGCGACGCCCTGTGGCACGAGGTGACGGGCGGTCTCGGGATTGACGAGGCCGCGTTCGAGCCGCTGATGCCGTGCGACCCGGATGTGACGGCGCGGCTTGTCGCGGCGCTCTCGGCGCGGTTCGGGCGCGAGGCGGCGGACCTGCTGGAGGATCTCGGCACCTATCTCGTGGCGCAGCCGCGATCCGAGGCGGTCCGGCGGCTGCTGCGCTTTGGCGGGGTGGATTTCGCCGAATTTCTCGAATCGCTCGAGGATATCCCGGACCGGGCGCGGCTCGCCATGTCCGATTTCGATCTCCCCGCGATCCATCTGCACATGCAGGGCGCGGGGCTCTACCGCGTGGAGATCGGGCGCGCGGCGGGCGCGGGGCTGCGGTTCGGGCCGGTGCTGCTTGGTGTGCTGCGCGCGATGGCAGATGATTACGGGGCGCTGGTGCTGCTCGACTATCTTGGCTGTGACGCCGCGCGCGAGATCATCGAGGTGCACCTGCTCGACGCGACCTATGCAAGCGGTCGCGACTTTGACCTTGCCACCGCCGGGGCCGCGCGATGAATGCGCAGGGCGGCGGGCAGGCAAGGGCGCGGGCGGCGATACTCGATCGGTTCTGCCCCATGCATCTGGTGATCGGGCCGACCGGGCATATCCTTCATGCCGGGCCGACGCTCGCGCGGATCGTCGCGCCAGAGGTGATCTTGGGGGCGCGGTTTCTCGAGGTTTTCGAGATGACGCGCCCGCGCGGGGTGCAGGATGCGGGCGGATTGCGCGCGCTTGACGGGGTGCGGCTGCGCCTGCGGCTGCGCGCGCATCCGCGCTATGCGCTCAAGGGGCAGCTTTGTGCATTGCCGCCCGATGATCCGGGGGCGGGGCCGGGGCCGATGGTGGTCAATCTTGCCTTCGGCATATCGTTGGTCGATGCGGTGCGCGATTTCGGCCTCACTGGCGCGGATTTCGCGGTGACCGATCTGGCCACGGAAATGCTCTACCTGCTCGAGGCCAAGACCGTCGCGATGGAGGAATCGCGCAGGCTCAACCTCCGACTTGAAGGGGCGCGCCAGACGGCGCAGGAACAGGCGCTCACCGACACGCTCACGGCGCTGCGCAACCGGCGCGCCTTCGAGACCGTGCTGGCGCAGGCGGTGCAGGGGCAGAGGGCGTTTGCGCTTCTGCATCTCGATCTCGATTTCTTCAAGCAGGTCAACGATACGCATGGCCATGCGGCGGGCGACCTGGTGCTTGGGGTGGCGGCGCGGCGGATGGTGTCGGTGGTGCGCGCCGAGGATGTCGTCGCCCGTGTCGGCGGGGATGAATTCGTGCTGCTCTTGCCCGGTATGGAGACCGCGAAGGTGGTCGACAGCGTGGCCCGGCGGCTCATTGCCGCGCTGGAACAGCCGATATGCGACGGCGCGCGGCATTACCGTATCTCCGCCAGCATCGGCGCAACGCTCAGCCGCGATCACCCAGGTGCCCCCCCCGAGGCGATCATGAATGCCGCAGATCGCGCGCTTTATGCCGCCAAGGCCGGCGGGCGCGGCTGTCACAGGCTGCACCGCCCCGAGGATGGCGCGCCGACAGGGGCGGGGTGCCCGCCCCAAGGGCCGAAATGCGCTCAGGGGGCCGCGATGCGTTCGAGATAGGCCCAGACATCATGCGCCTTGGCCTCATTGCGCAGCTTGTAGGCCATCTTGCCGCGCGCCTCCGGATCATCGAGATAGTCGCGCAGAAAGGCGGTGGCGTCGCGCACATAGACCACGAAATCGGCCTCGTTCCAGCGCAGGCCGTGCTGCCCGGCCGCGACCATCGACGGCGAGTAGTTGAAACCCGGCACGCTGCCCGCGTGGCGACCGATCACGCCGAAAAGGTTGGGGCCGGTGCGCCCGCCGCGCACACGCGCCGTGCCGGTCTCGTCGATCACCGAGTGGCAGGCGGTGCAATCGCGGAACAGGCGTTCGCCGCGCTCGGGATCGCCCGCCTGAGCGGATTGGGCAGGCAGGGCCATGCCCAGGGCGGCGAACAGGAGGATCTCTCTCAGGGGGGGCATCGCGCGACATCTCCGATGTGGTTCACTGGGCCTCACCCCTCAAGGTGGCATATCGCGGCAGGCAGACAATGCGCACGGCCCCCCGATCACGCGCATGTCAGAAACCGTCACCGCGATGTGTGTGCCGGGGCCGCCCTTGGCGCGCGACAGGGGCCTTGTCAGAGCGCGGGCAGCCGATACATCCCGGCATTGGAGAAGGCGAGCGCGCCACCATCGGCCATCTCGTCGGAGAATCGCTCGGCGATGATCCGCAGCGCCGCCTGCCGCCCCCGTGCCACCAGCGCGCGGCGCGGCGGCAGAGACGGGGCCTCATCCGGCCCGATCAGCGCCTGCGACCAGATCAGCGGGTGCAATTCGTGCAGGTGCCGCGCGATCAGCCAGTCGAGGCAGTCATGGATCGCCGCGCGCACGCGGTCGTGGGCGGCGGGCAGGCGCGCGGTCCCGGCACGCGGGGCCATCACGAGGCCGCAAAAGGCGGCGAGTTCGTTGATGACATGCTGATCGGGCCTGCGTTCGGCAATGGCGCGCAGCCCGTCGATGAAGAAATCGGGATCGACGCTGCCAAGCCCGCCCGGATCAAGCGCAAGCGCGTCGAACCACACCCAGGCATAGCCCCCGGCCCCGAGAAGCGGGCCGGTTCGCGCCGCCATGCGCCGGGCTTCGAGGTCGAGCGCCGCGAAACTGCCGAAGCGCGCGGGCAGCAGCGCCTCACCCAGCGCGCGCAGGTGATGCGCGCTGCCGGGATCGAGCGCGATGAGGCGGGCATAGTCATCGGCCACACGCCGCCGCGGTGCCGGGCGCGCGGCGAGCAGGGCGCATTGCGCGGCGGCGAGGGCGGGGGCATCGTGCTGTTCGGGGTCGAAGGGGGCAAGCAGGTCCTCGGCGCTGCGGAAATGTGTGAGGAACCGGGCCTCGCGTTCTTGCACCGTGGTGCCGCCCGCGCGGCAAAGCCGCCACGCGCGGCCGATATCGATATGCGTGAGCGCGATCACCAGTGCGACCGGATAGCTCTGCGGGTGATCGGCGCGCAGCGCGTCGAGCGCATCGAGCCCGGCAGGATCGGGCGCGCGCCCGTCTGCCACCGCGTCCTCGGCGGCGGCCACCGCATCGGCGCGCGCACCCTGCGCAAGCAGCCCCGCCACCGTCGCCCCGCCCGGTGTTTTCAGCCGCGCGGCATCGGTCTGCGCGATCCGGTCGGCGAGCCGCTCCCAATCTTCCTGCCGGGCAAGGCGCTGGCCCTCGTCATGATATTGGGTGCGGGCGTGTTCCTCGTCGCTGATCGGCAGCGAGGGCAGGATGATGCGCCGCGCCAGGCTGTCGAGATCGGCGCGGGGCCGTGCGCGCCCGAGATACCGCCACAGCCGCGCCAGAGCCGTGGGCCGGGCCGGCCTGCGGCGGGCTTCGGGATCGGACGGGGCGAGCGGGTGGAATGTCATGATGTCTCCGGCGGGCTGAAGTCCTCTCAGCTTGCCGGGGCATTTCGGCCAAATCTTGGCGCGCGCGGGGTGAATGCGGGGAATTGCCGGTCGCGCGCGCGACCGGCATGGCATCAGGCGTCGCGGATGCGGCTTAGCATCTCGGTGGTGTCGCGGCTGAGGCCCGGCGTGGCGAGGATGCGCTCGATCTCGCCAAGGATCAGGGCCTGCCGCTCTGCATCGAAGCGCGGCCATGTCTCGAAGGCCGAACACATGCGCGCCGTGGTCTGCGGGTTGAGCGGATCGAGGCGGATCAGCATCTCGGCCATGAGCCGGTAGCCGCGCCCCGAGGCGTGGTGAAACCCGGCGGGAAACCCGGCAAGCGCACCCATCACCGCGCGAAAGCGGTTGGGGTTGCGCAGGGTGAAATCGGGGTGTTCGGTCAGGCGCGCGGCGGTCTCGGCGGCCTCGGCGGGGGCGGCCTGCATGATTTGCAGGCCGAACCACTTGTCGAGCACAAGCCGGTCATGCCGCCATTGCCGGTAGAACGCCTGCGTCACCTCGGCCCCCTTGCCCGCGCGCATCAGGCAAGCAAGCGCGGCAAGCTGCTGGGTCATGTTGTCGGCACCGTCATATTGTGCCAGCGCCCGCGCGCCGCCATCGCGCCGGGTGATGAGGCCAAGCGCCGCATTCGAGAGCGCCCGCGCGCCGGTCTGCTCGGGATCGGGGCGGTAGGGGGCGGTGACCTGATGGGCGGTGTAGAGATCGGCAAGCGTGTCGCGCATCGCCTCGGCGCGGGTGATGTCGAGCGCCTCGCGCGCCTCCCAGATCGCCTGCGGGTCGGGGGGGGTGCCAGTCGCAAAGAGTGCCTGCGCCAACTCGTCCTCGCTTGGCAAGGCAAGGGCGAGGGCGCGGAACGCCGGGTCGAGCGCCTCGTCGCGCACCATCGCATGCGCCGCGTCGAGATAGGCCGGGTCGGGCGCGGCCCCGTCGCGGATCATCGCCAGCAACGTCTCGCGCGCCAGCGCGCGGCCTGCCTCCCAGCGGTTGAACGGGTCTGTGTCATGGGCGAAGAGAAAGGCGCGCTCGGCATTATCGGTTGCGCGCTCAAGGATGACAGGCGCAGAAAAATCCCGCAATATCGAAGGTATGGGGCGCGACGCTAATCCATCGAAGGCAAAGCTTTGCCGGGCCTCGGTCATTTCCAGAACGACGGTCGGCTGCACCTCGTCGCCATTGGGCCCGAGCAACCCCACGGCGATGGGGATGACGCGGGGCTGTTTGGTGTCCTGACCCGGTGTAGGCGGTGTTTCCTGTTCGAAATGAAGGGTATAGGTGCCATTCTTGAAGTCGTCAGAGACCCGGAGCCGGGGCGTGCCCGCCTCCTGATACCAGCGCTTGAACTGCGCCAGATCGCGGCCCGTCGCATCCTCGAACACCTTCAGCCAATCCTCGATGGTGCAGGCCTGCCCGTCATGGCGGGTAAAGTAGAGATCGAGCGCGCGTGCATAGGCGTCATCGCCTACCAGCCGCTTGAGCATCCCGATCAGCTCGGCCCCCTTTTCATACACCGTTGCGGTGTAGAAGTTGTTGATCTCGATGAAACTTTCCGGCCGCACGGGATGCGCGAGCGGGCCTGCATCCTCGCGGAACTGGCGCGCGCGCAGGGCGATCACGTCGGAGATGCGCTTGACCGGGGCCGAGCGCATATCGGCGGTGAACTGGCTGTCGCGATAGACCGTCAGCCCCTCCTTGAGGCAAAGCTGAAACCAGTCGCGGCAGGTGATGCGGTTGCCGGTCCAGTTGTGGAAATACTCATGCGCGATGATTGCCTCGATACGTTCGAAATTGGCATCCGTCGCGGTTTCTGGTGTGGATAAAACGCAGCTTGAGTTGAAAATGTTCAAGCCCTTGTTCTCCATCGCGCCCATGTTGAAATCATCCACCGCGACGATGTTGAACAGGTCGAGATCGTATTCGCGCCCGTAAACCTCCTCATCCCAGCGCATGGATTTCTTGAGCGCCTCCATCCCGAAGGCGCATTTGTCCTCGTCGCCGGGGCGCACCCAGATGTTGAGATCGACCGCGCGGCCCGAGCGGGTGGTGAAGCGGTCGGACTGCGCGACCAGATCGCCCGCCACCAGCGCGAAGAGATAGCCGGGCTTCGGCCAGGGATCGTGCCATTCCGCCCAGCCCTCGCCCTGCGCCACCGGGTTGCCATTGGACAGCATCACCGGCTGATCGCCCTCGATCCGCACGGTAAAGACGGCCATCACGTCGGGGCGGTCGGGGTAATAGGTGATCTTGCGAAAGCCCTCGGCCTCGCATTGGGTGCAGAACATCCCGTTCGAGAGATAGAGCCCTTCAAGCGCGGTATTGGCCGCCGGGTCGATCTCTACCTCGGCCTCGAAGAGGAAGGGTGCGTCGGGGGCATCGGCGCGAAGGCCCTCGGGGGTGATCTCGGGCGTGATCGCCTGCCCGTCGATCCGCGCCGAGACGAGGCGCAGATCCTCGCCATGCAAAAAAAAATCGCGCGTGGTGGCGGCGGGGTTGGGGCGAAACGCGATCCGGCTGAGAACGCGGGTCTTCTCGGGCGCAAGCCGAAAGGTGAGATGCACCGTGTCCACCAGATAGGCGGGCGGGGTATAGTCCTTGAGGTAAACGGGCTGGGGGCTTGCGTCCTTCATGCGGTCTCTCTCCTGCCTGGGTTGGCGCGACCCTAGGCGCATCGGCGCGGGGCCGCAACGGGGCTTTCCCTGCGCCGCCGCGCGCCTATCTGGTGGGCCATGAAAGAGGCGGTCATCTGTTGGTTCAAGCGCGATCTGCGCGTGGCCGATCACCCGGCGCTGGCGCGGGCGATGGCGCTTGGCCCCGTGATCCCGCTCTATATCGTCGAGCCGGAGCTATGGGCGCAGCCCGATGCTTCGGGGCGGCACTATGCGTTTCTTGCCGAATGTCTGGAGAGCCTGCGCGCCGATCTGGCGGCGCTTGGCCTGCCGCTGGTGATCCGCGTGGGCGAGGCGGTGGCGGTGCTCGAGCGCCTGCGCGCGGCGCATGGGGTGGCGCATATGGTCAGCCACGAGGAGACCGGCAATGGCTGGAGCTATGCGCGCGACCGGCGCGTGGGGGTTTGGGCGCGCGGGCAGGGGGTGCGCTGGCACGAATTGCCGCAATGCGGGGTGGTGCGGCGCTTGCCAAGCCGTGATCGCTGGCAGGGCGCGCGGGATGGGTTTGTGCGGGCACCGGTTGTCGGGCCGGTTTGCGGTGGCACGGCCCTCGGCGGGGTGGCAAGCGAGGCGTTGCCCGAGGCGCAGGCGCTGGGGCTTGATGATCCGTGTCCGGGGCGACAGCGCGGCGGGCGGCACCTAGCCGAACGCGCGCTTGGCAGTTTTCTCGCCACGCGGGGCGAGTGCTATACCCGCGCCATGTCCTCGCCGCTTGCGGGCGCGCGGGCCTGTTCGCGCCTCTCGCCGCATCTGGCGTTTGGCACGCTGTCGGTGCGCGAGGCGGCACAGGCGGGGGCGCGCGCGCCGCAAGGGCGCGGGGGTGATTGGGGCCGCGCGATGCGGTCGTTCCAGGCGCGTCTCGCGTGGCGCGATCATTTCATGCAAAAGCTGGAGGATGAGCCCGCGATCGAGCATCGCTGCCTGCACCCGGCCTATGAGGCGCTGCGCCCGCGCGTGCCCGATGCGGCGCGGCTGGCGGCCTGGGCGCGGGGCGAGACTGGGCTGCCCTTTGTCGATGCCTGTATGCGGTCGCTGATGGCAACCGGATGGCTCAATTTCCGGATGCGCGCGATGCTGATGGCGGTGGCATCCTATCATCTGTGGCTGGATTGGCGGGCGACGGGGCCGGTGCTGGCACGGTATTTCACCGATTACGAGCCGGGGATCCACTGGTCGCAGGTGCAGATGCAATCGGGCACCACGGGGATGAACACGATCCGTATCTACAACCCCGTCAAGCAGGGGCTGGATCAGGACGCGGGCGGGGTGTTCACCCGCCGCTGGGTGCCGGAACTGGCTGCGGTGCCCGATGCGTATCTGCACCGCCCGTGGGATTGGGACGGGGCGGCGGGGCTGCTGGGCAAGGGGTATCCCGCGCCGGTGGTCGATCCGGTGGCGGCGGCGCGCGCGGCGCGCGAGGCGGTGTGGGCCTGCCGGGCGGCGCATCACGGGGATGCGGAGACGGCGCGGATTGTCACCAGACATGCCAGCCGCAAACGCCCCCGCCGCAAGCCGCGCGATGCCGCGCAACTGAGCTTTGACCTCTAGATGCCGCGCGCGCGCCGCAAATCCGATCTGCCGGTCAAGACCTGTGCCGCCTGTGCGCGCCCGATGGTGTGGCGGCGCAAATGGGCCCGCGTGTGGGACGAGGTGCGCTACTGCAGCGCGCGCTGCCGCCGCGCCGCGCGCGCCGGTGTGGACGACACGGCCCGGCCCGACCGGGATGCAGATGGCCGGTGATCGGTCCGCGCCGCCCACGGCGACAAGGATGCCACGAAAAGGCTAACAAAGCCCTCACCCGGTAGAGGGGCTCTGCCTGAATACGTGTCAGCGCACGATAGGGTGTGCGCGCAGGAATGTTTTATTCCTTCAATTTGTCCCATATTATTGTCAGGTTCAGATGAAACCGTTGCAAAAAGGACGCCCATGGCCCGCCCCGTCGTAGGAATCATCGGCAACAGCTACACGATTGGCGACCGCTATCCCGCGCATGCCGGTGGCACGATCAATTCGGAGGCGGTGGCGGAGGTGGCCGATTGCGTGCCGCTCATCATCCCGAGCGATCCGCGCTTTGTCTCGGTGGCCGAGTTGATGGCAGTCTGCGACGGGTTCGTGCTGACCGGCGGGCGGCCCAATGTCCATCCCGAGGAATATGGCGAGGAGGCAACAGAGGCGCATGGCGCGTTCGACCGCGCGCGCGATGCGATCAGCCTGCCCCTGGTGCGCGCATGCGTGGCAAGTGGTCAGCCGTTCCTGGGAATTTGCCGGGGGTTTCAGGAGGTCAACGTGGCGCTGGGCGGCACGCTGCATCCCGAGATCCGCGAGTTGCCGGGCCGCGACAACCACCGGATGCCGCCCGATGCCACGATGGATGAGCAATTCGCCCTGCGCCACAAGGTGCGGTTTGCGCCGGGCGGGGTGTTTCACCGGCTGATGGGGGCGGGCGAGGTGATGACCAACACCCTGCACGGACAGGGCGTGATCCGGGCCGGGCGCGATATCGTGATCGACGGCTGGGCGCATGACGGCACGCCCGAGGCGCTATATGTGCGCGGCGCGCCGGGGTTCACGCTGTCGGTTCAGTGGCACCCGGAATGGAATGCGGCGGGTGATCCGGTGAGCCGCCCGCTCTTTACCGCCTTTGGCGATGCGGTGCGGGCCTGGGCGGCGGGACGGGAGGCACCGCTGCGCCACCTCGCCTAAGGGGCCTGAGGGGTGGCCCGCGCGGCGTCAGGCGCTCAGGCGCTCGCGCAGGAGCGCCGCCTCATGGGCGCGCAGACAGGGCCGCGCGGTGTTGCCATGGCGCGACGCGTCGCTGCGCAATTCGGGGAAGATCGTCAACACCTCCTCGCGCGCCCGCCGACCCACCGCCATGAGCGCGGCCTCATCGGCAAGGAAGCTCTCGGTGGCAAAGCCCTCGGCATAGATCACCTCGTGGCGGTCGAACATGATGTGCACATAGCTGACCGTATCGCGGCGCGCGATGCAGGCATCGGTGCCACCCACAAGGTGCCGCGCCGCAACTAGCACCTCGTCGCAGCCAAAGAGCAGTTCTGCATGATAGCCGGTGACAAGCACCCTGTGCTGTGGTGACACGAGCAAACCGCCCGTTGCGACACCGATGATCGCGGGGCCGATATGCACGGGGGCGAACGGGCCCTGGCCCGACACCGTGCGCTGCCCGGTCCAGCGGATGGGTTGGGGGCCATGATCGCGGGTGATGACCATGTCGCCGGCGCGCAGGTCTTCGACCGGGCGTGCGCCCCTCGGGGTCAGGATGCGCGTGCCGGAGGTAAAGCAGATCATGTCCCCGGCCTCGGAGGCAGTCACCACCGCGCCGCCGGGCATGATGCCGGTCATATCCATCGCCGAGGCGGCGTTGTCAGCGATCAGTTGACGTGCAACGAACATATCCGAGATCTCCGGTCCTGCATGTCTTGGCGAGACGGTCTGCCGAGTTTGGGGCAAATCCCTCTCGATTGGGTTAATCCTGACGCATCGTTCCTGCCTGGTCGGGGCTGGCAGTGGCGTCGGGTCCAGACCCCGGATCGCCCCCCCTGCTCAGGCCACAAGCAGCCGCGCCTCGTGGTGGCGCAGGCAGGGGCGCGCGGTGGGGCCATAGCTTTCGGGATGGCTGCGCAATTCGGGGAAAAGCGCGAAAAGCTCTTCGCGCGCGCCGCCTGCTATGGCCGACAGGCCAATGTCGCCCGCATGAAAGCTCTCGGTCGCGGCCCCTTCGGCATAGATCACCTCGTGGCGGTCGAACATCAGGTGGATATAGGTCACGGCCTGCTGTTCAACCTGTGTCACCGCGTGGCCGTCAACGAGATGCTTTGCCGCAACCAGAACCTCGTCGCAGCCAAAGAGCAATTCCGCCTTGTAGCCGGTGAACAGGAACCGGTGCTGCGGCGAGACGAGAAGCGGCGCGCGCGCCCCGTCGAGCACATGGGCCGCCACCCGCACGGGCGCGAACCGCTCCAGCCCCGGCACCGTGCGCTGCCCGGTCCAGCGCAGCGGTTGCGGCCCGTGATCGCGGGTGATGACCATGTCGCCGGGGCGCAGGCTCTCGACCGGGCGTTCGCCCTGCGGGGTGAGGATGCGCGCGCCGGGGGTGAAACAGATGATGTTCTCGATCTCGGAGAAGCTGACCACCGTGCCGTCGGGCAGGGTGAACGTGCCCGAAAGGCCGCCCGCAGCGTCGTCGGTATTGGTGAAGGTGATGTCGCCCTGGCCGGTATCGGCGGTCAGTTGCAGCGTGTCGCCATCCGTCTCGTCGCCCTCGCCGCCGGTGATAGTGATGGTGCCGGTGCCGGTTTCGGTCTGAAGGTCGATGGTAAAGAAATCGTCGCCCTCGCCGCCCAGAAGCGTGTCATTCTCGCCCGCGATGAGAGCATCGTTGCCGCCGCCGCCAAAGAGCAGGTCGGCCCCCGCGCCGCCGTCGAGGCTGTCATCGCCCGCCGCCGTCTCGACCCCGAGGATGAGCGGGCTTTCGTCGAGGCTTGTGGCGGTGCCGCCCGGCTGGGCGACGGTGGCCGACAAAACCTGGCCCCCGGCGTTCTCCCAGACCCGCAGTTCGATCGTATAGGTCTGGTTGGCGTCGAGCGTGACCTCGCCCCAGCGGGTGGTGGAGGCCTGGTGGAAATCGTTGTCGAGGAACGTGCCGTTATTGCCGGTCTGGTTGGTAAAGTCGAGCGCGTTGCCCTGGCTGTCGAGGATGCGGATGGTCGAGCCGTCATCAGATGTGGTGGTGAAACGGTAGGTTCCCGCCTCGGGCGCATAAAGCGTCGAGGTAAAGATGGCGCCGAAATCGTTCGGATCGGCCTGCCCGGTGGCGGCCTGCCCGAGCGCGTCGATATCGAGCGTGTCCTGCGTGCCGCTGCCCGCAAGCGTGCCGTTTTCGATGGTGAAGGCCTGGCCGTTGGCGGCGGTGAAATTCTGAGTGTAGACCTGATAGGCCCAGCGACCCGTGGTGCCGTCGCCGGAAATCGTGTCATCGCCGCCGCCGCCAAGCACGGTGTCATCGCCCGCCCCGCCGATCAGCGTATCGCCGCCATCAAGCCCGTCGATGACATCATTCCCGGCACCGCCGTCGATATAATTGGTGGTGGTGCCGCCATCGAAAATACCGTCATAGCCGGTCAGCGTGTCGTTGAAATCCGATCCGATGATACCGTCCATGCCAGAGCCGATATCGCCGGTTGCATGGCCGCCACTATAGGTGCCGGTGCTGAGATCGACATTCACCGCCGCGTCCGAGGCGGAATAATCGGCAATATCAAGCCCGCCCCCGCCGCTGAGCGTATCCGCCCCCGCGCCACCGGCGAGCGTGTCATCGCCAGCCCCGGCCAGGATGACATCATCGCCGTCGCCGACGGACTCGCCATCGGCATCCACATAAGCGGCGTCTATGCGGTCATCTCCCGCGGTGCCGTCAACGTCGAAACCGGGCGCCACGTAATCGTCGATGCTGAACGCCGGATCACCCGCCGTCACATCCGGGTCGGTATCATAGGCGAGCGTCTGATAGCTGCGCCCGGCGACGAGGGGCATTTCGGACAGGGTGTAATAGCCGGTCGCATTGCCGCTATCGACGCGAAAGGTGATGACATTGAACGTATCGCCGGTCACCGTGTCGCGCAGGGTCCAGCTTTCCGCAGCATAGACCGCTGCCCCGGTGGAACTGTCACCGTCGACGTTGACCGTGGCGGTGGCGCTCTCGTTTCCCGCGATGTTGCTGTCGAGCGTCTGGCTTTCGATCCCCGGCTCGGTGTCGGTGATTGTCGCCGTCCCCGAAGGTGAGGCCTCTCCGGTCCATGTCGCGTTGCCGCCGACCGTCCGGGACAGGATGGACAACGGATCGTTGTTGTAGATATTGGCCGTGTATGTTGGCACCGATCCGCTCCTTGCTCATGAGCGGTGGGCCTTGCCCCCCGCCCGTGCGGCGGCGTCATGCTGTGCCACCGCGCCTGTTTCCCAATCGGATACAGTGCGTCTGGGGCGGCAATGCGTGAACATTCAGGCAAATTTTAGGCGTATTGTTTCGGTCTGCCCCCGCGCAAGGGGCGTGCGGTCAGACCTGCCCGCCCGCGATCTCGATGGTCTGCCCGTTCACGCTCTGCGAGCCGGGACCACATAGCCACAGCACCGCGCGGGCCACCTCCTCGGGGGCGATCAGGCGGTTGTGGCGGTTGGCGCTGGTCATCATGGCGCGCGCCTCGTCGGGCGAGACGCCCGCGCGCTGGGCGATGGAGGCCGCGTTGCGGGTGACGATCTCGGTATCGACATAGCCGGGGCAGATCGCGTTGAAGGTGAGGGGGGTGCCGAGGTAATCCTCGCTCAGGGACCGGATAAGGCCGATCATCCCGTGTTTGGAGGCCGAATAGGCCGCCGCCCCTTTCAGCCCCTTCAGCCCGGCGATCGAGGAAATGGCGATGGTGCGGCCCCAATCGGTCTGGCGCATGCCGGTCAGGCATTCGCGGATGGTGAAGAACGCCCCGTCGAGATTGGTCGCCATGATCTGCCGCCAGAAGGCCGTGTCGGTCTTGTGCAGGGCGCGGCCTTCGGCGATGCCGGCATTGGGGATGCAGATCTGCACCGGACCGCGCGCGGCGACCGCCGCGGCGATGCCCGCGACCACGGCGCCCTCATCGGTCACGTCCATCACCAGCGGGTGCAGGCCGCCCCCCGCCGCCGCGTCGAGCACATCGCCGCGCCGCCCGGTGATGGTGACCTCGGCCCCAGCGCCCGCCAGAGCGCGGGCAATCGCCAGCCCGATCCCCGAGCCGCCGCCGGTGACAAGGGCGTGTTTTCCGTCAAGTGTCATGGGGCCTCCGGTTTGCGTGAGGGCAGCCTAGCGGGGACAGGGGGTGCGGCCAAGGGGGGAGGTGGCGGTTTTAGGTTTAAGGGGGAAGCCGCGCGAGTGCCCGACCGCGGGTGGGCGCTGCAACGGTTTTGGATTGCACTTTATGCCCGCCAAATACTTGAACGATTATGAGGGGTTCAGCGGTGCAAAAGCGCCCGCCCGTCCGGGCGGTCGGGCGCTCGCGCGGCGGCGTGCAAGCACGCCTTGATTCCGCGCGGGGACAAGAGATCAATGGCAGCAAGAGACTACAATCTTTGATACAAGCCTCTCGCCCTTTTGACATCCCCGTCGCCGCGTGCATTCTGCCCGTGACACCGCACACCGGAGCACCGCGCAGATGCTGAAATGGATCGACATGCCGCCTGTCTGGCTGGCCGGGTTTCTGGCCCTCGCCTGGGGGCAGGCGACGCAATTCCCCTTGGGTCTGCGACTGGGCGGCGGCTGGGTGGATTTCGCGGGCGGCCTCATGGTGGGCGCGGGTCTGCTGCTCATCGGTTTCGCGGCGCTGGAATTTCGCCGCCAGCGCACCACCATCGTGCCGCATGAGACGCCCGCGCGGCTTATCACCTCGGGGATATTCAAGCGCACGCGCAACCCGATCTATCTGGGCGATGCGCTGATCCTCGCGGGGCTGATCCTGCGCTGGGAGGCGGTGCTGTCGCTGCCGCTGGTGCCGATCTTCATCTGGGTGATCGAGCGGCGATTCGTGATCCCCGAGGAAAACCGGATGCGCCGGGTGTTTCGGGCCGATTTCGCCCGCTATTGCGAAAAAACCCGGCGTTGGGTGTAGCATCTGCGGCAAAGTTGATATCGCAAGTCGCAAAATAGTATGGAATAACCGCCAGCGTGTAACCGCCCGTCACCGGGGAACGGTGACCAAAGACAGACAGGATCTGCCAGAGGGGGACAGAAGACGTGAAGATCGGAACGCCAAAAGAGGTGATGGAGGGTGAAAACCGCGTCGCGATGACGCCGGATTCGGCCCTTCAACTGCAAAAACTGGGATATGACTGCGCCATCGAGACCGGCGCGGGCGAGCGCGCGGGATTCTCGGATGCCGCCTATGAGGAGGCGGGCGTCGAGATCGTCAAGACCGCCGCCGCGCTGTGGAAGGCCGCCGACGTGGTCGCCAAGGTGCGCGTGCCCACCGAAACGGAGCTCAAGCGGCTGCGCGAGGAGCAGACGCTGATTACCTTCTTCAACCCCGGTGGCAATGCCGAGGGGCTGGAGGCGGCCTCGAAAAAGGGCGCGACCGTCATCGCCATGGAAATGGTGCCGCGCATCTCCCGCGCGCAGAAGATGGATGCGCTCAGTTCCATGGCCAATATTGCGGGCTATCGCGCGGTGATCGAGGCCGGGAACAACTTTGGCCGCTTCTTCACCGGGCAGATCACGGCAGCGGGCAAGGTGCCGCCGGCGAAGGTTCTGGTGGTGGGCGCGGGCGTGGCTGGGCTGGCAGCGATCGGCACGGCGACAAGCCTTGGCGCGATCACCTATGCGTTCGACGTGCGCCCCGAAGTGGCCGAGCAGGTCGAATCGATGGGGGCAGAGTTTGTCTATCTCGATTTCGAGGAAGAGCAGAAGGACGGGGCCGCGACCGGCGGCTATGCCTCGGTTTCCAGCCCTGAATTCCGCGAGGCGCAGCTTGCCAAGTTCCGCGAGCTGGCCCCCGAGGTGGATATCGTCATCACCACCGCGTTGATCCCGAACCGCGAAGCGCCCGAGCTTTGGACCGAGGACATGGTCAAGGCGATGAAGCGCGGATCGGTCATCGTCGATCTGGCGGCGGAAAAGGGCGGCAACTGCAAGCTGACGGTGGCGGATGAAAAGATCGTCACCGAAAATGGCGTGACGATCATCGGCTATACCGATTTCCCAAGCCGCATGGCCGCGCAGGCCAGCACGCTTTACGCGACCAACATCCGCCACATGATGACCGACCTCACCCCCGACAAGGATGGCGTGGTTAATCACAACATGGAGGATGACGTGATCCGTGGCTCCACGGTCACCCATAAGGGCGAGATCACCTGGCCGCCGCCACCGCCCAAGGTGGCCGCGATTGCCGCGCAAAAGCCCAAGGAAAAGGCCAAGGAGCTGACGCAAGAGGAAAAGCGCGCGGCGGAAATGGCGGCGTTCAAGGCGCAGACCAAGAGGCAGGTCACGCTTCTGGCCGTTGGCGCGGCGCTGCTTCTGGCGGTGGGCCTCGTGGCCCCTGCCAGTTTCATGCAGCATTTCATCGTCTTCGTGCTGGCGGTGTTCGTCGGCTTCCAGGTGATCTGGGGCGTGAGCCACAGCCTGCACACGCCGCTGATGGCGGTGACCAACGCGATCTCGTCGATCATCATCCTCGGCGCGCTCATGCAGATCGGATCGGGCTCGTTCCTTGTCATCTTGCTGGCGGCGCTGTCGGTCTTCATGGCGGGGATCAATATTTTCGGCGGTTTCCTCGTCACGCGGCGGATGCTCGCCATGTTCCAGAAGTCATAAGGAGTAGAGGATCATGGATTACGGATTCACGACGGCCGCCTATGTGGTGGCGGCCATCCTCTTCATCCTGTCGCTGGGCGGGCTTTCGGGGCAGGAAAGCGCCAAGCGCGCGGTGTGGTATGGCATGGCGGGCATGGCGCTGGCGGTTATCGCCACGCTGATTGGCCCCGGTGCGGGGCTGTGGCTCCTGTCGCTGCTGCTGATCGCGGCGGGCGGTGTCATCGGTTACGTGGTGGCCACGCGCGTGCAGATGACCGAGATGCCGCAGCTTGTGGCGGCGATGCATTCGCTTGTCGGCCTTGCGGCGGTATTCGTCGGCTTCAACGCGGATATTGAGTTGGGCCGCGTGCTGGCGATGGATGACACCGCGCGCAAGGGGCTTGAGGGCTTTGCCGCCGTGCTGGCCAAGAAAACCGGCGTCGAGGTGGCGATCCTGCGGGTCGAGGTGTTCCTCGGCGTCTTTATCGGTGCGGTGACCTTCACCGGCTCAATCATCGCCTTTGGCAAGCTGGCGGGCAAGGTCGACACGGCGGCGAAAAAACTGCCGGGCGGGCATATGCTCAATGCCGGGGCGGCGGCTTTGTCGGTGGTGCTGGGGGTGATGTATTTCAACGACGCAGGCATCTGGACGCTGGTTCTGATGACGCTTCTGGCGTTCTTCACCGGCTATCACCTCATCATGGGGATCGGCGGGGCGGATATGCCCGTGGTGGTCTCGATGCTCAACAGCTACTCGGGCTGGGCGGCGGCGGCGATCGGCTTTTCGCTCGGCAATGATCTGCTGATTGTGGTGGGCGCGCTGGTCGGCTCGTCGGGGGCGATCCTGAGCTACATCATGTGCAAGGCGATGAACCGGTCGTTCATTTCGGTCATTCTGGGTGGCTTCGGCGGTCCGGCGGGCGAACAGATGGCGGTCGAGGGCGAGCAGGTGGCGATTGATGTCGATGGCGTGGCCGCCGCGCTCAACGAGGCCGACAGCATCATCATCATTCCGGGCTATGGCATGGCGGTGGCGCAGGCGCAGGGGGCGGTGTCTGAACTGACCCAGAAGCTGCGCGCCAAGGGCAAAAACGTGCGTTTCGCCATTCACCCGGTCGCGGGGCGCTTGCCGGGGCATATGAACGTGCTGCTGGCCGAGGCCAAGGTGCCCTATGACATCGTGATGGAGATGGACGAGATCAACGAGGATTTCCCCGACACGGATGTCGCCATCGTCATCGGCTCCAACGATATCGTCAACCCGGCGGCGCAGGACGATCCCAACTCGCCTATCGCGGGAATGCCGGTGCTGGAATGCTGGAAGGCGAAACAGGTGTTCGTCTCCAAGCGCGGGCAGGGCACCGGCTATTCGGGGATCGAGAACCCGCTCTTTTACAAGGAAAACACGCGGATGTTCTATGGCGATGCCAAGGCCAGCGTGTCGAGCCTTTTGCCCAAGATTGAGTGATCGGGGCCGTAAGACGGGAGAGGGGCGTGGCCTGCGGGCCGCGCCCTTTTTCGTGGCGCGTGGGCGCGTGACGACGGTGAGGAAATGGATATTTCCGGCAAGATGAAGGGCAGGGCGTGCGGTATGCGGTGGTGTGCGGCTAAGGTTTTGTGTTTGAAGGAAAAATAGCTTTTCGGCGGCGACGTGTCGCGCTAGATTGCACCCCAGACAAGGAGAGAGGCCATGCCGCCCATCGAGGATCACCCGCTCCGCTATGAGCTGACCAACGAGTTGCACGCGCGGCCCTTTCCCACGCTGGGCGCGCCCTGCACGGCGGTATATCTGGCCATCAAGCGCGGTCAGGACGCGGCCAAGCGCGACCGCGCGGCGGATATGGCGCATCTCATCGCGCTGCTGGATCGCTACGGGGCCAAGCATCCGCAGCCCGGTGCCACGCATTATTTCGGCGAGATTGGGCGGCACCGGCTGAAATGGGAAAGCCATACCGAGATGGTGACCTATACGGTGTTTTCCGACGGGGTGAGCGAGCGGCCCTTTGATCCGACCGATTTCGACGTGTTCCCGACGGAATGGCTGTCGCAGGCACCGGGGCAGCGCATGACCTCGGCGATGATCCGGGTGGTGCCGTGGACGAGCCGCGAGGCCACGCGCGACGATCTGGGCCGTTGGTTCGTGTCCGAGAGCGTGGCGGTGGCGCGCGTGCTCGAGGATGCGGGTGTGATCGCGGGCGATTTTCGGATCGACCCGGCGGGGCATCTGCGGTTTTCGCTCCATGTTGCCCCCGAGACCGGGCAGCGGCGGATCGGGCGGATCGTGCAGCGGCTCTGCGAGATCGAGACCTACAAGACCATGTCGATGCTGGGATTCGTGCGGGTGCGCGAAATGAGCCGCCAGATGGGCGAGACCGACAGCCGCCTGAGCCGCCTTGTGGACGACATGACCAGCGGCAGCCAGCCCGCCGAGGATACGCTTCAGGGGTTGCTCGAAGTCTCGGCAGAGCTTGAGGCGCTGGTGGCGCAATCCTCGTTCCGGTTTGGCGCGACGGCGGCCTATGAGCAGATCGTGCATCAGCGCATCGAGGCGCTGCGCGAGGCGCGATTCGACGGGCGGCAGACATTTCACGAATTCATGATGCGCCGCTATGATCCGGCAATGCGCACCGTGGCGGCGACCAAGGAGCGGCTGCGCGCGATGTCGGACCGCGCAATGCGGGCGGGCGATCTGTTGCGCACCGGGGTGGACGTGGCGCGCAGCGCGCAGAATCAGGCACTGTTGGAGAGCATGGACCGGCGGGCGGATGTGCAGTTGCGCCTTCAGCGCACGGTCGAGGGGCTGTCGGTGGTGGCGATCAGCTATTATGCGGTGTCGCTGGCGGGCTACCTGCTCTATCCCCTGACCGAGGTTCTGGGCCTGAGCAAGGGCATGATGACCGCCGCGGTCACCCTGCCGGTGGTGGGCCTCGTGTGGTGGATGGTGCAGCGCATCCGCAAGAAGCTGCACTGAGCGCGCTCAGGTCACGTAATGCAGCCGGTCAAAGCCCCGCCGCCACGCCGAGACCTCGGGCAGGAGCGTGCCCGGATCATTGCCGCGCAGCGTGCGGGCGATGAGGGCTGCCATGCGCGGGGCGTGCTCGGGCGTGACACCCCAGCGGACAAGCTCGGGCGTGCCGATGCGCAGCCCGTTCATGTCACCCGGCACCGGCGCGACGGGCAGGCCGATGCCGCAAGCGAGAAACCCGGCGCGGCGCAGGGTTTTTGACGCCGCCTGACCGCCGCCGAAGCCTGCGGCCTCAAGCGCGAATTGATGCGAGGCGGTGGCCACACCTTGCGTCTTGAAGACTGGCAGCCCCTCGGCCTCCAATGCCTCCGCCAGCGCTTGGGCCACCGCGATCATCTGCGCGGCATAGGCGCGGCCATGGGTTTTCCAATCGCACAGTGTGATGGCCAGCGCCGCCGATTTCGCCGCGTCGAAATTGGCGGTGAGGCCGGGAAAGGCGATAGCATCGAGGCGTTGCGCGATCTCGGCCTCATTGGTGACGATCAGCCCGCCCGCCGGGCCTCCAAGGCTCTTGTAGGTGCTCATCGTCATCAGATGCGCGCCCTCGGCAAGCGGGTTCTTCCATGCGCCCCCGGCGATGATACCGCATTGATGGGCGGCGTCGAAGAGAAGATGCGCGCCGACCTCGTCGGCGATGGCGCGGGTCTCGGCCACGGGGTGTTCATGCAGGTTGAGGCTTGCGCCCAGCGTGATGAGCCGGGGCCGCACTCGTTGGGCCAGCGTGCTCAGGGCGTCCACATCGACCGTGTAGCCGTCCGCGTTCATCGGGGCCTCAATGATGGTGAGGCCGTAAAGCCCGGCACAGCCCGGTGCGTGATGGGTGACATGGCCGCCGATGCTGGCGGGCGGCGCGATGATCGTGTCGCCGGGTTTGCAGGTGGCCATGAAGGCGTAGAGATTGGCGATGGCGCCCGAGGGCACGCGGATCTCGGCATGGGTCGCGCCGAATATCTCGGCGGCGAGATCTGCCGCGATCACCTCGATTTCCTCGATCGCCTCCAGCCCCATTTCGTATTTGTCGCCCGGATAGCCCAAAGACGGGCGCGAGCCGATGCCAGAGGCCAGAAGCGCCTCGGCGCGCGGGTTCATGACGTTGGTGGCGGGGTTGAGGTTGAAGCATTCTGCTTCGTGGATGCGGCGGTTTTCACCCGCCAGCGCCTCGACGCGGGCCGCGATGCCCTCTGCCGCCTCCGTGGCGGTGCGGGTGGAGATGCTCTGGATCAGGTCTTCGCAGGGGGCGGGCACCCAGGGGCGGCGGGCAAGGGTCATGGCTGGGGTCTCTCCTTGGTGTGCGGCACAGTCTGCGCGAGACCGGCGCGGGGCGCAAACCGGAAATGCGCCGCGCGGCCTCTGGCCATTGCCGCGCGGCTGGGGTATCCGGGCGGGGCTTTGACAAGGGGGCGCGCCATGACCGACAGAGCCGCATTCGAGACGCCGGGGCCGGTGGAATCCGACCTGCGCGCCGCAATCTCGTCGACCGAGGAAATCATCGCCGAGGCTCGCGCAGGGCGCATGTTCATCCTTGTCGATCACGAGGACCGCGAGAACGAGGGCGATCTGGTGATCGCCGCCGAGTTTGCCACGCCTGAGGCGGTGAATTTCATGGCCATGCATGGGCGCGGCCTCATATGCCTGCCGATGACGGCGGAGCGGATCGACCGGCTGGGCCTGCCGATGATGGCGGTGAACAATTCCTCGCGCCACGAGACGGCCTTTACCGTCTCGATCGAGGCGCGTGAGGGGGTGAGCACCGGCATTTCCGCCCATGACCGCGCGCTGACCGTCGCCACCGCGATCAATGAACAGAACACGATGGCAAGCCTTGCCACGCCCGGCCATGTCTTTCCGCTTCGGGCGCGGCGCGGCGGCGTGCTGGTGCGCGCGGGCCATACCGAGGCGGCGGTGGATATCGCGCGGCTGGCGGGGCTGAACCCCGCAGGCGTGATCTGCGAGATCATGAAGGACGATGGCAGCATGGCGCGGTTGCCTGACCTCATCGAGTTTGCCGCCGGGCATGGCCTCAAGATCGGCACCATTTCCGACCTCATCGCCTATCGCCACCATCACGACAACCTCGTGCTCGAGACCGGCCATGAGCGCGTCACCTCGTGCTTTGGCGGCGAATGGGAGATGCGCATCTTTGCCGACCAGATCACAGGCACCGAGCATGTCGTGCTGATCAAGGGCAACGTGTCCGACGGCGCGCCGGTGCTGACACGCGCGCACGCGCTCAACGCGCTGGAGGATGTGCTGGGCATCGGCGCGCAGGCGGGCCACGGCCCGGCGGGCAAGCTGCCCCGCGCGATGGAGACCATCGCCCGCGAGGGGCGCGGCGCGGTGTTCCTGTTCCGCCAGCCCCGGCCCAAGCTCGCGGGCGAGATAGAAGAGGATGACGGCCCGCGCATCATCAAGCAGACCGGGCTTGGCGCGCAGATCATGGCGACGCTCGGCATTCAGCGCCTGATCCTGCTGACCGACAGCCCCGATACGCGCTATCTGGGGCTTGACGCCTATGGCATCACCATCGAGGGCACCCGCCCGCTCAGCAAGGAGTGAGCGCATGGCCGCGCATGAATACACAATGCCACGGGCCGAGTTTGACCGGCCGGTAAAGCTCTTGATCGTGGTGGCCCCGTTTTACCGCGACATCGCCGACAACCTCATCAAGGGGGCGGTGGCCGAGATTGAGGCCACGGGCGCAACCCATGAGATCGTCGAGGTGCCGGGCGCGCTGGAGGTTCCCACCGCTATCGGGATCGCGGAACGGATGTCGAATTTTGACGGCTACGTGGCGCTGGGCTGCGTCATACGGGGCGAGACCACGCATTACGAGACGGTGTGCAATGACAGTTCGCGCGGCATCGCGCTGTTGGGCCTACAGGGCCTGTGCATCGGCAACGGCATCCTGACGGTGGAAAACCGCACGCAGGCCGAGGTGCGGGCCGATCCGGGCGCGATGAACAAGGGCGCGGGGGCGGCAGCGGCGGCCTTGCATCTGGTGGCGCTCGCCCGTAAATGGGGCGGCCCGCGCAAGGGGGTGGGGTTCAAGCCCGCCTCCGACGACTACCGGATCGCGGGCGATGCAAAGGACGACCCCAAGGCATGAGCGACACACCCCCCCTGGCACGACCGGGCAGGCACAGCATGAAATCCGCGTCCCGGCTCTACGCCGTGCAGGCGCTCTATCAGATGGAGCAATCGGGCGAGAGCGCCGACACGGTGCGGCGTGAATTCCTCGATTTCCGCTTTGGCGAAGAGGTCGAGGAGGGGGTGGAGATGGCCGAGGGCGATGCTCGGCATTTTGGCCTGATCCTCGACGAGGCGGTGAACTGGCAGGCCAAGATCGACCAGATGACGGATCGGGCGCTGGTGGCAAAATGGCCGATTGCGCGGATTGATCCGGTGCTGCGCGCGCTCTTTCGCGCCGCCGGGGCAGA
The DNA here is from genome assembly GCF_040547535.1 of Roseovarius sp. MBR-78. NCBI lineage: Bacteria > Pseudomonadati > Pseudomonadota > Alphaproteobacteria > Rhodobacterales > Roseobacteraceae > Roseovarius > Roseovarius sp. MBR-78. The sequence continues at coordinate 80,223 of NZ_JBEPPX010000009.1, forward strand.
GCTTGGCCAGCAGGCGACACCGCCCAAGGTGGTCATCATGGAATATGTCGAGGTGGCCAAGGCGTTCTATCCCGAAGGGCGCGAGGCGAAATTCGTCAATGCCGTGCTCGACCACATGGCGCGCGAGGCGCGGCCCGAGGCGTTCTAGCCATCGCCGATCGAGGACGGGGGCAGGCGGTGAGACTGGCTTGGAGCGGTCGGGCGCTGCGCGGCGGCGTGCAAGCACGCCTTGACTCCGCGCCGGGGCCAAGCCTTGAACGGCAGTAACAGGCCCGGTCACAGGGGTTTGGCTGAGATAAAATGCCAGCGAAGCGGAGGGTGGGTTTCAACCCACCGATGCGAGGCGGGGGCACCCACCCTGCGGCGCGCTCTGCTATTCGCTCCCTCTCCCCCGCGCGGCTCGGCACATCATCCCCACCCGGCGGGAAACGTCCCCTCCAGACCGCCCGCGCGCCCCTCTCTCCGCCCTCACACCGGCTTTGCCTCGGGCTTGGGCACCAGCACGCCCAGGGGCCGCCTGACGGCCTCGCGCAGGCCCGGCCCGCGCGGGGCTTGCACGCGCTTGGTGGCCTCGACCATGAGCACACCGCCCGCCGCCAGCACCGAGATGCGCGCGCCCATGCGCTCCCACATGCCCGCCGTGCGCCGCCAGAACCGCCGGTCGGAGGGCGGCTGAAACAGCGTGGTGGCGTGGTTCTCGGGCAAGAACCCGTGGGATTTGAGCTGCGTCTCAAGCTGCGTCTGGCTATAGGGTCGCCCGAAGCCGAACGGCGTGCGATCCGAGCGCGACCAGAGCCCGGCCCGGTTCGGCACGATGAAAAGCGCCGATCCGCCGGGGCCAAGCACCCGCCAGCATTCATCAAGCAGCGCGCCGGGCTGCTCCGATGTCTCCAGCCCGTGCACCACCAGAAGCTTGTCGATATGGCCCGTCTCCACCGGCCAGGCGGTTTCCTCGCACAGGACCGAGACATTGGGCATCCCCTGCGGCCAGCCGATCACGCCCTGCGGTGCGGGCATCAGCGCCGTCACCCGGCGCGCATCGGCAAGGTAGGGCCGTAGGAACGGCACCGCAAAGCCGAAGCCCGCGATGCTCTGCCCGTGCCCCTCGGGCCAGAATTCGGCGATGCGCGCGCGCACGACCTTTTGCACCGCGCGCCCCAGCGGGTTACGGTAATAGAAATTTCGCAGGTCCTGCACGTCGAGATGCATTGCAGTGCCGCCCCTGATCCGTCACTCTGAGCCTAACACCTCATCGCACCGGGGAACATAGCATGAGCCTGCAAATCCTCACCATCCCCTGCCGCGCGGATAACTACGCCTATCTCGCGAACGATCCCGCCACCGGGGCCACCGCCGTCATCGACACGCCCGAGGCCGCGCCGATCCTCGACGCGCTGGCGCGCACCGGCTGGCGGCTGACGGATATCGTGCTGACCCATCACCACCATGACCATGTCGAGGGGCTGGACGAAGTGCGGGCCCACGCCCCCGCCCGCGTGATCGGCGCCGCCGTGGATGCCCACCGCCTGCCGCCACTCGATATCGCGGTGGCCGAGGGCGACAGCGTGAGCATCGGTAACGAGACGGGCCGCGTGATCGACGTATCGGGGCATACGCTGGGCCATATCGCGGTATATTTTGCGGACAGCGCGGCGGTTTTCACCGCTGACAGCCTGATGGCGCTGGGCTGTGGGCGGGTGTTCGAGGGCACGATGGAACAGATGCACGAAAGCCTCGGCAAGCTCGCGGCGCTGCCGCCCGCGACGCTGATCTATTCCGGCCATGAATATACCGAGGCCAACGCCACCTTTGCGCAGAGCGTTGACCCCGACAACCCCCGGCTGGCAGAGCGCGCCCGTGAAATCGCCGAAACCCGCGCCGCCGGGCGGCCCACAGTGCCCGCCCCGCTCGCTCTTGAACTGGCGACCAACCCGTTTTTGCGCGACCATGATCCGGCGATCCGCGCACATCTGGGCATGACAGGGGCCACCGATGCCGAGGTTTTCGCCGAAATCCGCCGCCGAAAGGACAGGTTTTGACGCACATGTTACGATCATCACGCGATTCCCTCGCGAAAAGTGACGCCGTTTGATAAAAAACTTCTTGAAGACGGGGCGTCGTCGACCAAACTTTAAGGTATTGAGGCCAAGGTTGTCGGGGAGCAGTCCCGCCGGCCAAGATCAGAAGGAGCACCACCGTGCCTTCATTCTCGACCACACTTGAACAGGCGATCCATGCCGCGCTCGCGCTCGCCAATGCGCGGCGGCACGAATTCGCCACGCTCGAACACCTTCTGCTCGCCCTCGTGGACGAGCCCGACGCCGGCCGCGTGCTCAAGGCATGCAGCGTCGACACCGAGGAATTGCGCATGACGCTGGTGGATTTCATCGACGATGACCTCGCCAACCTCGTGACCGATATCGACGGCTCCGAGGCGGTGCCGACCGCCGCCTTCCAGCGCGTGATCCAGCGCGCCGCGATCCATGTGCAATCCTCGGGCCGCACCGAGGTGACCGGTGCCAACGTACTCGTCGCAATCTTTGCCGAGCGCGAATCGAACGCCGCCTATTTCCTCCAGGAACAGGATATGACCCGCTATGACGCGGTGAATTTCATCGCCCATGGCGTGGCCAAGAACCCTGCCTTCGGCGAGGCGCGCCCCGTCACCGGGGCCTCTGAGATGGACGAGGACGGTGCCGAGAAACATGCCGAGACCGACGCGGTTGAGCAGGGCGATTCGGCGCTGGCGAAATACTGCGTCGATCTCAACGAGAAGGCGCGGCGCGGCGATGTCGACCCGCTCATCGGCCGCGATGCGGAGGTCGAGCGCTGCATCCAGGTGCTGTGCCGCCGGCGCAAGAACAACCCGCTCCTGGTGGGCGATCCCGGTGTCGGCAAGACCGCCATCGCCGAGGGCCTCGCCCTCAAGATCATCGGCGGGGCCACGCCCAAGGTGCTGTCGGGCACCACCATCTATTCGCTCGACATGGGCGCGCTGCTGGCGGGCACCCGCTATCGCGGCGATTTCGAGGAGCGGCTCAAGGCGGTGGTGACCGAGCTTGAAAAGCACCCCGACGCGGTGCTTTTCATCGACGAGATCCACACCGTGATCGGCGCGGGTGCCACCTCGGGCGGGGCGATGGATGCCTCCAACCTGCTCAAACCCGCGCTTCAGGGCGGCAAGCTGCGCTGCATGGGCTCCACCACCTACAAGGAGTTCCGCCAGCATTTCGAGAAGGATCGCGCGCTTGCCCGCCGCTTCCAGAAGATCGACGTGAGCGAGCCGACGGTCGAGGACGCGATCAAGATCCTCACCGGGCTGAAGCCCTATTTTGAGGATCACCACTCGGTTAAATACACCCATGATGCGATCCGCTCGGCGGTGGACCTGTCGGCGCGCTATATCAACGACCGCAAGCTGCCTGACAAGGCCATCGACGTGATCGACGAGGCCGGTGCTGCGCAGCATCTGGTGGCGGCGTCCAAGCGGCGCAAATCCATCGGCGTCAAGGAAATCGAGAATGTCGTCGCCAAGATCGCCCGCATCCCGCCCAAGAACGTGTCCAAGAACGATGCCGAGGTGCTCAAGGATCTCGAGGCCACGCTCAAGCGCGTGGTGTTCGGTCAGGACGATGCCATCGTGGCGCTTTCCTCCGCAATCAAGCTGTCGCGCGCGGGGCTGCGCGAGCCGGAAAAACCCATCGGCAACTATCTCTTCGCCGGGCCGACCGGGGTGGGCAAGACCGAGGTGGCCAAGCAGCTTGCCGATACGCTCGGCGTGGAGCTGCTGCGGTTCGACATGTCCGAATACATGGAGAAACACGCCGTCTCACGCCTCATCGGCGCGCCGCCGGGCTATGTCGGTTTCGATCAGGGCGGCTTGCTCACCGACGGGATCGATCAGCACCCGCATTGCGTGCTCTTGCTCGACGAGATCGAGAAGGCGCACCCGGACGTGTTCAACATCCTGTTGCAGGTCATGGATCATGGCACGCTCACCGATCATAACGGGCGCAAGGTCGATTTCCGCAACGTCGTGCTCATCATGACCTCGAACGCGGGCGCGGCGGAGCAGGCCAAATCCGCCATCGGCTTTGGCCGCGACCGCCGCGAGGGCGAGGACACGGCGGCGATCGAGCGCACCTTCACGCCCGAATTCCGCAACCGGCTCGATGCGGTGATCTCCTTCGGCGCGCTGCCGCGCGAGGTCATCCTCAAGGTGGTCGAGAAATTCGTGCTCCAACTCGAGGCGCAACTGATGGATCGCGACGTGACCATCGAGCTGACCGAAGAGGCCGCGAAATGGCTCGCCGATGCGGGCTATGACGACCGGATGGGCGCGCGCCCGCTTGGCCGCGTGATCCAGGAGCATATCAAGAAGCCGCTGGCCGAGGAATTGCTCTTTGGCAAGCTTGCCAAGGGCGGGGTGGTTCGTGTCGGCGTGCGCGACGGCAAGATCGCGCTCGACGTGGAAGGGCCGGTCGCGCGCCGCCTCTCGGGCAAGAAAAAGCCGCCGCTGCTCACCGCCGAATGAGACCGGCGGCGGCCGCTCTCGCGCTGGCACTCTGCGCCGCGACTGCCGCCGCCGCCGAGCCGCCCCGGCTCGGCTTGCCGCTCGATTGCGAGTATGGCAGCTCTTGCGTGATCGAGGATTACGTCGATGCCGATCCCGGCCCCGGCCAGCGCGATTATGCCTGCGGCCTCAAGAGCCGCGACGACCATCGCGGCGTGGATTTCATGCTATTGGATTTCGCAGCGATGGAGCGGGGCGTCGCGGTCCTTGCCGCCGCCCCCGGCGTGGTCGCCGCCACGCGCGACGGGATGGCCGATACCCCCGTCACCGACCAGACCCGCGCAGAGATCCGGGGGCGCGAATGCGGCAACGCCGTGCGCGTCGATCACGGGGACGGATGGCAGACGCTTTACTGCCACATGAAACGCGGCTCGCTCGTCGTGCGGCAGGGCGACCGGGTGGCGCGCGGCGACAGGCTCGGCACGGTCGGGCTCAGCGGGCTGACCAACGCGCCGCACCTCCATCTTGGCCTGCTTCACGAGGGCCGGATCGTCGATCCGTTCAACCCCGAGGGCCACGCCACCTGTGATCCCGCCCCCGGCGCGGCGCTCTGGGACACGGCCCTGCCCTACACGCTAACGGGACTTTTCACCGCCGGGTTTGCCACCGCCATGCCCGATCTGGCCAGCGTGCAATCGGGCCGCGCGCGCGCCACGACTGCGCGCCCCGATGCGCCCCTGATCCTTTACGGCCATGTCTTTCATGCCGAACCGGGCGACCGGCTCACCCTCATGGCCCAGGGCCCAGGTGGAGGCCCCGATGGCGAGATATTCCGCCGCTCGCTCACGCTCGACGCACCCAAGGCCCAGCTTTTCCGTGCCTTCGGGCGCAAGGCGCCCGAGGGCGGCTGGCCTGCGGGCGACTATCGCGGCTATGTCCGGCTCTGGCGAGGCAAAACGCTTGTCGCCACGCGCCACGCCGATATCACCGTGGCGCGGTAGCCCTCACCGCGTGGCCCTCACCGCGTCGTCAGCTTCAACTCGATCCGCCGGTTCTGCGCGCGCGCGGCGGGCGTATCCGACCGGTTGACCGGCTGATATTCCCCGTAGCCATTGGCCGAAAGCCGCCCCGGCGGGAATCCGAGGGCGTCCACGAGGAAGCGCACCACCGACAGGGCCCGCGCCTGGCTTAGCTCCCAGTTATCGGCAAAATCCTCGCCCCGCGTGATCGGCACGTTGTCGGTATGGCCGTCCACCTGCAAGACCCAGTCTATGCCTTGGGGAATCTCATCGATCACATCGCGCAAGAGCCCCGCGACCTTGGCGATCTCGTCCTCGCCCGCCGCCGACAGTTCCGCCTCGCCGGGGGCAAAGAGCACCTCCGAGGACAACACGAACCTGTCGCCGACGATCCTGACGCCTTCGCGCCCGCCCAGAACCTCGCGCATCCGCCCGAAGAAATCCGAGCGGTATTTCTCGAGATCCTCCTTCTCCGCCGCCAGCCGCTCGGCCTCGGCCTGCAAGAGCGCGGCGCGCTCTTCCTCGGCCTGCCGTCGGCGGCGCTCTTCGGCGGCCACCCGCGCCAGCGCGGTGTTGAGCTCGTTGCCAAGCGATTGCAACTGCACCTCGGTCTCTGCCTCGCGCGCCCTGGCATCGTCGAGCAGCGCCTGAAGCTCGGAGAGTTGCGTGCGCAGCGCCGCGACCTGGCTGTTGAGCAGCGCCTGCTGGCGCTGCGCCTCCTGCGAGACGGCCTGTTCCTCGGCCAGCGTCTCGCGGGCCTGCGCCAGAAGCGTTGCCTGCCGTTCGGCCTCGCTCATTTCCTCTGCCGCGCGAGCCTCTGCCGCGCGTTGTGCGACCAGCGCCGCGATGAGCCGCGCGCGCACCTCCTCGGCGTCGAGTGCTGCGGCCTCGGCATCGGCGCGCGCCGCCGTGGCCTGTGCCAGGTCACGCTCCAGCGCGCGGATGCGGTCCTGCGCCTGCGCCAGCGCGGCCTGTGTCTGATCGAGCGTGCCGCCGGTCTCGCCCAGCGCCGCCTCTGCCTCGGCGCGTGCCGCGCGCTCGGCCTCCAATGCGGCCTGCGACTGCGCCTGCCCCGCCTCGCGCGCCGCCTGCGCCTCGTCGGCGCGCAACAGCGCCTGCGCGAGGGCGGCGTCAAGATCGTCCCTCGCGGCCTCTGCTGCCGCCAGAAGCGTGAGCGTTTCCTCGGCCCGCGCGCGCTCTTCTTCCAGCGCCAGCGTCATCGCGGTAAGCTCGGTCTGCGCGTTCTCCAGCCGCTTGCGCAGCGCCGCCGCCGCCTCGGCCTCGGCCAGGCGCGCGGCCTCCTCGGCGCTCAATTTATCCTCGAGCGCGGCCACCTCCTGCCCGAGCGCCGCCCCCGCCTGCTGCGCCTCGGCATTGCGCGCGCGCAGATCGGCGATGAGTGCCTCCAGCGCCTCGCGCCGGGCCGCGGCCAGCCGCGCCGCCTCGGTCTGCGCGTCCACCTCGTCGCGCAGCCCCGCCAGTGCGAGGTTGAGCGCCGCCTGCTCGTCGAGCAATTCTGCGCGCTCTCCCTCCAGCGCTGCGACCTCGCCGCGCGCCGCGTCACGCTCCCCTTCCAGTGCCGTCGCCCGGTCGCGCGCCGCGTCGCGCTGCGACAACAGGCTTGCCACTTGCTCTTCAAATGACGCGATGCGCCCCTCCGCCGCCGCCAGCGCCTCGGCCTGCGCTGTGCGCTCGGCGCGTAGCGAGGCGATCGTCGCGGCCTGTTCCTCGGCGCGCGCGCGGGCATCGCCCAGCGTCGCGTTGAGCACGCCCACCCGGTCTTGGAGCGTGGCGTTGCGGTCCTCGGCCAGCCCCAGCGCCCGCGACAGCGCCGCCACTTCTGATGACAATTCGTCAAGCTTGGTCGCCTGCCCGCTGATTTCCTCGCGCAGCACGAATTGCACCACCATGAAGATCGTCAGCACGAACATCAGCACCAGCAAGAGCCCGGTCATCGCATCGACAAATCCGGGCCAGATCGCGCCCTGCAACCGTGCCCCGGTGCGCCGTGACAGGGCCATCTCAGCCGCCCTCGCCGGACCCGGCGGGCGGCTCGCCCGCGGCCTCGTTCCCGCGCGGCACCACCGGGCGCACCGGGCGCGGCGTGGCCCCGCGCGCCTGCCCCATGAGCCGCGTGAGCGCCGCCAGATCGGCACGCAATTCGGTCATTGTCTCCTGCCGCCCGGCGCTGATTTCCTCGAGAATGCGCAGCATCTGCACGTCGATGGAGCGCAGGCGCATCCGGCTTTCGGCATCCAGCCCCTCGCTGGTCTCGCGCGCCTCGATCGCCTCCATCAGCCGTTCCTGCCCCTCGGCCACGCGTAGGAGCGCCACCTGAACCGGGTTCTGATCGCTCATCCGGTGGGTCAGCCGCTCGATGGAATCCGCAAGCACGCCGAGTTTCTCATCCGTGACGGCGCGGCCCATCTCGGATTGTGCGAAGAGGCCCTGAAGCGTGTCCATCTGCTCGCCCATCTGCTCTGCCATCGCGTCGAGCACATGGGCCGCGCCGCCGCCCTCGCCCTCGCCCTCGGCAAAGCCCAGCCGCGTGATGGTGGAAATCCACTCTTCCAACTCGCGGTAAAAGCGGTTCTGCCCGTGGCCTGCGAACAGCTCGAGCAGCCCCACCACGAGCGATCCCGACAGGCCCAGAAGCGACGAGGCAAAGGCCACGCCCATGCCGCCCAATTGCGCCTCGAGGCCCGTCATCAGCCGGTTGAAGATATCGACGCCTTCCTCGCCCGGCTGCGGCGCGAGGCTGCGGATGGTGTCGACCACCGCCGGGATGGTGGTGGCCAGCCCATAGAACGTGCCCAGAAGCCCGAGGAAAATCAGCAGGCTGACGATATAGCGCGTGATCTCGCGCGCCTCGTCGATGCGCTGCGCCACCGAATCGAGGATCGAGCGCGCCGAGCTTGAGGCGATCTGCATCCGCCGCCCGCGCCCGCGCAGCATCGTGGCCAATGGCGCCAGAAGCGAGGGCGGGCGGGTCAGGTCGTGGCCCGGCACTTGGGCCGCGAATCCCTCGATCCAGCGCGCGGAGCCGATCAGTTGCACCACCTGCCAGAAGGTCGCGATCACGCCCAGCACGAAGACGAAGAAGATAAACCCGTTGAGCCAGGGGTTGGCCTCGAAGACCGGCATTACCCGTGGCAGCGCCAGAACCGCCCCCGCCCCGGTCAGTGCCAGCACGATCAGCATCAGCACGATCTGCCGATAGGGGGTGGAAAACTGCGGCTCGACCTCGCGGTCCGGCTGGTCCATCTGGACGCTCCCGACACGTTGAATTATGCGCCGCACCCTACGCCGCCCGCGCCTTCAAGCCAAGGCTTATCCACACAAGGCGCGCACCCGGCGCACCAGCCAATCCAATTCGCGATCACCAAGGCCCAATTCGCGCAGATGCGCGTCGGTATTGTAGAGATACTCGGTATTGGGGCCGCGTCCGCCCTGCGCGCGGGCGATGATCTGCGCCTGCTCCTCGAGATCGAGCCCGCCGCAATATTGCACATGATCGGGATCGACCACATAGGTCACCGCCTCGACCTCGCGGCCATCGGCCAGCGCGACGGGCAGCCGCGCCTCGAGATAGGCCGCCGAGATCAGCTCGCGCTCGCGCAAGTAGGCCAGCACCTCGTCGGCGCGCTCTGGTGCCGCACGCAGCGCCACGCCGGAACAGGCGGTCTCGGGCGCGCGGTCAAGCGCCAGCACCAGCCCCGGTGCCTCGGGCGTGCCGCGATGGTGGATCGAGCGCATGCAGAAACTGCGCCGATAGCCCGGCAGCCGCGCGATCACCCGTTCTACCGTGTCAAACCCCGGATTCCACACCAGCGAGCCATAGCCGAACACCCACATGCCTTTTCTCCTGTTCCTCGCATCCTGCCCCCTGTAAACACCCTTCGCGAGGGGCATGAAAGGGGCAAGCCATGCGCGCAATTCTCGCCGTGATCGTGATCGCCGCCGCGCTTTGGGCAGGCTACTGGGTCATCGGCAGCCGCGCCACGCTACAGGCCTTCGAGGCGTGGTTCGATGCGCGCCGCGCCGAGGGCTGGCAGGCCGAGACCAGCGCGCTTGACGTGCAGGGATTTCCCAACCGTTTCGACGTTGTGTTCAAGGGGCTGATGCTGGCCGATCCCGCCACCGGGCTGGCATGGGAGGCCCCGCGCTTTCAGATCAACGCGCTGAGCTACCGCCCCAACCACGTCATCGCGGTCTGGCCCGACAGCCAGCGCATCGCCACCCCGCGGGAAAAATTCCGCCTCGACAGCCGCGATATGCGCGCCTCGTTGGTGATCGCGCCCGACAGCGCGCTGGCCCCCCGGCGCATGACGCTCACCGCCGATGTGCTGCGCATCACCCCCGAGGCGCGTCCCGCCGAGATCACCGCGCTTTCGGCGCTCAGCCTTGCCGCCGAGCGAGAGGAGGGGGCCGCCTATCGCCTTGGCCTGCGCGCCGAGGGGCTGACCCTCGCCGCGCCCGTGCGCGCGCGGCTTGACCCCGAGGGCCGCCTGCCCGACCGTATCAGCGGCTTTGCCGCCGATGTCACCGCAACCTTTGACAAGCCCTGGGATCGCAGCGCCATCGAGCGCGCCCGCCCGCAGCCCACCCATATCCGCGTGCGCCTTGCCGAGGGGCGCTGGGGCGATCTGCACCTCCAGGCGGCGGGCGAGGTGGATGTGACGCCCGAGGGCTGGCCCGAGGGTGATATCGCGCTCAAGGCGCGCAACTGGCGCGAGATCGTGACGCTTCTGCGCGTGGCGGGGGTTCTGCCCGAGAGCCTCGCGTCGAGCGTGGAATCGGGGCTTGGCATGATGGCGCGCATGGGCGGCAATCCCGACACGCTCGATATTTCCCTCGGGTTTGGCGGCGGGCGGATGTGGCTTGGCCCCGTGCCGCTCGGCCCCGCGCCGCGTCTGCGCCTGCGCTGAGCGCGGCAGGGGGATTGGGCCGGCAGGTGGGGGCGCTCAGCCCTTGCGACGGATGCCGATGCGGCTGCTCACGCCCTCGGGGCGGGGCAGGGCGGCATGGGCGCGCGCCATCCCGGCCACCCGCGCGGCGATATCGGCGGGCATGGGCGCGACGCGCGGCCCGGACATGTCTATATGCAGCGTGAGGCTCTCGCCGGTGGCCGCGCACCAGCCGTCTTCGTGGAACAGTTCCTGAAAGAAATGCAGGCGCTTGTCGTCATGGTCCAGAAGCTGGAAACTGCTGCGCAGCCGGTCGCCAAGCTTGACCTCGCGCAGGTAGCGGATGTGAAACTCGGCCGCGTAGGTCGTCAGCCCCCGTGCCGCCACGTAATCAGGGCCGAAGCCCATCTCGGCAAATGCCTCGTCGGCGCAGCGATCCATGAGCACGGTGTAATAGCCCATGTTCATATGGCCGTTGAAGTCGATCCAGCCCTCTTCGACCCTGTGATAGCTGGAGAGAAAAGGCATTTGGTCAGACATGGGGCCACCTGTTTCGCGTCGGATACAGGCGTGTTTTAGGGGGTTTTCCGGCACGATGGCAATGATGTCGACGCGCACGCCTGCGCGCGTCGGGTCACGCCCACGGCCCCCGTGCGGGCTCTTTCGAATTTTATGCATTTTCCGGGGGGCTGTTAAGGGGCTGTTGACCGGCGGCGGCGAGGGTTGTGCCAAACGGAGGACCGCATGGCCATCGCAGCCGACTTGCCGATCGACACCCATGCCAGCGCGCTGGATATGGCCAATGCCATGTTCGGCAACGGCATCACCGTGACGGGCGCGAGCTATCAGGGGGCGGCGCAGGCCTCGGGCATCTATTCGCAGGGTGACAGCATCGCGCCGGGCGTCACCCCGTCCGATAGCGGCGTGATCCTGTCCACGGGCCGCGCCACCGATATCACCAACAGCACGGGCGACGCCAATATCTCTTCTGGCACCTCGACCAGCAATTTCACCGCAGGCGATACCGGGCTGAGCGCGGTTTCGGGGCAGGCGACCTTTGATGCCGCCATTTTCGAGGCCGATTTCATCCCCGAGGGCAGCACGCTCACCATGCAGGTGGTATTCAGCTCCGAGGAATATCTCGAATATGTCAATTCGGGCTTCAACGACGCGGTGGGCATTTGGGTCAATGGCGAACCGGCGGTGCTCACGGTGGGCAGCGGCGATATCACGATCAACAACATCAACGACGAAAGCAATTCCAACCTCTATCTCGACAACCCCGCCAGCGGCGATGTGTTCAACACCGAGATGGACGGGCTGACCGTCACCCTCACGCTCAAGGCCCCGGTCACGCCCGGCGAGGTCAACACCATCCGCATCGGCATCGCCGATGGTGGCGATGACGCCTTTGACAGCAACCTGCTCATCGCCGGCAACTCGGTGCAGACCGCGCTTGTGGCGGGCGATGACGCGCTCGAGCTGCGGCTCGGGCAGGAGGTGGAGGCCGATCTTCTCGCAAATGACCAGAGCGCGGCAGTCGGCACGCTGACCATCACCGCCATCAACAACCAGCCGGTGAGCGTGGGCGATATCGTGGTGCTGCCCTCGGGCGAGGCGATCACGCTGACGCCCAGCGGCATGGTGCTTGCCGCCAGTGCCGAAAATCCCGACGACAGCACGTTTTCCTACGAGGTGAGCGACGACGCGGGCAATACCGATATCGGCTTTGTCACGCTGACCACCACGCCCTGTTTCGTTGCCGGAACGCTGATCGACACGCCGCGCGGCCCCATCCCGGTCGAGGCGCTGCGCCCCGGCGATCTGGTCGAGACCCGCGATCACGGGGCGCGGGTGCTGCGCTGGCTGGGCATCAGCACGCGGCGCGCGGCGGGGGCGGATGCGCCGGTGCGGATCGGCGCGGGCGCGCTGGGCGATCACGCGACGCTGGAGCTGTCGCCAAACCACCGGGTGCTGATCGCGGATGCGCGCGCGGAGCTGCTCTTTGCCGAGGCCGAGGTGCTGGTGCGCGCGCGCGACCTCGTCGGGCGGGCAGGGATAGCGCGGCGCGAGGACGGGCGCGCGGTGCGCTATGTCCACCTGCTGTTTGATCGCCACGAGATCCTGCGCGGGGGCGGGCTGTGGAGCGAGAGCTACCATCCCGGCCCGGAAACGATGACCGGTTTCGACGCGCAGGCCGAGGTGGAATTGCGCCGCCTCTTCCCGGACCTCTTCGAGGGGATCGGGCCTGCGCGCTATGGACCCGCCGCGCGCCGGGTGCTGCGCCGCCACGAGGCGGGGCTGCTTGGCGGATCGGGGAGGGGGCTGTCTGGCCCGGTCCAGCCAAGGGCAAGTCCGATAAGTGGCTGAGCGGCAGATATGCAAGGGCGACAGTCAGGGCAGGCATCGGTCTGGCTGTAAGCTGCCGGGGGCCAATGGGGGCAACGGTAGCGTATCAGCGAGGCATCGGGGGCGCAAAGCCGGGTTCCCCCTTTGGCGCAGGGCACCACGATTGGGCAAGACCTGTCAGGCATGGACCATTAGACTGCCCCCATGATCATTTCGCGCGACCGTGGCCTTGTTTTCGTTCACATCCCCAAGACCGGGGGCACCTCGCTGGCGCAGGCGCTGGAGGCGCGTGCCACCGCCCGCGATATTCTGATCGGCGACACGCCCAAGGCGCGGCGGCGGCGCGGGCGGGTGGCGCGCCTGCAACCCCGCGCGTGCGGGCGGTTGTGGAAGCATTCCACCCTTGCTGATATCGATGGGCTGCTGAGCCCCGACGAGATCGCGGCGATGTTCACGGTGACGCTGGTTCGCAACCCTTGGGACCGGATGCTGAGCCTTTATACATGGGCGCGCGCGCAGGCCTTCGAGCACCCGATGGTGCAGCGCGCCAAGGCGCTCGATTTCGAGGGGTTCATTCGCGCCCCCGAGACCCGCGCCGCCTGGGCCGCGCAGCCCGCGCGCCACTACATGACCGCCGCCGACGGGCGGGAATATTGCACGCTCTACATCCGGCTCGAACAGTTCGAGACCGACGCCGCGCCGCTTTGGGAGCATCTCGGCTTTCGCCTCGATCTGCCGCATCTCAACGCCTCGACGCGCGGCGACTATCGCGCGCGGTACAGCGCCCCCGCCGCCGCCCTCATGGCCGAGATCGCCGCCGAGGATATCGCGCGCTTCGGCTATGGGTTCTGAGGGTTCCGGGCGGCGAATGATTTGATCAAATTGTGTTTCACCTCTGGCCAAGCCCCGCCCCCTGCGACAAGTTCAGCCTCACTGACCTTTGCACCGGGAGCCCGCCATGACCCACCCCCCGATCCGCGTCGCCATCAACGGGTTCGGGCGCATCGGGCGCACGATCCTGCGCATTCTGCTGCGCGAGCGCCCGGATTTCGAGCTTGTCTGCATCAACGAACTCGAGCCGCTGGCGACCTGCGCCTATCTCTTTCAATATGACAGCGTGTTCGGCCCCTGGCCCGGCGATGTGGCCTGCGAGGGCGATACTATGCTGGTGGTGGACGGGCGCGCGATCCCGTTTCATGCCGCGCGCGACCTGAGCGCCCTTGATCTCTCGGGCACGGATGTGGTGCTTGATTGCACCGGTATGGCGGGCGCGCGCGCGATGGCCGAGCGTGGGCTTGCGGCGGGCGCGCGCCGGGTGCTGGTCTCGGGCCCCTCGGATGAGGCCGACACCACCATCGTGATCGGTGCCAACGAGGGCGATCTGGCCGATCAGCGGATCGTCTCTAACGCGTCCTGCACCACCAATGCGCTGGCACCGCTGGCGCGGCTGCTTGATGACGCTTATGGCATCGAAAGCGGCCAGATGACGACGGTGCATTGCTATACCGGCAGCCAGCCCACCGTGGACAAGCCGCGCGGCGCGCCCGAGCGCAGCCGCGCAGCCGCGCTGTCGATGGTGCCGACAACGACCAGCGCGCAGCACCTGACGGGGCGGGTTCTGCCCGCGCTCAAGGGGCGGATCGAGGCGCGGGCGATCCGGGTGCCCACGGCCTCGGTCTCGTGCATTGATCTGGTGGTGCAGACCCGCGCCCCGGTGACGGCGGCGCAGGTGGCGGACATGCTGCGCGAGGCCGCCGCGCGCCACGCCTGGCTGGGCTGGACCGAGGCGCCGCTGGTCTCGTCGGATCTGCGCGGGAGGCCTGAGAGCCTGATCGTCAGCGGGCCGCAGATATCCGTTTCGGCGGGGGGGCTGCTGCGGGTCTTTGGCTGGTATGACAACGAATGGGGCTTTTCGGCGCGGATGCTTGATATGGCGCAGTTGATGGCGCGGCGGGGCTGAGGCCCCCGCCTTACCCGCCTTACCTCAGCCGCACATTGCCAAAGCCCAAGCCGCGCAGCCTTGCGGCCCCGTCGCGTGCCTCTGCCTCCGAGCCGAAGGGCCCGGCGAGCACCACCGTGAGGCTGCGCCCGTCGCGATCAAGCGTGCCGTGGCGCGCCGGAAGCCCGGCCCCCGCCACGCGCCGCGCCGCCGCCTGGCCCTGCGCCGCATCCGCGAAAATCCCGGCCTGCGCGTAATGCGCCTTTTGCCGGGCGGGGGGCGATACCGGCTCAGGCGCGGTTACCGCACGCGCAGGCGTGGAGCGGGTCGAGACGCGCGCCGCGGCGGTGACCGGGGCGGGGCTGCGACGGCGCGCCTCGGCCACGGTGATCGGATCGGGCACATAGCTACCGCGCGTGGAGACGCTCACCCCGGCGGCGCGCTGCGCCTCGAAGCTGGTAAAGGGCGGCTGAAGGCCGGGGAAGTTGTGGATCACCTCTGCCCCGGTGCGCCGGTCGATGAGGCGGCGCGGCACGGTTCTGGTCCACATCAGCTCCATCTGCGCCTTGCCCTCGAATGTCTGATGCGCGCGGCGGGGGTTGAGGCGGTCATCCTCCCAGACCGGTTTCATGCCCGCAGGCACAGAGATGCCCACGAGGCTGGTTTGCTGGCGGGCATAGATGCGCGCGGGGGCCACATAGGTGCCGCGCGGGACGCTGTCGGGCGTGGCGCGCGTGCCCGGCGGTGGCACGGCCCTGTCGCCGCGCGCATAGGTGACGTAATGCGCCGTCTGCGGGCCACAGCGCACCGGCGAGCCGGTATGCTGCACGGTATAGGCCGCCGAAACGCCGGTCAGACCGGCACACGCGGTGCGGCCGGGGTCGGGCGGCGCGAGGCGGCGCGCGGGTGTGGCCGTGGCGCGTGGTGCCGGGGCCTGTGCCGGGCGCACGGGCACCGTTTTGGTTTCGGGCACGCTGAACAGGGCCTTGCGTTCGGGGGCGCGGGCCGTGCGCTTGGGCGTGGTCGCGGGCTTTGCCGGGGCCGGGGCCGGGGCCGCGACGCGGCGTGGCGCGGGTGTGGAGGCTGCCGGGGCGGGCGCGGCAGCGGTGCGGGTTTGCGGCTCGGGTGCCGCAGTCGGGGCCGCCTTGGCCAGCGACGGGGCAAAGCCGCAAAGCGGCTGGCGCGCCCGCGTGAGGCGCGGCACCCATGTCACATTGGCCCCGACCCCGGCCCGGACGAAGACGCAGCCAGCGCTGTCAACGTATTGCGTGGCGGCATAGGACGCTGGCGGAAACTCTGTGGGCACCGGCAGATTGCGCAGCGATTGCGCGCCTGCGGCCCCCACGCCCAGTGCGACCGTAAGCCCGGCGGCCCCGGCGAGGTAAAGCGAACGAAAACCAGACATGTAACCCCCCTCGGTCAGCTTGGGGAAAGGTGCCTTATTTTTGCCATGTAGTAAACAGGGATTGGCTTATTTTGTGCCCGTCCGCAGGCGCGGCGCAGGTGCTGGGCCTTTCGCCACCGATTTCATCGCCCATGATGGGGCGTCGTGGCATGGCTTTGGTGGCGGCCCCGCGCGTGTTGCGGGGTTTGCGCCTTACAGGAGACGTGCTAAGACCGAGATGGTTTAACGCTAAACGATTGCCGGATCGCGCCGCGTCCGGGCCGGGAGGACCCTCATGACCGACAGCCCCACCACCAGCCCCACCGATAGCCAGAAGGATGCCCAGCGTCAGGCGGCGCTTGATTATCACGAGTATCCCCGGCCCGGAAAGCTCGAGGTGCGCGCCACCAAGCCGATGGCCAATGGCCGCGACCTTGCGCGCGCCTACAGCCCCGGTGTGGCCGAGGCCTGCCTTGAAATCAAGGACGACCCGGCGACCGCGCGCCGCTATACCGCGCGGGGCAACCTGGTGGCGGTGATCTCGAACGGCACGGCGGTGCTGGGGCTTGGCAATATCGGCGCGCTCGCCTCCAAGCCGGTGATGGAGGGCAAGGCGGTCCTGTTCAAGAAATTCGCCAACATTGATTGTTTCGATATCGAGGTGAACGAGCCCGATCCCGAACGACTGGCCGAGATCGTCTGCGCGCTGGAGCCGACCTTTGGCGCGATCAACCTCGAGGATATCAAGGCCCCGGATTGTTTCACGGTCGAGCGTATCTGCCGCGAGCGCATGAATATTCCCGTGTTTCACGACGATCAGCACGGCACCGCCATCGTCGTGGGCGCGGCGGCGACCAACGCGCTCCATGTGGCGGGCAAGCGCTTTGACGAGATCAAGGTGGTCTCGGCGGGCGGCGGTGCGGCGGGAATTGCCTGCCTCAACATGCTGCTCAAGCTTGGTGTCAAGCGCGAGAACGTGTGGCTATGCGATATTCACGGGCTGGTCCATGAGGGGCGCGAGGTGGATATGAACCCCGAAAAGGCGGCCTTTGCGCAGGCCTCGGACCTGCGCACGCTGGATGACGTGATCGGCGGGGCCGACCTTTTTCTGGGGCTGTCGGGGCCCAATGTGCTGAAACCTGACATGGTCGCGAAAATGGCCGCGCGCCCCATCGTGTTCGCGCTCGCGAACCCCGCGCCCGAGATCATGCCCGATGATGCGCGCGCGGCGGTGCCGGATGCGATCATCGCCACGGGGCGGTCTGATTTCCCCAACCAGGTCAACAACGTGCTGTGTTTCCCGTTCATCTTTCGCGGGGCGCTTGACGTGGGCGCGACCGAGATCAACGACGCCATGCAGGTGGCCTGTGTCGAGGGGATCGCGGAGCTTGCGCGCACCACCACGAGCGCCGAGGCGGCGACGATCTACAAGGGCGAGCAGCTCAGCTTTGGGGCCGATTACCTGATCCCGAAACCGTTCGATCCGCGCCTGGCGGGGATTGTCTCTGCCTCCGTGGCGCGCGCCGCGATGGAGACCGGCGTGGCCACCCGCCCGATCGAGGATCTCGACGCCTACAAGGCCGATCTCGACGCGAGCCAGTTCAAATCCGCGCTGCTGATGCGCCCGGTTTTCGAGGCCGCGCGCAGCGCCGCGCGGCGTATCGTCTTTGCCGAGGGCGAGGACGAGCGGGTGCTGCGCGCGGCGCAGGCGATCCTCGAGGAGACGCCCGAAACCCCGATCCTCATTGGCCGCCCCGAGGTCATCGCGCGGCGCTGCGAGCGGGCGGGGCTGTCGATCCGGCCCGAGCGCGATTTCAACGTAGTCAACCCCGAGAACGACCCGCGCTACCGCGATTACTGGGAGACCTATCACGGTATCATGGCGCGGCGCGGCGTGACGCCGGATATTGCCAAGGCGGTGATGCGCACCAACACCACCGCCATCGGCGCGGTGATGGTGCAGCGCGGCGAGGCCGATAGCCTCATTTGCGGCACGTTCGGCGAATTTCGCTGGCACCTGAACTATGTAACGCAGGTTCTGGCCGATGCCGATCATTCCCCACATGGCGCGCTCAGCCTGATGATCCTCGAGGATGGGCCGCTCTTCATCGCCGATACCCATGTCTATTCGCAGCCCACGCCCGAGAACCTTGCCGAGATCGCCATCGGGGCGGCGCGCCATGTCCGGCGCTTCGGGATCGAGCCGCGCATCGCGTTCTGTTCGCAATCGCAATTCGGCAATCAGGCCGAAGGCTCGGGCAAGCGGCTGCGCGAGGCGATTGCCATTCTTGACGCCGAACCGCGCGATTTCGCCTATGAGGGCGAGATGAACGTGGATGCCGCCTTTGACGACGACCTGCGCGGGCGGCTCTTGCCCGGCAACCGGCTGGGGGGCGCGGCGAATGTGCTGATTTTCGGCCATGCCGATGCCGCCTCGGGGGTGCGCAACATCCTCAAGGCCAAGGCGGGCGGGCTCGAAGTGGGGCCGATCCTGATGGGCATGGGCAACCGCGTGCATGTCGTCACGCCGGGGATCACCGCGCGGGGCCTGTTGAACATGGCCGCTATCGCGGGCACGCCGGTGGCGCATTACGGGTAGAATCATCGCTTAGCAGCAGTTTGCAGAGAAATTTGCAAACTCTGCCCACTAATGGGTATTGCGGTGTTTGATGCCGAGGCTTTGCAAAAATTTGCAAGCTACCAGGGGTCATTTCTGCAAATTTTTCGCGGCCATCTGCCGCGCCTGCATCCTCGACGCTTGCCGCAGCGGCCTTCGATCCGTAACACAATTGCAACGGATCGGAGGAGGATACGGATGGACTATAACGCGATTTACGAGCGCTCGCTGGCGGACCCCGAAGGGTTCTGGATGGAAGAGGCCGACAAGATCGACTGGGTGCAAAAGCCCTCCAGGGCGCTCTTTGACGAGAACGCCCCGCTTTACGAATGGTATTCGGACGGGCTGGTAAACACCTGCTGGAACGCGGTGGATCGCCATGTCGAGGCCGGGCGCGGCGCGCAGGCGGCGATCATCCATGACAGCCCGGTGACCGGCACCAAGCACAAGATCAGCTATGCGCAACTGCGCTCGCGCGTGGCGCGGCTGGCGGGGGCCTTGCGCGCCAAGGGCGTGGAAAAGGGCGACCGCGTCATCATCTACATGCCGATGGTGCCCGAAGCGATCGAGGCGATGCTCGCCTGCGCGCGCATCGGCGCGGTGCACTCAGTGGTGTTCGGCGGCTTTGCCGCGAGCGAGCTGGCCGTGCGGATCAACGATTGCACGCCCAAGGCGATCATCGCGGCATCCTGCGGGATCGAGCCGGGGCGCGTGGTGCATTACAAGCCGCTTCTCGACGGGGCCATCGAGCAGGCCGCGCACAAGCCCGAGTTTTGCGTGATCTTCCAGCGCGAGGAAGAGGTGGCGAAGCTCATCGAGGGCCGCGATTTCGACTGGCACGCGTTCCAGTATGGCGTGGAGCCCGCCGAATGCCTGCCCGTCGAGGGCAACCACCCGGCCTATATCCTCTATACCTCGGGCACCACCGGCCAGCCCAAGGGCGTGGTGCGTGCGACCGGGGGGCACCTGGTGGCGCTCAACTGGACGATGAAGAACATCTACAATGTCGATCCCGGCGATGTGTTCTGGGCCGCGTCCGATGTCGGCTGGGTCGTGGGCCATAGCTATATCTGCTACGGGCCGCTCATCCACGGCAACACCACCATCGTGTTCGAGGGCAAGCCGGTGGGCACGCCCGACGCGGGCACGTTCTGGCGGGTGATCTCCGAGCACAAGGTGCGCAGCTTCTTTACTGCGCCCACGGCTCTGCGCGCGATCAAGCGCGATGACCCGGAGGCCAAGGAACTGGCGAAATACGACATCTCGCACCTGCGCGCCCTCTATCTCGCGGGCGAGCGGGCGGACCCGGACACGATCAACTGGGCTGCCGAGAAAATGGGCGTGCCGGTCTATGACCATTGGTGGCAGACCGAGACCGGCTGGACCATCGCCGGCAACCCGGCGGGGCTTGAGGCGCTACCGGTCAAGGTCGGCTCTCCGACTGTGGCGATGCCGGGCTATGATGTGCGCATCCTCGACGAGGGCGGGCACGAGGTGCCCCCCGGCACGCTGGGCGCGATTGCCATCAAGCTGCCCTTGCCGCCGGGCACGCTGCCGACGCTGTGGGACGCCGATGCGCGCTATCGCAAATCCTATCTCGACACTTTCCCCGGCTATTACGAGACGGGTGATGCGGGCATGAAGGACGAGGATGGTTATCTCTGGATCATGGCGCGCACCGATGATGTGATCAACGTGGCGGGCCACCGCCTGAGCACCGGCGCGATGGAGGAGGTGCTGGCCAACCACCCCGATGTGGCCGAATGCGCCGTGATCGGCGCGGCGGATACGCTCAAGGGGCAGACGCCGGTGGGCTTTTTGTGCCTGACCAGGGGCGTCAACCGCTCCCATGACGAGATCACGCGCGAATGCGTCAAGCTGATCCGCGATCAGATCGGCCCGGTGGCGGCGTTCAAGCTTGCGGTGGTGGTGGACCGGCTGCCCAAGACGCGCTCGGGGAAAATCCTGCGCGCGATCATGGTACGCATCGCCGATGGGCAGGACTACAAGATGCCCGCGACCATCGACGATCCGGCGATCCTCGACGAGATCAAGACCGCCCTGCAAGGCATTGGTCTGGCGAAGGAATAGGGACGCGCGCCCGTCATCCGCGGGCCGTGTCCGTCATCCTCGGGCTTGACCCGAGGATCTCCGACCCACGAGATCCTCGGGTCAAGCCCGAGGATGACGGCGGATGCGGCTGATGACGGCGGATGCGGCTGATGACGGCGGTGCCCGGCTGATGACGGCGGTGCCCGGCGGATGCGGCGGATGCGGCGGTGCCCGATGAAAATGCCCCCGCGCAGGATGTTGCCTGCGCGGGGGTGGCTCGTCCGGCAGGTGCCGGGCAGGAAGAGAGCCGTGCCTCAGGATTGGCGCGCGGTCAGGATCGTTACCGTCACAGGGGCGGGGACGAGACTTGTTACAGATGCCGGATCGGGGGCGTTTGCGTCCCGCTCCGGATACAGACTGACCCCCGCGACAATCAGGCTCCCGAGAAGAATGATCCTGATGGCGTTCATTACCCGCATGACCTTGCGTCCTTTTCGTCCTTTGGCGCACCTGCGTGGTGCAGGTGCCGTCACGATGCGCGCTGTACCGCAAGACAGGCAATAACGCGGCGGTGTTATCGGATAACACGGGGCTTTTCGTGGCGCGCAGTGGTGCTATCTATGGTCAAGGAGGGCCTTCATGCGCCTTTATATCGCTCTTTTTGCTTTTCTGGTGGGGGCCATGCCCGATCATAGCCATGCCGACGGCGCGCCCTTGCCCTATAGCCCGCCGCCGCTTTCGGACTATGCGTTTTTCACCGATCAGGTGATGGGCGGTGTCTCGACCGGCGCGGCGCGGGTGGTGGGTGCGGGCGGCGCGCAGCATTTGCACCTGACCGGGGTGGTCAGCACCGAAAATCGCGGCGGTTTCATCCAGGCGCGGGTGCGCCTGCCCGCGCCCCTGCCCGAGGCGGCGCAAGGCGTGGTGCTGCGGGTCAAGGGCAATGGCGGGCGCTATTTCGTTCATCTGCGCACGCGTGGAACGGTGCTGCCGTGGCAGTATTACCAGGCCGGGTTCGAGACCACGGGCGCGTGGCAGGACCTGCGCCTGCCCTTCACCGATTTCGTGCCCTCGGGCGCGCTCTTGCGCGCCACGCCGCGCCCCGAGACGGTGACGAGCCTTGCCGCCGTCGCCTACGGGCGCGACCATGAGGCGGACCTGTCATTCCGGTGGGTTGGGCTTTACTGATCGGCTTTGTGGAATCTGGTGGCGGAACATGTGGATAACCGGGCGGTTTAGGTTGCTTTAGGTAAACTGCTCGCGCAGCAGCCGTTCCTCCAGCCCATGCCCCGGATCGAACAGGATACGGTGCGAGATATCAGTGCGCGAGCGTATCTCGACCCAAGTCACGCTTTCCACCCAGCGGCTATCGGCATCGGCCATCACCGGGCGCTTGTCCGGCTCGATCACGTCAAAGCGCACGCAGGCCGTCTTGGGCAGAAGTGCGCCGCGCCAGCGCCGGGGGCGGAAGGCGGCGACGGCGGTAAGTGCCAGCACATCCGAGCCGATGGGCAGGATCGGCCCGTGGGCGGAATAGTTGTAGGCGGTGGAGCCCGCGGGCGTGGACACAAGCGCCCCGTCGCAGATCAATTCCTCCAGCCGCAACCGCCCGTCGATGCTGATGCGCAGCTTGGCCGCCTGCGGGCCTGCGCGCAGCAGCGAGACCTCGTTGATGGCCAGCGCCTCGTGGAGGGTGCCGTCATTGGCCTCGGCGCGCATGGCCAGCGGGTTGATGACCTCTTCCTCGGCGCGGGCAAGGCGCTCTGGCAGGTCGGTTTCGTTGTAATCGTTCATCAAGAACCCGACCGTGCCGCGATTCATCCCGTAAACCGGCGTATCGAGCGCCTGCGTGCGGTGCAGCGTGTGCAGCATGAACCCGTCGCCGCCAAGCGCCACGATCACATCGGCCTGCGGCTCGGGCGTGGTGCCGAAACGGGCGACGAGGGCCGCGCGCGCGGTCTGGGCGCTGGGCACGTCGCTGGCGACAAAGGCGATCTTGTGGGGCATCGGGCGTCCTCGCGGCTTGGGCCGGGATCGAACCACACTTCGCCGCTCAAGACCAGCCATGCCGGTGGGACGGGTGGATGTGTCGCTTTGCGATCTTTCCTTGGCGGGGGCTTTCCGCTAGGTGAGCGTCAAAACCATCTTCTTGCGGAGGATATTCCATGCCCCATGACGGACACCGGCCCACGACCGATAACGGTTTCTTTACCGAGGCGCTGGCCTCGCGCGACCCTGAAATTGCCCGCGCGATCGGGCAAGAGCTTGGCCGCCAGCGCGACGAGATCGAGCTGATCGCCAGCGAGAATATCGTGAGCGCCGCCGTGATGGCGGCGCAGGGCTCGGTGATGACCAACAAATACGCCGAGGGCTATCCGGGGCGGCGCTATTATGGCGGGTGCCAATATGTGGATATCGCAGAAAATCTGGCGATCGAGCGGGCGTGCCAATTGTTCGGGTGTGGCTTTGCCAATGTGCAGCCCAATTCCGGTAGCCAAGCCAATCAGGGTGTTTTCACCGCGCTTCTGAAACCCGGCGATACCATCCTCGGGATGAGCCTTGATGCTGGCGGTCACCTGACGCATGGTGCCGCGCCCAACCAATCGGGCAAGTGGTTCAACGCGGTGCAATACGGTGTGCGGCGTGAGGACAACCTGATTGATTACGATCAGGTTCAGGCGCTCGCGACCGAGCATCAGCCCAAGCTCATCATCGCCGGCGGCTCGGCCATCCCGCGCCGGATCGACTTTGCCAGGATGCGCGAAATCGCTGACAGTGTGGGTGCCTATCTGCATGTGGACATGGCGCATTTCGCGGGTCTGGTGGCGGCGGGCGAACATCCCAGCCCCTTCCCCCACGCGCATGTGGCCACCACCACCACGCACAAGACGCTGCGCGGCCCGCGTGGTGGCATGATCCTCACCAATGACGAGGCGCTGGCCAAGAAATTCAACTCGGCCATTTTCCCCGGCATTCAGGGCGGCCCGCTGATGCATGTCATCGCCGCCAAGGCGGTGGCCTTTGGCGAGGCGCTGCGGCCCGAGTTCAAGGACTATATCAAGGCGGTGATCGCCAATGCGCAGGCGCTGTCGGATCAACTCATCAAGGGCGGTCTGGATACTGTGACGCATGGCACCGATACCCATGTCGTGCTGGTCGATCTGCGCCCCAAGGGCGTGACCGGCAATATTGTCGACAAGGCGCTGGGGCGCGCGCATATCACCTGCAACAAGAACGGCGTGCCGTTCGATCCCGAAAAGCCCACCGTCACCAGCGGTATCCGCCTTGGCTCGCCCGCGGGCACGACCCGCGGCTTTGGCGAGGCGGAATTCCGCCAGATCGCCGATTGGATCATCGAGGTGGTGGACGGGCTGGCGGCCAATGGCACCGAGGGCAACGGCGCGGTCGAGAACAAGGTGCGCGCCGAGGTGGCCGCGCTTTGCGCGCGCTTCCCGCTCTATCCCGGCCTGTAACCGGCGCAGCGGGTCATCGCACCCGTCGGTGGCTCCGCCGTCACTCGATAAGCGGCGCGCTCAGGGCGAGATAGGCCTTGGCCGCCGCCCTGAGCGCATCCGGGTCATCGCCCTCGGATGATTGGTGCACCTCTTCCAGCGCGGCGGCGATCTCTTCCACCTCCGTAGCGATGCGCGCCACGGCGTTTTCCATCGTGTAGGTGTATTCGTGTATCTCATCCATGTCCTGCACGCCCAGCATGTCGCGGGCCAGGACCGTTTCAACCCTGGCATCATAGTCTGCGAGGGTCGCCAGCGCCTCGGCAAGCGTCTGCGATGGCTCGGCGGCGTAATGGCTGATCTCTTCCGCCGCGAAGGCGGGCAGGGGGGCAAGGCCGAGGGCGATTGTGGCGGCGAGGGTGGTCAGGCGCATGGTGCGATCCTTCTGGTTTGATATACCCGAGTAATTTAATAAGAAATAAACTGTGCTGCCGCAACCCCCTTTTGCGCCGCCGCCCTTGGCCGCGCGCGAGACCGGCATAAATAACGGGTATGAGCGATAACAGACCAACCGAAACCCACGTTCTTTACAACGCGCGCTGCCCAGTCTGTCGGGCGGAGATCGACCATTACCGCAGCTATGCCGAGGCGCGGGGCCTGCCCTTGGTGTTTCACGATCTGGGCACACGCGATCTTGCCTCCTGGGGGATTGACGAGGATGCCGCCGCGCGGCGGCTTCATGTGCGGCAGGGCGGGCGCGTACTCTCGGGGGTTGATGCCTTTCTTGCGCTGTGGCGCGCCATGCCGCGCTATCGCTGGCTTGCGCGGATCGTGGCGCTGCCGGGGCTGCGCCTGCTTGCGCATCAGGTCTATGAGCGCGTTCTTGCGCCGCGGCTTTACGCGCGTCATGTCGCACGAATGCACCGGTTGCGCCCCGATCACACCGCATGAGCGCAAAAAATTTCAGGATATTGATGAAATGTCAGGATTTTCGTGCCACGGTGAAGGAATGAAGGAGATGTCTTATCCCGCCTATACCCCGTCCGAGCGTATCGCCGATGGCGTGGTGCATGTCGCGGGGTTTGTCGCGGCGCTTGCCGGGGTGGCGGCGGTTTATTCATTCTGGGCACCCAACATGGACGGGGTGACCTTCTTTGCGCTCACGGTCTATTCGCTGTCGCTTCTTGCGATGCTGGGGGCCTCGGCAAGCTATCACCTGCTCGCGCATACGCCGCTGCGCCCGCTCCTGCGGCGGCTCGATCACGCGGCGATCTATGTAAAGATTGCGGGCACCTTTACCCCCTTGGGTATCCTGCTTGGTTCCGCCTTCGGCTATGCGGTGGTTGCGGGCGTCTGGGCGCTTGCCGGTTTCGGCGCGCTGTCCAAGCTGCGGATGCCGCGCGGCGCGATGACGACGGGATGGCTGCCTTACATGGTGCTGGCTTGGGCGGGGGTTGCGCTGCTCTTGCCGCTCTCGGGGGTGCTGCCGGGGATCAGCCTTGCCTTTATCATCGGGGGCGGGCTGCTCTATTCGGTCGGCGTGATCTTCTACGCGTGGGAATCGCTGCGATTCGCCAACGCGATCTGGCACGCCTTCGTGGCGCTGGCCTCGGCGTGCTTCTTCATAGGTATCAACACGGCGGTTGCCGCCGCGCTGTGATCTTGCGGCTGGGCGTCAAGCCTGCGGCTCAGCCCTCTTGTCGGGTCGCGAGATCCGCCAGAAGAGCGGCATTGCGGCAATAGTCAGGGGCAGCGGCACCGTCCTCATGCGCGGCAAGCCAATGTTCGCAGGCGTCTGGCGCGGCGCATCCAGTACAAGAGAGAATCGCATCGTCAAGCGCATCTGGCGTCAGGTGTCCGGCCATCATTGTGGCTTCAAGATCAACGCCTTGCGCTGTGGCCATTCGATCCACGAGATCGGCATGACGCATGAGAGTGCGGCTGTTTTGCATGACTTGTCTCCTTTTCTCAGGCCGCAAATCTGCCACGCCCCCCGGCCTGCGTCCTTGATCTCTGTCAAAGCCCCGCCGCCACCCGCCGCACCGTTTCCACCCTTTGCGCATTGGGCGGATGGCTCCCGAGGAACCGGTTTCCGGGGTCGGGTATCTGCGAAAAGAACGCCACCCCCCGAACCGGATCATAGCCCGAGCCATGCGCGATCACCGCGCCAAGCGCGTCTGCCTCCAATTCGAATTCCTTGGAAAAGACACGCCCGCCAACACCGGCACCGGCGTTCACCGCTTGATCGACGACGCCTTGCCCGGCCCCTGCGGCGGCGGCGATCCCGCCAAGGATGAGCGCCCCCACCGCCGCGCTCTGCTGTTGGCGCGGGATATGGCCCGAGATGTGATGGGCGGCCTCGTGCCCCATGACAAAGGCCAACTCGTCGGCATTGCGCACCGACGCGACCATCGGCAGCGTGAAGGCAAGGATCGGCCGCCCGCCGCGATCGAGCGTCTGGTAGGCGTTGACGGGCTGGCCCGGCCGGTCATCCACCACGATCCGGAAATCGCAATTGCTGCGCGGCGCGCGGGCGCGGCAGGTGCGCTCTGCCACCGGCTCGACCCGCTGCACCACCGAGAGGAACCGCTCGACATGCGCGCGCGTGACCGTGGGCACGGGGCGCTGCGCGGCGGCGGGTTGTGATGGCGACCGCTGCGGCTGGCTGGTCTCGACGACCTCGACACAAGAGGCGGTGATGACAAGGGCAAGGCAGGATATCCAGCGCATGTTGGCTCCTCAGATACATCTGTTTGAGGGTTTGTAGCAGGGTTGCGCCGCCCTGCCAGCCCCGGACGCGCCGCCGATAAGCGGTTTGCAATTCGTCGCCCAACCGTTAGCCTGCTCCCATGTTTTCAATCGAGCACGATTTCGACTCGACCGTCATCACCCTTGTCGACGAGGGGCCCGCCCCCTTGCAGGAGGATGTCATCGTCAACGCCTTCGAGGAATGCGTGACCGTCGAGCAATACGACCCGCGCACCGATACCGTGCTGCGGATCACCCTCTCGATGAGCCAGATGCGCGACCTCGGGGCCGCGCTTGATCTGCCCGAGGGCGTGTATCTTCGCGAGCCGGGGGGCTGAGCACTCTCAGCGGCCCAGCGTCCTCAGCATCTCGGTCGCGGCGGCGGCGGGGGTGATCCCCCCCTCGGCCACGGCCCGCGCATAGCGCTCGATTGCCGCCCGTGCCTCTGGTGTGTTGAGCCGCGCGAGCAAGCCCTGCTTCAGTTCCTCGAGAAACCAGCTTTGCGCCTGCGCCGCCCGCCGGGCGGCGAAATGCCCCTCGGCCCGGCGCCAGTCGATCAGACCGCGCATCTCCTGCCATGCCTCGGCCAGCCCGTCATCGGCAAGGGCCGAGACGCAGAGCGCCTTGGGAAAGCCCTCGGGATCCTGCGTGCGTTTGCGCAAAAGCCGCAGGGCACCGGCGTAATCCGACCGGGTCCGCTGCGCCGCCGGTTTGAGATCGCCATCGGCCTTGTTGACAAGGATCAGGTCGGCAATCTCCATGATCCCGCGCTTCACGCCCTGCAACTCGTCGCCCCCCGCCGGGGCCATCAGCAGCACGAAGATATCCGACATCTCGGCCACCACCGTCTCGGACTGGCCCACGCCGACCGTCTCGATCAGCACCACGTCGAACCCGGCCGCCTCGCAGAGCGCCACCGCCTCGCGCGTGCGCCGCGCCACGCCGCCAAGGTGCGACCGGCTCGGCGAGGGGCGGATAAAGGCGTTCGGGTCGCGCGACAGCCGCTCCATCCGCGTCTTGTCGCCCAGGATCGAGCCGCCCGACCGCGCCGAGGAGGGATCGACGGCGAGCACCGCCACCTTCAGGCCCTGCCCGGTGAGCATCAGGCCGAAGCTCTCGATAAAGGTGGATTTGCCCACCCCCGGCGTGCCCGAAAGGCCGATCCGCAGCGCCTCGCGCCCCGATCCGCGCACAGCCTCCAGAAGCGCGGTGGCCTCAGCGCGGTGATCGTCGCGCGCGCTCTCGATCAGCGTGATCGCCCGCGCCAGCGCCCGCCGGTCGCCCGCGATGATCTGCTTGCTTGTCTCTTGGGTATCCATGCGCCTGCCGGATTGCTATCTCTGCCCGCACCTTCATGCCTTGGCGGTGCGGCAAATGTCCAGACCGGGGCGCGCGCCCGCGTCTTCTTCTTGGTCCAAATACCCATAACTCATGCGTCTGCCACTCAAGGTGGACTGGGTATTTTTGCCAAGAAGAAACCATGCGGCTCCCCGCTCTGGCCAAACGCGCGCACCTCGCCGATAACCGGGGCATGACCACGGCGCTGCCCATCCTTGACGCGATCCCCGATCTGATCTGCGCGCTGCGCGGACAGGGCCGCGCCGTGCTTCAGGCCCCGCCCGGTGCGGGCAAGACCACGGTGGTGCCGCTTGAGATGCTGCGCGCGGGGCTGACGGAGGGCCGCATCGTCATGCTCGAGCCGCGCCGCCTTGCCGCGCGCGCCGCCGCCGAGCGCATGGCCGAGAGCCTTGGGGAGCGCGTGGGCGAGACCGTGGGCTATCGCATCCGGGGCGAGGCGAAACTGTCGCGCACGACCCGGATCGAGGTTGTGACCGAGGGTATCCTGACCCGGATGATTCAGTCCGCGCCGGACCTGCCCGGCGTGGGCGCGGTGATTTTCGACGAGTTTCACGAACGCTCGCTCAACGCCGATCTGGGCCTTGCGCTGTGCCTCGAGGTGGCCGGGGCACTGCGCGATGATCTGATCCTTGTGGCGATGTCGGCCACGCTTGATGCCGACCCGGTGGCGCGGCTGATGGCGGCGCCGCTTGTCACCTCTTCGGGGCGCAGTTTCCCGGTCGAGGCCCGTTGGCTCGACCGGCCCCGGCCCCGGCGGCAACGCATCGAGGAGGCGGTGGCCGATCTGGTGGTCGAGGCGGTGGGCTGCACTTCGGGGGGCGTGCTGGTGTTTTTGCCCGGCGAGGGCGAGATCCGGCGCTGCGAGGGGCTTCTGAACGGCCGGCTGCCGCCCGAGTGCCAGATCAGGCCGCTCTTTGGCGCGATGGCGTTTGCCGCGCAGCGGGCCGCCATCGCGCCGCTGGCACAGGGCCGCAAGATCGTGCTCGCCACCGCCATTGCCGAGACCTCGCTGACGATTGAGGATATCCGCGTGGTGGTGGATGCGGGCCGTGCGCGCCGCGCGCGGTTCGATCCCGCATCGGGCATGTCGCGGCTGGTGACCGAGCCGGTGACCCGCGCCGAGGCCACGCAGCGCGCGGGCCGCGCGGGCCGCGTGGCTGAAGGCGTCTGCTACCGGCTCTGGACGCGCGGCGAGGAGGGCGCGCTCGCCCCGTTTCCGCCGCCCGAGATCGCGGCGGCGGATCTGGCCGGGCTGGCGCTCGATCTGGCGCTGTGGGGGGCGGAGCCGGAGGCGCTGCCGTTTCTCACGCCGCCCAATCCGGGCAGTTTCGCCGAGGCGCGCGCGCTGCTTGCGATGCTGGGGGCGCTGGATGCAAAGGGGCGCATCACCGATCACGGGCGCGCCCTTGCCGCGCTGCCGCTTCATCCGCGGCTGGCGCATATGCTGGCGGTGGCCGGGCCGGAGGCCGCACCGCTTGCCGCGCTGCTGGCGGATCGCGATCCCTTGGGGCGGGGCGCGCCGGTGGATCTGGCGCTGCGCCTTGCCGCCGTGCGCGACCCCCGCGCCTATGCCGAACGCCACCCGCATGAGGCTAATCGCGGCACGGTGGAGCGCATCAGGACCGAGGCCAAGCGCCTCGCGCGGCAGGCGCGGGGCAGGGGGGCGGCGGCGATGTCGCCCGCCGAATGCGCCGCGCTCGCCTATCCCGACCGGATCGGGCTGCGGCGTAAGGGGGAGGCTGCGCGCTTCGTGCTCTCGGGGGGCAAGGGGGCGGTGATGCCCGAGGGCGATCCGATGTCGGGCGCGCGCCTGATCGTGGCGACCGACCTTGACGGCGACCCGCGCGAGGCGCGCATCCGGCAGGCCATCGCGATTAGCGACGCCGAGATACGCGCGCTTTATGGCGGGCAGATCGGCTGGCACGACCTGTGCCACTGGGACCGGCGCACCCGGCGGGTGGAGACGCGGCGGCAGGAACGGCTTGGCGCGCTCGTCCTCGATGACCGGCGCTGGGACGATGCGCCGCCCGAGGCGGTCGCGCGGGCCATGCTCGACGGGGTGCGCGATCTCGGCTTTGTCTGGAGCGACGCCGCCCGCCGCCTTGCCGCCCGCGTGATGCTCTGCCGCGCGGTGCTGCCCGATCTGCCCGATATGTCCGAGGCCGCGCTTATGAGCGATCTGGAGGTGTGGCTCCTGCCCCATCTCGGGGGTGTGACCACGGCGCAGGACTGGAAGCGGTTCGATATTCTGGATGCGTTGCGTGCGCGTCTGAGCTGGGATCAGATGGCGGCGCTTGACCGCGAGGCCCCAGCGCAGTTCAGCACGCCGCTGGGCCGGAAAATCCCCATCGACTATGCCACCGACCCGCCCGGAATCACCCTGCGCCTGCAAGAGATGTTCGGCCAGACCGCGCATCCGATGGTTGCCGGGCGCGGGTTGCGCGTCACCTTGCTGTCGCCGGGGGGCAAGCCGGTGCAGACCACCGCCGATATTCCCGGCTTCTGGGCCAATTCCTATCACGATGTGCGCAAGCATATGCGCGGGCGTTATCCCCGGCATCCCTGGCCCGAGGATCCGACCGAGGCCGATCCGACGCTGCGGGCCAAGCCGCGCAACAGCCCGCGCAACACGAGGTGATTTGCAAAGCGCCGGATTTTCGCGTAACTTCTGCCTTTATAGAGTAAAAAACAACCTCCCCGAGCAGGGCCGACACCGATGGTAAAAATGCAGACCTTGACCGAGCGCCCCGGCGCGCGCACCGCCTATCCGCCCGAGCGGCAGGTGGCGGCGCTGTGCTGGCGCAAGGAAAAGGGGCGCAAGGAGGTGCTGCTCATCACCAGCCGCGATACCGGGCGCTGGATCGTGCCCAAGGGCTGGCCCATCAAGAGGCTGAGCGATGTGCAATCCGCCCTGCGCGAGGCGTGGGAAGAGGCGGGCGTGCGCGCCGAGGCCGATCATGCGCGCCCCGCCGGGCAGTTCTTTTACGACAAGGCGCTGGAGGATGGCAGCGTCATCCCCATCGTCGCGCATCTCTACAAGGTGCGGCTGCGGGACGGTGATCTTGCGGCGCAGTATCCCGAGGCGGGCCAGCGCAAACGCGTCTGGGTGCCTGCGAAAAAGGCCGCCAAGATGGTGCAGGAGCCGGAGCTGAGTAAAATCCTGCGCAGCCTCTGAGCGCCTGTTCAGAGTGTATCGCGTTCATTTTCATTCACGCGATACACTCTGACGTGTTGATCCCGCATGTTCGAGAAGCTCAAAACCGGTTCCCACTTTTGAGCAACATGCTTCAGACCGGCATCAGCGCCCAGTAATCCAGATCGAGCAGCACATGGGGCAGATATTTGCCGTCCTCGCCCCGGAGCGTGAACGGCTCCCCCCCCTTGGTCGCCACCAGCCGCAGGCGCAGGGCACCGACACCGGGCGCGGTTGTCTCGGCGCGGTCGAGCACCTCGGACCAGGCGCGGATCGTATCGCCCGCGAAACACGGGTTGGCGTGGCTGCCTGCGTTGATCGCGGCGATCATCTGCGCATTGGCCAGCCCATTGAACGACAGCGCGCGGGCCATCGAGATCACATGCCCGCCATAGATCAGCCGCTTGCCATCGGCGCGCAGGCTGGCGTCGAAATGGGTCTTGGCGGTGTTCTGCCAGAGCCGCGTGGCGAGCATGTGCTCGGCCTCCTCGATGGTCACGCCATCGACATGGTCGATCCGCTCACCCACTTCGTAATCGCCCCAGCGATGCGGCTCTCCGGCGAGCGTGAAATCGTAATCGGTGAAATCGAGCCCCGAAGGGATCACGAGATCGCCAGGGTTCACCACCGCCGCCGTATCCGGCACCACGGGCGCGGGCGCGGGGGCGTCAGCGTCGCGCTTGCGCACCATCACCCAGCGGGTGAATTCCATCACCGTTTCGCCGTGCTGGTTGGTCCCTGAGGTGCGCACATAGACCACCCCGGTCTTGCCCGAGGAATTCTGCTTCAGCCCGATCACCTCGGATTGGCTGCGCAGCGTGTCGTCGGGCCAGACCGGTCGCAGCCAGCGCGCCTCGGCATAGCCAAGATTGGCCACGGCATTGAGCGAGATATCGGGCACCGATTTGCCGAATACGATGTGAAACGCGGCCAGATCGTCGAGCGGGCTTGCAGGCAGGCCACAGGCGCGGGCAAATTCGTCCGAGGAATAGAGCGCGTGGCGCGCCGGATAAAGCGCATGATAGAGCGCCCGCTCAGCCCCCGAGACTGTGCGCGGCACCGCGTGGCGGATCACCTCGCCGAGGGTGTAATCCTCGAAGAACCGGCCCGGATTGGTTTTCATCGCTACTGCTCTCCAAGCTTCATGTCGGGCGAATACGCACCCTCTTTTTCCTTTACCACCGCCTGCCCGCAGCGCATCACGCCATTGGCGGCGTCAAAGGCATAGGTGGGATCGCCATAAAGCTCCCAGCCCGCGCTGAGCGCGGCCGTCACCTTGTGGCAAAACGCCGATGTGTCGTCGGCGGATAGAAAGCGGTAGAGTTTCATCGCCTCACCCCGGAAATGGCCAGACGCCCAGCCAGTTGTGGATAAAGGTCATGGCGAAGAACAGCACGAGGGTGATGACCACGAGGATGATATCGCGTTTCGCCTCGCCCGGTGCGGGGCGGTCCCAGTCTTGCGACAGGTTGATGACCACCACCTCCAGCACCGCCCAGGCCAGCATCCCGCCAAAGAGGATCAGCGAGGCCAGATCGCCGTTGACCAGCAGATGCGCCACCGCCCAGACCTTGACGGCGGTCAGTTGCGGATGGCGGATCGCACCGCGCAGCCGCCCCTTGGTGGCGCTCATGCCATAGAGGAACACCGCGCCCAGCATCATCAGGTTGTTGAGATGCACCGTCCATGTGGGCGGGACCCAGATATTGACGAATTCCGCCTGCCGGTAGCCGATCACCATGAGCACCAGGCCGGCGAGGATGCCTACCGCCGCCAGCGCCTTGCCCGCCTTGCCCATTCTTTCGCGCAGGTCCGGGGCCACGCGCTTGAAAAGATGCGCCGCCGTCCACAGGATCAGTCCGAGGATGAGATAGGCCATTGGTCGCTACTCCGCTGCAAGGTCACGTATCGCGCGGGCCTGCGCAAGGATGCGCTCCGCCGTCACCACGTGCAGATTCTCGACGATCTGCCCGTCCACGACCGCGATCCCCTGACCCGAGGCTCGGCTTTCTTCATACGCGGCAATCTGGCGTTCGGCCAGTTCGATTTCGGCCTCGGTGGGGGCAAAGGCGGTGTTGGCGGTCTCGATCTGCGCGGGATGGATCAGCGTCTTGCCGTCAAAGCCCAGATCGCGGCCCTGCTCGCATTCCACGCGCAGCCCGTCCTCGTCCTTGAAGCGGTTATAGACCCCGTCTACCGCCACGATCCGCGCCGCCCGCGCCGCCAGAACGATGCTCTGCAGCGCCAGCATCAGCGGCAGCCGGTCGGGCTGCGCCCGCGTGCGCAGATCCTTGGCCAGATCGTTGGTGCCCGCGACGAGGCCCGCCACGCGCGCATGCGCCGCAATCTCGCGCGCGCCGAGGATCGAGAGCGGCGTTTCCATCATCGCCCAGATCGGCAGATCGGGGCCGATGATGTCCGAAAGCGTGTCGATATCGCTCGCGGCGTTGACCTTGGGCAGCAGGATCGCATCGGCCCCGGCAGCCGCGAAGGCGCGCGCATCCGCCAGCCCCCATTCCGTGCTCAGCGCATTGATCCGCACGATCTTGGCGCGCTTGCCATAGCCGCCCTGCCGCAGCGCTGCGGCCAGCGTGGTGCGGGCCTCTGCCTTGGCATCGGGGGCAACGGCATCCTCCAGATCAAAGATGATCGCGTCGGCGGGCAGGTCTCGCGCCTTTTCCAGCGCGCGCTCCTTGGAGCCGGGGATATAGAGCACCGAGCGATAGGGATGAGAGAGGCTGGCCATGATCTGCACTCGCGGGTTTGGGATATAATCCTGCGCAGACCTGCCACTCTTTGGCATAAAAGTTCAAGCCCTTTCCCGCCGCGATGCAGCAATCGCGGCTTCGTTACCCCTCGTTAACCAAGTCTTCAGCGTTTGCCCGGCATCCTTTGGTGTGACGGCAGGGACCAACATGGGAAAGGGTGTGACGATGACGAAAAAATCTCTGGGCCTGATTGCGGCCCTTGCCTGTCTCGCGACCGGTCCGGCAGCGGCCCAATCGGCGCAATGCGCCCCGCGCGAGGTGGTGGTAGAACGCCTTGCCGAGGCCTATGGCGAAACCCGGCAGGCGATGGGGCTGGGGGCCAATAACGCGGTGATCGAGGTGTTTGCCTCCGGCACATCGGGCAGTTGGACCATCACCGTCACGGGGCCGTCGGGCCTCACCTGCCTGATCGCGGCCGGGCAGGCGTTCGAGGCGATGGCCGACAGACTGCCCGCGCCGGGCAACGACGCCTGAAGGGGGCCTTGAGCGGTCATTGCCGTGAGCCGCGCATCGACGGGCCGCGGCGCGGCGATCCAACGTGAGTTTGGTGGCTCTTTATCGCGCCGAATCCGAAAAACCTCGGAGGATGGCGCAGGTTGCAGCCAAATCGCCGTGCCGAGGGAGCGGCCCGGCGATGCGCGGCGGCGCGCCAAGGCGCGCCTCGATTCCGCGCAAGGGGGCTTTGCCTTGAACGTCCCCTTCAGGCCCATAAACGCCCCCCGTGCCGCATCGGGCAGTTTGTGTCAGATGTCGCGCCCTATATCCCGTCGATCACCAGTTTCGCGCCGGTCACGGTGAGCAATACATAGGTGATCGCAAAGAACGCGCGCTCCGGCACCCTGCGGTGCGCGCGCACGCCGATCCATGCTCCCAAGAGCGCCAGCGGGGCCAGTATTACGTCGATGCGCAGGGTCTCGACCGTGAACAGGCCGAGAAAGCCGTAAGGCACCGCCTTGGCGATGTTGATCACGAAGAAGAGCGCCACCGTGCTGGCCTGATAGCCGGTCTTACCGAGGCCCCGCGACAGCAGGTAGACCGCCGCCGGCGGCCCGCCCGCGTGGCTGACAAAGCTGGTGAACCCCGCGACCGCCCCCGCGATCACCCCCGCCCAGCCGGGTAGAGGCCGCGCCGCGCGCCGGATCACGCCCGCGCGCAACGCCACCTGCCAGCCGACAAACCCGAGCGCGATCGCCCCGATCAAGAGCCGCAGCAGATCGGCATCGGCCACGCGGTAGAACGCGGCCCCCAGCGCCACGCCGGGCAGCCCGCCGAGGATCAGCACCGCCGTCTCGACCGCGCCCCATTGCCGCCAGTAGGGACGCAAGGTGGCGAGGTCGATCAGCATCAGAAGCGGCAGCATGATCCCCAGCGCCATCCCCGGCGGCACCACCAGCGCCAGAATCGCCGCCCCGGCAAAGGCCGCGCCAGAGCCGAATCCGCCCTTGGACACCCCCGCGAACAGCGCGGCAAACGCCCCGGCTGCGAACAGTTCCCATGTCATTGCCATCCTCTAAGCCCCCGGCCTTGCGTCGATAAATCGGCATACAACCGCATACACAAATACCCCATCGCGATCCGCCGAAGCGCGGCGGGCTTGCATGAACGCGCAATTCAGACTACGGCAAGCCGCAACTTTGCAACCCACGGAGACAAATCCAATGGCCAGACCCAAGATCGCGCTGATCGGCGCCGGACAGATCGGCGGCACGCTCGCCCATCTCGCGGCGCTCAAGGAACTCGGCGATGTCGTGCTTTTCGACATTGCCGAAGGCACCCCCGAAGGCAAGGCGCTCGACATTGCCGAATCCGGCCCGTCGGAGGGCTTTGACGCCCATCTCCGGGGCACGCAGGACTATGCCGATATCGCCGGTGCGGATGTCTGCATCGTCACCGCCGGTGTCCCGCGCAAGCCGGGGATGAGCCGCGACGATCTGCTGGGCATCAACCTCAAGGTGATGAAGGCCGTGGGCGAGGGCATCAAGGCCAATGCGCCCGACGCCTTCGTGATCTGCATCACCAACCCGCTCGATGCGATGGTCTGGGCGCTTCAGCAGTTTTCGGGCCTGCCCGCGAACAAGGTCTGCGGCATGGCCGGTGTGCTCGATTCCGCGCGCTTCCGCCACTTCCTCAGCCTTGAATTCGGCGTGTCGATGAAGGATGTGACCGCCTTTGTCCTCGGCGGGCATGGCGATACGATGGTGCCCTCTGTGCGCTATTCCACAGTGGCGGGCATCCCGCTGCCGGACCTGATCGAAATGGGCTGGACCACGCAAGACAAGCTTGACGCGATCCTGCAACGCACCCGCGACGGCGGCGCCGAGATCGTGGGCCTGCTGAAGACCGGCTCGGCCTTCTACGCGCCCGCCACCGCCGCGATCGAGATGGCCGAGGCCTATCTCAAGGATCAGAAACGCGTCCTGCCCTGCGCCGCGTGGTGCAATGGCGAGCTGGGCGTGAAGGGCATGTATGTGGGCGTGCCCACCGTGATCGGCGCGGGCGGCATCGAGCGCATCGTCGAGATCAAGCTCAACAAGGACGAGCAGGTGATGTTCGACAAGTCGGTTGACGCGGTCAAGGGCCTTGTCGACGCCTGCAAGGGGATCGATGGCTCTCTCGCCTGAGTTGGCCAATCATCTATACATGAGCCGGGGCTGGATATTTTCCAGCCCCTGTTTTTTTGGCCGGGCGATTCGTATTGCATCCGTGTTTGTGATCACACGATTTCCCGGTGTGATCACAAAAGGCGGAATTTCACCCAAAATAAACTGAAACCGCAAAAAATCGTTTAAGCTGCGCGTGATTCTATGTCTATACCTGTCCCAATCGCAGCAAAACGGGACGGTTTCATGAATATCCACGAGTATCAGGCCAAGGCGCTCCTGCGCTCTTATGGCGCGCCGGTGTCGGATGGTCGCGTGGTTCTGCGCGGTGAAGAGGCCAAGACCGCCGCAGGCGCGCTCGATGGGCCGCTCTGGGTCGTCAAGGCGCAGATTCACGCAGGCGGGCGCGGCAAGGGCAAGTTCAAGGAAGCCGGGGCCGGCGAGGCGGGCGGTGTGCGTCTTGCCAAATCCGTCGAGGAGGCCGCCGAAGAGGCGCGCCGGATGCTGGGCCGCACGCTGGTCACCAAGCAGACCGGCCCGGCGGGCAAGCAGGTCAACCGCATCTATATCGAGGACGGATCGGGCATCGAGACCGAAATGTATCTCGCGCTGCTGGTGGATCGCGGCACCTCGCGCATCAGCTTTGTTGCCTCGACCGAGGGCGGCATGGATATCGAGGAGGTGGCTGAAAAGACCCCCGAGAAGATCCTCTCGTTCAGCGTCGATCCCGCCACCGGCTATCAGCCGTTCCACGGCCGCCGCATCGCCTTTGCGCTTGGCCTCACCGGTGCGCAGGTCAAGCAATGCGTCGCGCTGATGGGCACGCTTTACCGGCTCTTTGTCGAAAAAGACATGGAGATGCTGGAGATCAACCCGCTGATCGTCACCGACAAGGGCGACCTGAAATGTCTCGACGCCAAGATGGGCTTTGATTCCAACGCGATCTACCGGCATTCGGATATCGCCGAGTTGCGCGACACGACCGAGGAGGATTCCAAGGAGCTGGAAGCCTCGAAATACGACCTCAACTATATCGCGCTCGATGGCGAGATCGGCTGCATGGTCAACGGCGCGGGGCTGGCGATGGCGACGATGGACATCATCAAGCTCTACGGGGCAGAGCCTGCCAACTTCCTCGATGTGGGCGGCGGCGCGACCAAGGAAAAGGTCACCGAGGCGTTCAAGATCATCACGTCTGATCCGCAGGTAAAGGGCATCCTCGTCAACATCTTCGGCGGCATCATGCGCTGCGATGTGATCGCCGAGGGCGTGGTGGCCGCGGTCAAGGAAGTGGGCCTCAAGGTGCCGCTGGTGGTCCGGCTTGAGGGCACCAATGTCGAGAAGGGCAAGGAGATCATCAACAATTCCG
Source organism: Roseovarius sp. MBR-78 (assembly GCF_040547535.1). NCBI lineage: Bacteria > Pseudomonadati > Pseudomonadota > Alphaproteobacteria > Rhodobacterales > Roseobacteraceae > Roseovarius > Roseovarius sp. MBR-78. Next base: position 118,492 of record NZ_JBEPPX010000009.1, read on the forward strand.
GCCTCGACGTGATCGCCGCTGACGATCTCAAGGACGGCGCGCAGAAGATCGTGCAAGCGGTGAAAGGGTGAGCGCCGCCCCGGTGGCATTGCCACCGGCGGGGCGTGCCGGGGCCTGGCCCCGGTGCCGGGTGTGAGGAGCGGATTGCCATGCGCGACGTGTTGAGAGCGGAATTCGAGACCAAGGATTGGTCTGGCCGCAAGGTCGGCTCGCGCTCCGGCGCGGGCTCGACGCTCGAGGCCACCGCCGCGCTTCGCGCCGCGCTTCCGGGGCTGCTTGCGCGCTACGGGGTGAAGCGGTTTCTCGATGCGCCCTGTGGGGATTGGTTCTGGATGCAGCATGTCGATCTGTCGGGCGTCGCCTATATCGGCGGGGATATTTCCGGCGATGTGATCGAGGCGGTGGCAGAGCAGCACGCGGGCGCGGGCCGAGAATTCCGGCATCTCGACATTACCGCCGATCCGCTGCCGCAGGCCGACATGATGATGTGCCGCGATTGCCTGTTTCACCTCAAATGGTGGCTGCGCTGGCGGTTCTTCGAGAATTTCGTGGAAAGCGGCATTCCGTGGCTGCTCACGAGTATGCATCCCACCCCGGTGAACAGGCGGCTGGCGAATAATGGCGGCTTTGCCCCGTTCAACCCCTGCGCCGCCCCGTTCAACCTTGCCGACCCGGTCGAGACGATTTCCGAATCGGGCGAGATCAACCTTGATCCCGCGTTCCTCGCCACCGCGCGCGGCCGCCGTCAGCGCCTTATGGGCGTCTGGTCGCGAGCGCAGGTGGTCGAGGCGCTGGAGCGCCACGCAGCCGAGGAGACCGTGCCCTGACATCCCATCCCCGGAGCGCCGCCAGCGGCGCGCCCGACAACGAACAGCAACACCAAAGGAAGGAGCCAGCGACATGGCAGTCCTCGTAGACGAAACCACCCGCGTGATCTGTCAGGGCCTTACCGGCTCTCAGGGCACGTTTCATTCCGAGCAGGCGATTGCCTATGGCACGCAGATGGTCGGCGGCGTGACGCCGGGCAAGGGCGGCACCACGCATCTTGACCTGCCGGTGTTCAACTCGGTGCACGAGGCCAGGCATGAGACGCAGGCCAACGCCTCCGTCATCTACGTGCCGCCCCCCTTTGCCGCCGATTCGATCCTCGAGGCGATCGACGCCGAAATGGAACTGATCGTCTGCATCACCGAAGGCATCCCGGTCCTGGACATGATGCGCGTCAAGCGCGCGCTGGAGGGGTCCACCTCCAAGCTCATCGGCCCCAACTGCCCCGGCATCATCACGCCCGACGCCTGCAAGATCGGCATCATGCCCGGCCATATCCACAAGCGCGGCTCTTGTGGTGTGGTCTCGCGCTCTGGCACGCTCACCTATGAGGCGGTCAAGCAGACGACGGATGCGGGGCTTGGCCAATCCACCTGCATCGGTATCGGCGGCGACCCGATCAAGGGGACCGAGCATATCGACGTGCTGGAATGGTTCCTCGCCGATGACGAGACGCAGAGCATCATCATGATCGGCGAAATCGGCGGGGCCGCCGAGGAAGAGGCCGCGCAATTCCTCAAGGACGAGAAGAAAAAGGGCCGCTGGAAGCCGACCGCCGGGTTCATCGCCGGGCGCACCGCGCCTCCGGGCCGCCGCATGGGCCATGCAGGTGCCATCGTCGCGGGCGGCAAGGGCGGTGCCGATGACAAGATCGAGGCGATGAAATCCGCCGGGATCGTGGTGGCCGAAAGCCCTGCAGGCCTTGGCGAGGCCGTGCTCGAGGCTATCGGCTAACATATCGGGCGGGCCGGGGATCACCCTCGGCCCGCCATAATAACCAACAGGGTTCTCAGCTCCTCCGAGGTGCCAAAATGACCGACCAATCCCCCAACGACACCTTCCACGCCTCGTCCTTCATGCAGGGCGCAAACGCGGAATATCTGGAGCAGCTTTACGCCCGCTACGCCCATGATCCGGGCGCAGTAGACGAGGCGTGGCGCGCCTTTTTCGATCAGTTGGGAGATGGTCACGACGATGTGCGCCGCGAGGCGCAGGGGGCATCCTGGGCGCGGGCGGACTGGCCGCCGATGCCGTCCGATGACCTCACCGCCGCGCTGACCGGCGAATGGCCTGCCGAGCCGGAAATGAAGGACGCGGGCAAGAAGATTGCCGCCAAGGCCGCCGAGACCGGCGTCGAGGTCAGTAACGAGGCGATCCAGCGTGCGGTGCTCGACAGCGTGCGCGCGCTCATGCTCATTCGTGCCTACCGCATTCGCGGCCACCTGATCGCAGAGCTTGACCCGCTGGGCCTGCGCGATCACGGCCACCGCCCCGAGCTTGACCCGAAATCCTACGGCTTCACCGAGGCCGATATGGACCGGCCGATCTTCATCGACAATGTGCTGGGGCTGCAGGTTGCAAGCCTCCGCGAGATACTGGCCATCGTCAAGCGCACCTATTGCGGCACCTTCGCGCTGCAATACATGCATATTTCCGATCCCGAGGAGGCCGGTTGGCTCAAGGAGCGGATCGAGGGCTACGACAAGGAAATCACCTTCACCCGCAGGGGTCGTAAGGCGATCCTCAACAAGCTGGTCGAGGCCGAGGGTTTCGAGAAATACCTCCATGTCAAATACATGGGCACCAAGCGGTTCGGCCTTGACGGCGGCGAGAGCCTGATTCCGGCGATGGAGCAGATCATCAAGCGCGGCGGTCAATTGGGCGTGCGCGATATCGTCATCGGGATGCCGCATCGCGGGCGGCTCAACGTGCTGGCCAATGTCATGGGCAAACCCTACCGCGCGCTGTTCCACGAGTTCCAAGGCGGCTCCTCCAAGCCCGAGGATGTCGACGGGTCGGGCGATGTGAAATATCACCTCGGGGCCAGTCATGACCGAGAGTTCGACGGCAACACCGTCCACCTGTCGCTGACCGCCAATCCAAGCCATCTCGAAGCGGTAAACCCTGTGGTGCTGGGCAAGGTCCGCGCCAAGCAGGATCAGTTGAACGATGCTGACCGCATCAAGGTTCTGCCGATCCTCTTGCACGGCGACGCGGCCTTTGCCGGTCAGGGGGTTGTGGCCGAGGGCTTCGGCCTCTCGGGCCTCAAGGGGCACCGCACCGGCGGCACCATGCATATCGTGGTGAATAACCAGATCGGCTTTACCACCGCGCCGCATTTCTCGCGCTCGTCGCCCTATCCCACGGATATTGCGCTGATGGTCGAGGCACCGATTTTCCACGTCAACGGCGACGACCCCGAGGCGGTGGTGCACGCCGCGCGCGTCGCCACGGAATTCCGCCAGAAATTCCACAAGGACGTGGTGATCGACATCATCTGCTACCGCCGCTTCGGCCATAACGAGGGGGATGAGCCGATGTTCACCAACCCCCTGATGTATAAGAAGATCAAGCAGCAGAAGACGACGCTTGCGCTTTATACCGACCGGCTGGTCAAGGATGGCCTCATCCCCGAGGGCGAGGTCGAGGATATGAAGGCCGCGTTCCAGGCGCACCTTGCCGACGAGTTCGAGGCCGGCAAGGAGTATCGCCCCAACAAGGCTGACTGGCTCGACGGCAAGTGGGCAGACCTCAACCCGCACAAGGGCCAATACGAGCGCGGCGAGACCGCGATCACGCCCGAGGCCTTCAAGCAGGTGGGGGCCGCGCTCTCGACCGCGCCCGACGGGTTTACCCTTCACAAGACCGTTGATCGCCTGCTCGAGGCCAAGCGCCAGATGTTCGAGACAGGCGAGGGCTTTGACTGGGCCACCGCCGAGGCGATCGCCTTCGGCTCGCTGCTGACCGAGGGCTACCGCGTGCGTCTCTCGGGTCAGGACAGCACCCGCGGCACCTTTAGCCAGCGCCATTCCGGCCTGATAGATCAGGACACCGAAGCGCGGTATTACCCGCTCAACAATATCCGCGAGGGGCAGGCGCAATACGAGGTCATCGATTCGATGCTCTCGGAATATGCCGTGCTTGGGTTCGAATATGGCTATAGCCTCGCCGAGCCCAAGGCGCTCACCCTCTGGGAGGCGCAGTTCGGCGATTTCGCCAACGGCGCGCAGATCATGTTCGATCAGTTCATCTCCTCGGGCGAGAGTAAATGGCTGCGCATGTCGGGCCTCGTCTGCCTCTTGCCGCATGGCTATGAGGGGCAGGGGCCGGAACATTCCTCGGCCCGGCTGGAGCGGTTCTTGACCATGTGCGGCGGCGACAACTGGATCGTGGCCAATTGCACGACGCCTGCGAACTATTTCCACATCCTGCGCCGCCAGATGTATCGCACCTTCCGCAAGCCGCTTATCCTGATGACGCCGAAATCGCTTTTGCGGCACAAGATGGCGGTGTCGAAAGCCGCCGATTTCACCACCGGATCGTCGTTCCACCGCGTGCTGTGGGACGATGCGCAATACGGGCTGTCGGATACTAAGCTCGTCGCCGACAAGAAGATCAAACGCGTGGTGATGTGCTCGGGCAAGGTCTATTACGACCTGCTGGAAGAGCGCGACCGCCGCGGCATCGACGATGTCTACCTGCTCCGCATCGAACAGTTCTACCCGTTCCCGGCCATGTCGCTGGTCAAGGAGTTGGAACGCTTCAAGGGCGCGGAAATGGTCTGGTGCCAGGAAGAGCCCAAGAACCAGGGCGCGTGGAACTTCATCGAGCCGAATATCGAATGGGTTCTCACCCGCATCAAGGCCAAGCACCAGCGGCCCATCTATGCCGGTCGCCCCGCCGCCGCCTCGCCCGCCACGGGCCTGGCCAAGCAGCACAAAGCACAACAAGAGGCGCTGGTGGATGCCGCGCTGACCATCGAAGGGAAATAAGTGATGAGCACCGAAGTCCGCGTCCCCACCTTGGGCGAATCCGTCTCCGAGGCCACCGTTGCCACCTGGTTCAAGAAACCGGGTGACGCTGTGGCCGCCGATGAAATGTTGTGCGAGCTTGAAACCGACAAGGTGACGGTCGAGGTGCCAAGCCCGACGGCGGGCACCCTGGGCGAAATCGTGGCGCAGGAGGGCGAGACCGTGGGCGTCGATGCGCTTCTGGCCACCATCACCGCAGGCGAGGGCAAGGCCGCCCCCGCCAAACCCGAGAAAAAGGCTGAGGCCCCGGCTCCGAAGGAGAACGCCGACAAAGGCGGCGAGGCCGTCGATGTCATGGTGCCGACCTTGGGCGAGAGCGTGACCGAAGCGACCGTCTCTACCTGGTTCAAGAAGGTGGGCGATCAGGTCTCCGCCGATGAAATGCTCTGCGAGTTGGAAACCGACAAGGTCTCGGTCGAGGTGCCCGCGCCCGCCTCTGGCACGCTCACCGAAATCCTCGCGGGCGAGGGCGAGACGGTGCAGGCCGGTGGCAAGCTGGCGATCCTGTCCTCGGGTGAGGGTGCCGCCCCGACCAAAGCCGAGGAAAGCGACAGCGATGCCGCCCCCGCCAAATCCACCGGCAAGGATGTCGAGGATGCGCCTTCGGCCAAGAAGGCGATGGCCGAGGCGGGCGTCTCGCGCGATCAGGTCACCGGCTCGGGCCGCGATGGCCGCGTCATGAAAGAGGATGTCGCCAAGGCCGGGCAAGCCGCGAAACCCGCGCCCGCCGCCGCCCCCGCACAGGCCCCCCGCGCCCCCAGTCCCGCCGAGGATGCCGCCCGCGAGGAACGCGTCAAGATGACGAGGCTCCGCCAGACCATCGCCCGCCGCCTCAAGGACGCGCAGAACACCGCCGCGATGCTGACCACCTATAACGAGGTGGACATGACCGAGGTGATGGCGCTGCGCAACCAGTACAAGGACGAGTTCTTCAAGAAGCACGGCGTGCGCCTCGGCTTCATGTCGTTTTTCACCAAGGCCTGCGTGCACGCCCTGAAAGAGGTGCCCGAGGTCAATGCCGAGATCGACGGCACCGACATCGTCTACAAGAACTTCGTCCATATGGGCATCGCCGCGGGCACGCCCACCGGCCTTGTCGTGCCGGTGATCCGCGACGTGGATTCCATGTCCTTCGCCGCCATCGAGAAGGCCATCGCCGAGAAAGGCGCCCGCGCCCGCGACGGCAAGCTCTCCATGGCCGAGATGCAGGGCGGCACCTTCACCATCTCCAACGGCGGCGTCTACGGCTCGCTCATGTCCTCGCCCATCCTCAACCCCCCGCAATCGGGCATCCTCGGCATGCACAAGATCCAGGACCGGCCCATGATCGTGAACGGCGAAATCAAGGCCCGCCCGATGATGTATCTCGCGCTCAGCTACGATCACCGCGTGGTCGACGGCAAGGGGGCGGTGACCTTCCTCGTGCGGGTGAAAGAGGCGCTCGAAGATCCCCGGCGGCTGTTGATGGATTTGTGAGCACCGCGTGACAGACCCGCTTTATGAATGGGACGCCGCCAAGGCCGAAAACAACATGGCCAAACACGGCGTCCCCTTCACGGCGGTGCAGGGTTTCGACTGGAGCAGCGCGATAGAGGCCGAGGATACACGCTATGACTACGGCGAGACCCGGATGCAGGCCCTTGGCAAGATCGACGGGCGATACCACGTATTGGTCTATGCTTGGCGTAACGACCGCATCCGCGTAATCTCGCTGCGCAAGGCCAACCGGAGGGAAATCCCATGAGCATCCGCCCCAAACCGCCCGAAGATTTCGACGAAAACCCACCCGTCGACGCGGATTTCTTCGCCCGCGCCCGCCCCGCCACCCCCGGCGAAGCCGCCCGCCTGCGCGCGGCTCTGGAGCGTATCGTGAAGGCGCATGAGGCGGGGCGGTCTCTGGACGAGGCGATCAACAAGGCGCGCGAGACTTTGCTGAGGGCAGATTGAGCGCGTTGGAAAACCGGAAATTGCGGGCATCAACCCACTACAATTTCTGAAGCAAGGTTAAAAAATGGATTTGAAAGAGTTTATAAAAGAGACGGTTTCCGGTATTTGTAATGCTTCCTCCGAGCTGGAAGATGAGGGGCTTTATGGCGCGATACTTAATCCGCCAACAGATAGAATTAGGTCAACCGTTTATGAGGAAGGCGGGGCTGAATATATCTACAGGAGGGTAGAAAGTATCGAATTCGACGTTGCGGTTACAGTTGAGGAAGAGACGCAGAAAGAGGGCAAAGCAGGACTAAAAGTGTTTTCTAGCGAAGTCGGTGGAGGAGCTACTAAAGGTAATCGCAACGAAATTGCTAGCCGCGTAAAATTTACTATGTCACTTTGTTTTCCGGTAACACCTGAGGAATGTAGAAACCGCATGATTGCCGAAGAAAAAAGAAAATTACAAATGGAAGAGTTAAGCAAGAGACCTGACCCCAAGAGTGGGTGGTAAACGTCCCATGACCCCCGAACTCACCGCCCTCACCCTCGCCGCCCTCCTGCAAGCGGTCCAGTTCCTCCTCTACGCCATCCCGGCGAATCTGGAGCTTGGCCCCGGCTACACCATGTCCGCGCGCGACCGTGAACCCTCCCGCCAACTCTCGCCCAAAACCGCCCGCCTTGGCCGCGCGCTCACCAACCATTTCGAGGGGCTCATCCTCTTCACCATCGCCGTCGTGACCGTCACGCTCAGCGACGGGTCCACCCAATTCACCGCCGCCTGCGCCTTCATCTACCTCGGCGCGCGCGTGCTCTACATCCCCGCCTACTATTTCGGCCTCAGACCGGGCCGCTCGCTCATCTGGGCCGTGGGCTTTGCGGCCACGCTCCTCATGCTCTTGGCGGCGCTCGTCTGATGCTTCATCTTGCCAGAAATATTCCGGGGGAGTCGCCCAATGGGCGACGGGGGCAGCGCCCCCGCCCTGACCCAAACGAAAGGAACTGACCCATGGCCTCTTATGACGTGATCATCATCGGTGCTGGCCCCGGCGGCTATGTCTGCGCCATCCGCTGCGCGCAACTGGGCCTCAAGACCGCCGTGGTCGAGGGCCGCGAGACACTGGGCGGCACCTGCCTCAACGTGGGCTGCATCCCCTCCAAGGCCCTCCTGCACGCCTCGCACATGCTGCACGAGGCCGAGCATAATTTCGCCAAGATGGGGCTGAAGGGCAAATCCCCCTCGGTCGACTGGAAAGAGATGCTGGCCTACAAGGATGATGTCATCGGCCAGAACACCAAGGGCATCGAATTCCTGTTCAAGAAGAACAAGGTGGACTGGCTCAAGGGCTGGGGCTCGATCCCCGAGGCCGGAAAGGTCAAGGTTGGCGACGACACCCATGAGGCAAAACATATCGTCATCGCCTCGGGCTCTGAATCGGCCAGCGTGCCCGGTGCCGACGTGACCATCGACGAGAAAATCGTCGTCACCTCCACCGGCGCGCTGGAATTGCCCAAGATCCCCAAGACCATGGTGGTGATCGGCGGCGGCGTGATCGGGCTGGAGCTTGGTTCGGTCTATGCGCGCCTCGGCACCTCGGTCACGGTGGTGGAATTCATGGATGCGATCACCCCCGGTATGGACGGCGAGGTGCAAAAGACCTTCCAGAGAATTCTGAAAAAACAAGGGCTTGATTTCGTCATGGGCGCCGGTGTCCACACCGTCGAGACGCTGAAAACCAAGGCCAAGGTCGCCTACAAGCTGCGCAAGGATGACAGCGAGCACCAGATCGACGCCGATGTGGTCCTCGTCGCCACGGGCCGCAAACCCTACACCGAGGGCCTCGGCCTTGATGCGCTCGGCGTCGAGATGACGAAACGAGGCCAGATCGCCGTGGGCAAGGACTGGCAGACCAATATCAAGGGTCTTTATGCCATCGGTGACGTGATCGAAGGGCCGATGCTGGCGCACAAGGCCGAGGATGAGGGCATGGCCGTGGCCGAGGTGCTGGCGGGCAAGCACGGCCACGTCAATTACGGCGTCATCCCCGGCGTGATCTATACCCACCCCGAGGTCGCCAATGTGGGCGAGACCGAGGAAACCCTGAAAGAGCAGGGCCGCGCCTACAAGGTCGGCAAGTTTTCCTTCATGGGCAACGGTCGCGCCAAGGCCAATTTCGCGGGCGACGGGTTCGTGAAAATCCTCGCCGACAAGGAAACCGACCGTATCCTTGGCGCCCATATCATCGGCCCCGCGGCAGGCGATCTCATCCACGAGATCTGCGTCGCGATGGAATTCGGTGCCTCCGCCGAGGATCTGGCGCTCACCTGCCACGCGCACCCGACCTATTCCGAGGCGGTGCGCGAGGCGGCCCTGGCCTGCGGCGACGGGGCCATTCACGCGTGACGGGTGGCCCGCGCGTCTCGGTCGTCATCCCGGCCTATCGCGCGCGGGCCACGCTGCCTGCGGCGCTCGAATCGGTGGCGGCCTGCGGCCTGCCGCTTCAGGAGGTCGAGGTGGTGCTCGCCCCCGATGACGGCGACCGCTATGACGATCTGCCCGATCACGGGCTGCGCCTGACCCGCTGCGCGCATCACCATGTGGCCACCGGGGCGGGGCCTGCCCGCAACCGGGCCATCGCCGCGGCGCGGGGCGCGCTCATCGCCTTCCTCGATGCCGATGATCGCTGGCAGGCGGGCTATCTTGCGGCGCTTGTGCCGCTGGCCGAGCGGGCCGGGGCGGCCTTTGGCCGGACGCACATCCGCTGCGGTGACGAGTCGCTCCTGCTTTTGCCGGAGGCTGGGCAATCCACCCTCGGTTTCGCCGATTTCGGGCGCACGGGGGCGAGTTTTCACCCCGTTACCCGGCGCGATCTGGCTGGTCCGTTTCAGGACCGTCCCTCGCAGGACGTGCTGCACGCGATGGAGGTTCTGTCGCGCGTCGGCGGGCATGCGCCGGTTGGCGAGGCCACCTATATCCTCTCGCTCGATCCGCAAAGCACGACCGCGCAAACCGCCTTTGCCGCGCGCGTCGAGGCCGCCTATGGCGCGCATATCCGCGCCATCGAGGCGGGCGAGACGCGCATCGCCCCGGAGCACCACCCCGCCGCCTGCGCCGCGTTCGAGGCCAAGGCGCAGCTCAACCGCGCCTATATGGAGACGGGCGGCGACCGGTTCTTTTATCGGTTCATGCAGGATCGGCTGAGGGGGTATGTCGGCAAGGCACGCGCGTCTCGGTGACTGGCAGGGGATTGGAGCGGGTGAAGGGAATCGAACCCTCGTCTGGAGCTTGGGAAGCTCTCGCTCTACCATTGAGCTACACCCGCAGCGCATCCTGATTACGCAGAACCGGCGCAGGCCGCAAGTGCAAAGCGCGGGGCTAGAGTGTTTCGGTTTTTCGTTGAAACACCAAAACACTCTAAATGATTGAGTTGTCGCAATTTCGAACCGAAAAAGTCTATCAACTTTTTCTGAAATTGCTTTATTGCGGCAATTCCGCCTCGGGGATGATGGCAAAGAAGGTGCCTCCCGACCACAGGCCGAACCACCCGTCGCGGCGCGCGCCGATCTCGACGAGGCGGTAAAAGCTCTTGCGGTCGATCAGCGCCTCAAGCCCCGCGCGCACATGCACATAAGGTGACGGCTCGCCGGTCTGCGGGTCGCGCTCTACCCGGATCGGGTGATCGGGACCGGCGGTGACATGATCGCCCACATTGGTCTCGAATCGCAGGGTCTGCGCCGTGCCATCGCCCTCTGCCTCGAAATCCACGGCCACGAAGGGCGCGTCATCGACGGTGATTCCCACCTTTTCCACGGGGGTCACGAGGAAATACTCCTCGCCATCCTTGCGCAGGATGGTGGAAAACAGCCGCACCAGTTCGGGCCGCCCGATGGGCGTACCGAGATAGAACCACGTCCCGTCGCGGGCGATGCGGATATCGAGATCGCCGCAAAAGGGCGGGTTCCACAGGTGGACGGGCGGCAGGCCGCGCTTGTCGGCTTTCGCGGCGCGCGCCGAGGCGGCGAGGCTTTCGGCTGACGGGGTTGTGACGGTCTTTGCGCTCATTGCTTTTGCCATTTCCATGTCAAACGATACATTCCACAATAGGATATAGTTCCAACCGGAGTTTTGCCATGACCGAAGAGACCGATCTCGTTGCCGGGCTGGAGGCGCTGGAGGTCAAGCTGGCGCAGGCGCGCGCCTCGATCACCCGGCGTTTCATCGGGCAGGAGCGCGTCGTTGACCTGTCGCTTGCGGCGCTTTTGTGCGGCGGGCATGGCCTGTTGATCGGGCTACCGGGTCTGGGCAAGACGCGGCTGGTGGAGACGCTGGGCACGGTGATGGGGCTTGATACGAATCGGGTGCAGTTCACCCCCGACCTGATGCCTGCCGATATCCTTGGATCGGAAGTGCTGGAAACCGCCGATGATGGCCGCCGCGCGTTCAAGTTCATCGAGGGGCCGATTTTCTGCCAGCTTCTGATGGCCGACGAGATCAACCGCGCCAGCCCGCGCACGCAATCGGCGCTGTTGCAGGCGATGCAGGAGCGGCAGGTGACCGTGGCCGGAGAGACGCGACCGCTCGCGGCACCCTTCCATGTGCTCGCCACGCAAAACCCGATCGAGCAGGAGGGCACCTATCCCCTGCCCGAGGCACAGCTTGACCGGTTCCTGGTGCAGATCGAGGTGCCATACCCCGACCGCGACACCGAGCGCGCGATCCTCCTGGCCACCACCGGGGCCGAGGAGGAAGAGGCGCACGCCGTGTTCACCCCCGCAGAGCTGATCGCCGCGCAGCGGATGCTGCGGCGGATGCCGGTGGGTGACAGCGTGATGGAGCTGATTCTCGATCTGGTGCGCAGCGGCCGCCCCGAAGAGCCGGGCGCAGGGGCCGCGGTGCGCGAGGGGGTTGCCTGGGGGCCGGGGCCGCGCGCGGCGCAGGCGCTGATGCTGACGGTGCGCGCGCGGGCGATGTTGCAGGGCCGCCTTGCGCCGGATGCCACCGACGTGGCGGCGATGGCGCAGCCCGTGCTTGGCCACCGCATGGCGCTCAATTTCGCGGCGCGCGCGCGGGGCGAGAGCCTGCCCGCGCTGATATCGGACCTTGTCGAAGCGGTGACGCGGACCGAGGCGGCGGCCTGACATGACCCAAAACGCCGCCCCCCTGCGCGCCCGTGCCGAGGCCGAGACCGCGCGCCTGCCGCCGCTTCTGGCGCGCGCCGACCGGCTGGCGCGCACGGTGATGATGGGCGAGCACGGGCGCAGGCGCGCGGGCACGGGCGATGATTTCTGGCAATACCGCCCGGTGCAGCCGGGTGATGCCCGAGGGGCCATCGACTGGCGGCGCTCGGCGCGCTCGGATGCGCAATTCGTGCGCCAACGCGAATGGAAGCTCGCGCAGAGCGTGATGCTCTGGGTCGATCCCGCGGCCTCGATGCGCTTTGCCTCTCAGTCGGCCCTGCCCGACAAGGCCGACCGCGCGCGGCTTCTGGCGCTGGCGGTGACGCTACTGCTGGAGCGTGGCGGCGAGCGGGTGGGGATGACCGGCACCGCCCTGCCGCCCCGGCGCGGCGCGGCACAGATCGCGCGGATCGCCGAGGCGCTTGGGGCCGAGAGCGGTGAGGAGCACGCCGCCCCCGACATGACCGGCCTTGTGCCGCATGGGCGTGCGCTGCTGATCTCGGATTTCCTCGGCGATCCCGACCCGTTGCGCGCGGCGCTGGTGGCGGCGGCAGATCGCGGCGTGCGCGGGGTGCTGTGCCAAGTGCTCGACCCGGCGGAAGAGGCCTTTCCCTATCGCGGGCGCACCATTTTCCAGAGCATGGCCGGAACGCTCAGCCACGAGACGCTCCGGGCCGATGACCTGCGCGGGCGCTATCTTGACCGGCTGGCCGCGCGCAAGGATGCGCTGGCATCGCTGGCGGCGGCGACCGGCTGGCAATATGGCTGCCACCACACCGATGCTGGCGCGCAAGCGGCCCTGCTGTGGCTCTATCGCGCCATCTCCGAGGGGAGGGGCGGCGCATGACCCTCTCGGCCATCGGATTTGCCACGCCGTGGCTCTTGTGGGCGCTTCTTGCGCTGCCGGTGCTGTGGCTTCTCTTGCGCGCGGTGCCGCCCGCGCCGGTGCGCCGCCGCTTTCCCGGCGTGGCGCTGCTTTTGGGCTTGCGCGACGAGGATAGCGTGAGCGACCGCACGCCGTGGTGGCTGCTATTGTTGCGGATGCTGGCGGTGGCGGCGGCGATTGTCGGGCTGGCGGGGCCGGTGCTCAACCCTCGCGATGCGGATGGCGCGACACGGAACGTGCCGCTGCTGATCGTGGTCGAGGATAGCTGGGCCGCCGCGCGCGACTGGCCCGCGCTGCGTACGGCGATCGACGGCGTGCTATCCGAGGCCGCGCGCGACGGGCGCACCGCCGCGATCCTGCGGCTGAGCGCGCCCGAGCGCCCGGTGTTTCGCGCCGCCGATGATCTGCGCAGCCGCCTGCCGGGGTTGATGCCAGAGCCGTGGCGCGCGCGCCCCGAGACCTATGCCGAGGCCGCAGAACTGCTGCCCGAAGGCGGGATCGAGACGCGCTGGTTTTCGGACGGGCTGGCGGGCGAGGGGCGCGAGGCGCTGCTTGCCGCGCTGGAGGCGCGTGGCCCGGTGGTGGTGCATGAAAGCGCGCGGCCCGTTCTGGCGCTAACCCCGCCCGTGCTCGAGGATGGCATGGTGGCGCTGCGCGCTATCCGTGCCGGGGCGGGCGGCGCGCGCGATATAACCATCGCCGCGCATGGTCGCGATCCTGCCGGGGCCGCGCGGGTGCTGGCGCGTCTGCCGCTCGGCTTTGCGGGGGCGGAGGCCGAGGCCACGGGCCGCCTGTCGCTGCCGCCCGAATTGCGCGCGCGGATCGACCGGTTCGAGATCGAGGGCGCGCGCCATGCCGGTGCCGTGAGCCTGTCGGGGGACGGGTTGCGGCGGCGCGAGGTGGCGCTGGTCGCGGGGCGCGAGGATCGCGAGGGGCTGGAGCTTCTGTCGCCGCTTTACTACCTGCGCAAGGCGCTTGCGCCCAATGCCGACCTGATCGAGGGCGCGCTGCTCGACCTTTTGCCCGCCAATCCCGATGCCGTGGTGCTGGCTGATGTTGCAACGCTCTCCGAGGCCGAGGACAGCGCGCTGCGCGAGTGGGTCGAGGCGGGCGGCGTGCTGGTGCGCTTTGCCGGACCGCGGCTTGCGGCAAGCGACGTGTCGCGCGGGCAGGAGGCAGCGCTCATGCCGGTGCGCCTGCGCGCGGGCGGGCGCACGGTGGGCGGCGCGATGAGTTGGGGGGCGCCCAAGACGCTGGCACCTTTCCCCGATGACAGCCCGTTTCGCGGCCTCGCCATCCCCGAGGATGTGGCGGTGACGGCGCAGGTTCTGGCGCAGCCCGATCCGACGCTCGCGGAACGGGTGATCGCGCAGTTGGGGGATGGCACGCCGCTGGTCACGCGCAAGCGGCTGGGGGCGGGGCAGGTGGTGCTGTTTCATGTCACCGCCAATGCCGAATGGTCCTCGCTGCCGCTGTCGGGCCTCTTCGTGCAGATGCTTGACCGGCTGGCCCTGTCCTCGGTGCAGGCCGCGCCCGCCGAGGCAGAGCTGGCCGGGACGGTATGGCAGCCGGTGCAGGTGCTTGACGGGTTCGGGCGGCTGATCGAGGCGGGCACGCGGGCCGGGGTGGCCGGCGAGCGGCTGCTTGACGGCCCCCTTGGCGCAGACCTTCTGCCGGGCATTTACCAAGGCCCCGAGCGGCGCTTGGCCCGCAACGTGATTGACGCCGACACGGGGCTTGCCGTTGCCACCTGGCCCGCGCGCGTGCCGATTGAGGGGCTGGCGCGGGTGCCGGAGACGCCGCTGGGTGGCTGGCTTCTGGCGGCGGCACTGGTGCTGATGCTTGCCGATATCCTCGCCGCGCTGGCGGTGTCGGGGCGGCTCTGGCGCGGTGGGGCCACGGCGGTGGTGCTGGTGGCGCTGGCGGCGCTCGCGCCCCATGCCGCGCGGGCGCAGGCACCCGATGATGCCCGCGCCATCGAGGCGACATCCGAGACGGTTCTGGCCCATGTGCTGACGGGTGATCGCGCGGTGGACGATGCCGCGCGCGCCGGGCTGCGCGGGTTGGGGCGGGTGCTGAGTTTTCGCACCTCGGTCGAGCCTGCCGCCCCGATCGGCGTCGATCTCGAACGCGACGAGCTTGCCTTTTACCCGATGCTTTACTGGCCGGTGACGCAGGCGCAGCCGATCCCCTCGGCCGAGGCCTATGCCAGGCTCAACGATTACCTTCGCTCGGGCGGGTTGATCCTGTTTGATACCCGCGACGCCGATATCGCGGGCTATGGCGCGGCCTCGCCCAATGGCGCGCGGCTGCAACGGCTGGCGGCACCGCTCGATATTCCGCCGCTGGAGCCGGTGCCCGAGGATCACGTTCTCACGCGCACCTTCTACCTGCTCAGCGATTTTCCCGGTCGCCATGCGGGGCGCGCCGTCTGGATCGAGGCGGCGCCGCCGGATGCCGAGCAAGTCGAGGGGATGCCGTTTCGTGATCTCAATGACGGGGTGACGCCGGTGGTGATCGGCGGCAATGACTGGGCCGCCGCCTGGGCGGTGACCGATGCGGGCGATCCGATGTTCCCGGTCGGGCGCGGCTATACCGGCGAGCGGCAGCGCGAGATGGCCTATCGCTTTGGCGTCAATCTGGTGATGCATGTGCTGACCGGCAATTACAAATCCGATCAGGTGCATGTGCCCGCGCTGCTGGAAAGGCTGGGGCAATGACCGGCACAGTGATCCTTGATCCGCTGGTGCCGGTCTGGCTGATTGCCACTCTGACAGCGATGGCCGTGGCGGGGGTGGTGTTTGCGGCGCGGCGGGGATTGGCGGGTTGGGCGCTTCGGGGGCTGGGGGCGCTGGTGCTGCTCGCCGCGCTGTCGGGGCCGTCCTACCGGCAGGAAGAGCGCGCGCCGCTGAGTGATATCGTGCTGCTGGTCGAGGATCGCAGCGCCAGCCAGCGGCTGGCCGATAGGTCTGCGGCCACCGACCGTGCCGCCGAGGCGCTGGCTGCCCGGATCGAGGCGCGTGACAACACCGAATTGCGGCGCGTGACGGTGGCGGATGGCGCGGACAATCGCGGCTCGCTGGTGATGGGGGCACTGGCCGAGGCGCTGGCCGAATTGCCGCGCGGGCGCATTGCCGGGGCGATCCTTCTGTCGGACGGGCAGGTGCACGACATCGAAGCCGCCCCCGACCTGCCTGCGCCGCTGCACCTTTTGCATACGGGCCGCGCGGGCGACTGGGACCGGCGGTTGCGCATCGACAACGCCCCGGCCTTTGCCATCCTCGGCGAGGAGGTCACGCTCCGCCTGACCATCGCCGACGAGGGGGCAGCCCCCGAGGGCGTGACCACCGTGCCGGTGGATATCGCCGTGGATGGCGCGCCGCCGCAGCGCTTTGATGTGCCGCTCGGGCGCGCGGTGACGCTGCCGCTGACGCTGCCGCGGGGGGGGCGCAATGTGCTGCAATTCTCGACTCCGGTGGCCGAGGGAGAGCTGACCGACCGCAACAACACCGCGCTGGTGCAGATCAACGGCGTGCGCGACCGGTTGCGCGTGCTGCTCGTGTCGGGACAGCCGCACGCGGGCACGCGGACATGGCGCAACCTGCTGAAATCGGACAGTTCCGTTGATCTGGTGCATTTCACCATCCTGCGCCCGCCCGAAAAGCAGGACGGTGTGCCGGTGCGCGAGCTGTCGCTCATCGCCTTTCCCACCCGCGAGCTGTTTCTCGACAAGGTGGATGAGTTCGACCTTATCATATTCGACCGCTACCGGCGGCGCGGCATCCTGCCATCGGTCTATCTTGAAAACGTGCGCCAATATGTCGAGCGTGGCGGCGCGGTGCTGCTGGCGGCGGGGCCGGATTTCGCCGGGGCCGAGAGCATCTATCGCGGCCCGTTCGAGCAAATGGTGCCCGCCCGCCCCACCGCGCGCGTGGTCGAGCAGGGATTTCGCCCCGAGATCAGCGACTTGGGGCAGCGGCATCCGGTGACGGCGGGCCTTGGCGAGGGCTGGGATGGCGACTGGGGCCGCTGGCTGCGCCAGATCGAGGTAGAGCCCGATGCAAGCGGCGAGGTGGTGATGACCGGCGCGGATGGTCGCCCGCTTCTGATACTCGACCGGGTGGGCGAGGGGCGCGTGGCGCTGCTCGCCTCCGATCAGGCATGGCTCTGGGGGCGGGGCTTCGAGGGCGGCGGGCCGCAGCTCGACCTGCTGCGACGGCTGGCCCACTGGATGATGAAAGAGCCCGAGTTGGAGGAAGAGGCGCTGCGCGCCGAGGCCACCGGCCAGACCATGCGGATCACCCGGCGCACCCTTTCCGAGACGGTGCCGGATGTCACCATCACCACGCCCTCGGGTGACACGGTGGTCATGCCGCTGGAACAGGTCGCACCGGGGCGGTTCGAGGCGGTGTATGAGGGGGCCGAGATCGGGCTTTACCGGCTGGAAAACGGCGATGAGACGGCGGTGATCGGGCTTGGTCCTGCCGCCCCGGTGGAATTCGAGCGCACGCTTGCCACCGGCGCGGTGCTGGAGCCGGTGATCGACGCCACGGGCGGCGGTGTGCGCGCGCTCGAGGACGGGCTGCCCGCGATCCGCGAGGTGCGCGCTGGCCGTCCCGCTGCCGGGCGCGGCTGGATCGGGATCACCCCGCGCGGGGCCTATGAGACGCTGAGCGTGCGGCAGATGGAGATTTTGCCGCCGTGGCTCGTGCTGCTTCTGGTCGCGGGGTTTCTCACCGCAGGCTGGCTGCGCGAGGGTCGGCGCTGAGGCAGGCCGCCGCATTGGTGCCGATCACGGCTCCAGGTCGATGCGGATCTTTTCGCTGCCCCAGCCATCGACCGAGCAATGCGCGCGGATATAGATCGTGCGCGTGCCGTCGGGCAGGTCGAGATTGGTAAGCGAGCGGGTGAAGGGCTGCTCGTTGACATGCGGATGATGCAGCAGGCGGTAGCCGATCCTCTCGCCGTCCTCATTCAGAATTTCCCACCCGTCGGCGTAGTGATCCCAGCCGATATCGGGATGTTCCATCGTGACATCAATCCGCCAGGATATGCCGGATTTTGTCGCGATCACATCGAGGATCGTGGGCTCTGTCGCGCGCGCGGGCGCGGCAACAGATGAGATGAGCGCGGCGGCGAGGGCAAGGGCAATCTGTCTCATGCGCGTATCATATCCTTTTTTCGCCGCGCGTGCACTCACGACCGCGTGTCCGGCCTGTCATCCTCGGGGCGCATCAGAACGGTGCGCGAGGTCGAGGCAAATTCGCGCCGTAGCAGCACGGCGAGCGTGATTGCTACCGCCACCAAAAGAGCCGACGCGCCAAGGAGCCACGCCGCCGCCGCAAGCGCGAAATAGAGCGACCGCAGCCCCCGGTTGAAGCCGCGCGCGGCGGTGATGTTGATTTCGCCCGCCTTTTGAGCGCGCGGCGTTGCTGCCGGGTCGCCGGGGTCGTTGGGCACTGCGGCCATGACCACGGCGCAATAGCCGAAAAGCCGGTTTGCCCAGACGAATTTCAGGAAGGCATTGGTGAGGAAAGCCACGATCAGGAGGATCTTTGCCTCCCAGACGACCACCGGGTCGGTGCCGGTGGTCAGATCGTCCGCGATCCCGATGAGACGCTCGACATCGCCCAGAAGCGCCAGCGCGCCGCCGATGGCGATGAGCGTGGCCGAGGCAAAGAACGAGGTGCCCTGCCGCAACTGTCCGATGACCTGCGAATCGAAGATGCGCGGATCGCGGCTGACGAATTGCACCATCCATTCGCGGCGATACTGCGCCATGAGGTTCGAGGTCGATGGAAAGCGGCGTGGCGCGTGCTCGATCAGCACGGTCACCCCCGACCATGCAAGGATCAGCACCAGCACCGCCGCCATGTCGAGCGGTGTGAAATGCCCCAGCCCGTCGTTGGGCATGTCGGGTGCGTCCCTTAGAAGGGGCGTGCGACCACGGCCCAAAGCACCGCAATCGCGCCCAGGACGCTGATTTCGTTGAAGATGCGCAGAAAGCGATCGCTTTCGGTAAAGGTGCCTTTGCGCGCGCGCAGCACCAGCCGCCCGGTCCAAGCGTAATGCAGCGCCAGTGCCAGAACGAGCGCGATCTTGAGATGGGTCCAGCCCGGCCAGCCCAGCCAATGCGCGAGATAAAGCCCGGTGCCGATGGCGATCACGCCAAGGCCCAGCGAAAAGCGGTAAAGCCGGATCGTGAGATCGCCCAAGGGGCCAAACTCGCCCAGCCGGTCCCATTCGCGATGCCAGTAGATCAACGCGCGCGGCACGGCGAAAATGGAGGTCATCCACCCCATGACGCAAAGAATATGGATGATCTTGACCCAGTCCATATGCGATGACTGCCCGAGCGCGCGACGCCATGCAAGGCTTGGCGTGCACGGCGGGAAAAAAGACTAGCCTAAAGGCGGAATTGGTTATATTAATTTACCAATTGGAGGAGGTTGCCTATGCAAATGCCCGAGCCAAACCCCGAGGTCCTCGCCCGCAAGGCCGAGCTTGTCGCGCGCCTGCGCAAGGTCCTGCCCGCTGACGCGGTGATCTCGGACCCGGCAGAAACGCGCGCCTATGAATGCGACGCGCTCACCGCCTATAAATGCCCGCCGCTGGCTGCCATCCTGCCCGGCTCGACGCAAGAGGTCTCGGACGCGCTGGCGATCTGTCATGAGATGGGCGTGCCGGTGGTGCCGCGCGGCTCTGGCACCTCGCTTGCGGGCGGCGCGCTGCCCACGGCGGACAGCGTGATCCTTGGCGTCGCGCGCATGAACGCGGTGCTGGAGACGGACTACGACAACCGCTTCATCCGCGTGCAGACCGGGCGCACCAACCTGTCGGTCACGGGTGCGGTGGAAGAGCACGGCTTTTTCTACGCGCCCGATCCGTCAAGCCAGCTTGCCTGCGCCATTGCGGGCAATATCGCGATGAACTCGGGCGGCGCGCATTGCCTCAAATACGGCGTCACCACCAACAACCTGATGGGTGTGACCATGGTGCTGATGGACGGCACGGTGATGGAGCTTGGCGGCGCGCATCTCGACGCGGCGGGCTATGACCTTCTGGGCCTCATATGCGGCTCGGAGGGCCAATTGGGCGTGGTGACCGAGGCCACCTTGCGCATCCTGCGCAAGCCCGAGGGCGCGCGCCCCGTGCTGATCGGGTTCGACAATAACGAGGTGGCGGGGGCCTGTGTCTCGGATATCATCAAGGCGGGCGTGCTGCCGGTGGCGATCGAGTTCATGGACCGCCCCTGCATCCGCGCCACCGAGGATTTCGCCCATGCCGGATACCCCGATTGCGAGGCGCTGCTGATCGTCGAGGTCGAGGGATCAGATACGGAGATCGACGCGCAACTCGCGCTGATCGAAGAGATCGCCCGCCGCCACAAGCCGGTGGAACTGCGCCAGAGCAAATCCGCCGAGGAGAGCGCGAAAATCTGGCTGGGGCGCAAATCGGCCTTTGGCGCGATGGGGCAGATCAACGATTACATGTGCCTTGACGGCACCATCCCGGTGAGCGCGCTGCCGCTGGTGCTGCGCCGCATCGGCGAAATGTCGAAGGAATTCGGCCTTGATGTCGCTAATGTGTTCCACGCGGGCGACGGCAACATGCACCCGCTCATCCTCTTTGACGCCAACAAGCCGGGTGATCTGGAGACCTGCGAGGCGTTCGGCGCCGAAATCCTCAAGCTCTGCGTCGAGGTGGGCGGGTGCCTCACCGGCGAGCATGGCGTGGGGATCGAGAAGCGCGACCTGATGGCGCATCAATACGCCCCCGACGATCTGGCCGCGCAGATGGATGTCAAGGACGTGTTCGACCCCAGTTGGCTTCTCAACCCCGCCAAGGTCTTTCCGCTCGACGCCTCGCAGGCGCGGCGCGCGGCCTGAGCTGGATTATTCGAGTATTTTTGGAACAGTGAAATGACACCCAAGACAGAGGCCGAGCTGGCCGAGACCATTCGAGGGGCGGATGCGCCCCTGCGCGTCATCGGCGGCGGCACCCGCCCGATCGGCGGGGCCTCGAATGGTGCGATACTGTCCACCTCGACGCTGCGCGGGATCGAGCTTTACGAGCCGGGCGCGCTGACGCTGGTCGTGCGCGCGGGCACGCCGCTGGAAGAGGTCGAGGACGCGCTGGCCCGCGAAGGACAGCGGCTGGCGTTTGAGCCGATGGACCATCGCGGATTGCTGGGCACCGAAGGCACGCCCACCATCGGCGGCGTGGTGGCTGCCAATGTCAGCGGCCCGCGCCGCGTTCAGGTGGGGGCCTGTCGCGATTTCCTGCTGGGCGTGCGGTTCGTCGATGGCGCGGGGCGGATCGTCAAGAATGGCGGACGGGTGATGAAGAACGTCACCGGCTATGATCTCGTGAAGCTGATGGCGGGCAGCTACGGCACCCTGGGCGTGCTGACCGAGGTGGCGCTCAAGGTGCTGCCTGCGCCGCCAAGCGCTGCGACGATTGCCTTGCGCGGGCTTGACGATGCGCAGGCGGTGCGGGCGCTGTCGCAGGCGCTCGGCTCGCCCTTCGAGATTTCGGGCGCGGCGCATCTGCCGGGCAAGGTGACGCTTCTGCGTATCGAGGGCTTTGCCGATTCGGTCGCCTATCGCGCCGGACGGCTGCGCGATCTGCTGGCGGGTTTCGGCGCGGCAGAGGTAGAGCAGGACGAAGGCGTGGTCGCCGCCACTTGGCAGGGCATCCGCGACGTGGCCGCCTTTCACGGGCGCGAGGGCGATGTCTGGCGGCTCTCGGTCAAGCCCTCGGACGCGCCCGGCATCGTGGCCGCGCTGAATGATGTCGAGGCGATCTATGACTGGGGCGGCGGGCTTGTCTGGCTGCTGGCCCCGCCGGGACGCGGGCAGGCGATCCGTAAAGCGGTAGCGGCCAAGGGTGGCCATGCCACGCGCCTGCGCGGCGAGGGCGGCGACGCCTTTCATCCGCTGCCCGCGCCGGTCGCGGCGCTTCAGGCCAGGCTGCGGCAGCGGTTTGACCCGCGCGGCCTTCTCAATCCCGGCTTGATGGCCGGGGCATGAGGGCAAGACCATGAAAACCGAGTTTACCCAAGCACAACTCGCCGATCCCAAGATCGCCCGCGCCAACCAGATCCTGCGATCTTGCGTGCATTGCGGCTTTTGCACCGCGACCTGCCCGACCTATCAGGTTCTGGGCGATGAGCTGGACAGCCCGAGGGGCCGCATCTACCTCATCAAGGACATGCTGGAAAACGACCGTGTGCCGGACGAGAAGACCGTCAAACATATCGACCGCTGCCTGTCGTGCCTGGCCTGCATGACCACCTGCCCCTCGGGGGTGCATTACATGCATCTGGTGGATCAGGCGCGCGAATATATCGAGGACCGCTACAAGCGGCCCTTGGGCGAGCGTGTCCTGCGCTGGATCCTCGCGCGCATCCTGCCCTATCCGATGCGGTTTCGTGTCGCTCTGCTCGGGGCCAAGATCGGACGGCCTTTTGCGCGGCTGATGCCGGATGCCCGCCTGCGCGCCATGCTGGAAATGGCCCCGAAACACATCCCCCCCGTCAGCCGCAACGACGACCCGCAGACATTCGCCCCCAAGGGCGCGCGCAAGATGCGCGTGGCGCTGATGACCGGCTGCGCGCAGCGTGCGCTCAACACCGATATCAACGACGCGACGATCCGGCTGCTCACCCGGCTCGGCTGCGAGGTGGTGGTGGCAGAGGGCGCGGGCTGCTGCGGGGCGCTGACGCATCACATGGGCAAGACCGCTGAAAGCCATGCCACGGCGGCGAAGAACATCCACGCGTGGGTGCGCGAGATGGACGGCGAAGGTCTCGATGCCATCGTAATCAACACGAGCGGATGCGGCACGACCGTGAAGGATTACGGCCACATGTTCCGCCTCGATCCACTGGCTACGGAGGCCGCGCGGGTGAGCGGCATTGCGATGGATATAAGCGAGGTGCTGATGCGGCTCGACCTGCCCGAGGGCGGCGACAAGGGGCTGACGGTCGCCTATCACGCCGCCTGTTCGCTGCAACATGGCCAGCAGATCAAGACCTATCCCAAGGACCTGCTCAAACGCGTTGGTTTCACCGTGGCCGAGCCCGCCGACAGCCATCTGTGCTGCGGCTCGGCGGGGACGTATAACCTGATGCAGCCCGCGATCTCAAAACAGTTGAAGGATCGCAAGCTGCGCACGCTGGAGGCGGTCAAACCGGACGTGATCGCCGCCGGCAATATCGGCTGCATGATGCAGATCGGCTCGGGCACCCCGGTGCCGGTGGTTCACACGGTCGAGTTGCTCGACTGGGCCACCGGCGGGCCGCAACCGCCCGCCCTGACGCGCGCCACCGAGGGGCGTGGCGCGGTTCCCATTCTGCGCTGATCGCGGCCATATTCTGGCCCGAAACGCTTGCTAGGCGGTAGGTGTATTTCGGGACCGGAGAAACCATGCTGCGCGCGCTTGCCCTTGTTGCCTGCCTTGTCACGCCATTTGCCGCGCCCGTATCTGCGCAGGATAGCCCGCTTGAGCGGCTGGATGCGGGCGACGCCGCCCGCGCCTGGGAGGCGGTGGGAAGGCTGGAGTTGGGCGGGCGCGGGTTTTGCACCGGCGCGCTGGTGGCCCCCGATCTGGTGCTGACGGCGGCGCATTGCCTGCATGACCGCACGACCGGCGCGCGGATTGATCCCGCGCGGATCGAGTTCATGGCCGGGTGGCGCAACGGGCGCGCGGCGGCCTATCGCACGGTGCGCCGGGCGGTATCGCATCCCGATTACCGGTTCGATGGCGAGGTGACGGCGGAGCGGGTGCGCAACGATGTGGCGCTGCTCGAATTGCACCACCCGATCCGCAACACCCGCATCACCCCGTTCGAGACCGACCGCCGCCCGCGCAAGGGGCAGCGCATTGGCGTGGTGAGCTATGCCAAGGGCCGCGCCGAGGCCCCGTCGCTTCAGCAGGAATGCAACGTGCTGGCGCGACAGGACGGCGTTCTGGTGATGTCCTGCGACGTGGATTTTGGCTCTTCGGGCGCGCCGGTCTTCAGCTTTGAGGGCGCGCGCGCGCGGATCGTGTCGGTGGTCTCGGCGATGGCCGAGGTGGAGGGGCGCAAGGTGGCGCTGGGCACGCAGCTCATCGCGCCGCTCGACGATCTGCGCGCGGCGCTCGATGCCGGGCAGGGGGTGTTCCAGGATGCCGCGCCCAAGGTGTTTACCTTTGGCGAGCGCCGCGACACCGGCGCGAAATTCGCCAAGCCATGAGCCGGGCGCGCCACCTCCTCGGCCTCGTCGCCGCCTTGTGCCTCGCATCCGGCGGGGCGCTGGCGCAGTCGAGCGGGCTTTCGCGGCTCACCGACCGCGACGACCTGTTGGGCTGGGAGGCCGTGGGCCGGGTCGATATCGGCACTTCCGGCTATTGCACCGGGGTGCTTATCGCGCCCGATCAGGTGCTGACGGCGGCGCATTGCGTGTTCGACCGCGCCGGGCAGGCGGTGGCGGCGGACACGATCCGGTTTCGCGCGGGGCTGCGCGACGGGGTGGTGATCGCCGAATCGGGGGTGGCGGGCTATGTCACCGCGCCGGGCTATGATCCGCGCGGCGGGATGCGGGCGGAGAATATTCGCCACGATGCCGCGCTCCTGCGTCTGGCAAGCCCGATCAACAGCGCGGTGGCCGCCCCGTTCGCGATCCACGACCGCCCCCGCGATGGCACGGCGGTGAGCGTCGTCTCTTACGGGCGCGATCGCGACCGCGCGCCGTCATGGCAACGCCGTTGCAACATGCTGTGGCGCACCGAGGGGATCATGGCGTTTGATTGCGACGTGATCTTTGGCTCTTCGGGGGCACCGGTCTTTACCCTTGAGGGACGCCGCGCGCGCATCCTGTCGCTGATCAGCGGCGGCAGCCGCGAGGGCGGCGAGCGGCGCGCCTATGGCATGGACCTGCCCGAGATCGTGGCCCGGCTCAAGCGCGATTTGCGCAGCGCCACCGCCGGGCAGGCTACCGCCAATCCGGGCTTGAGGCGCGCGCGCGTGGGCGAGGAGCGGCGCGGCATCGGTGCCCGCTTTGCCCGGCCCTGAGCCGGGTGTGCGCCTCTTGACAGGCGCGTGGTGGCTTCCCAAATCAGCGCTGTCCCGGTGCCGGTAGGCGGACCGGGGCGCAAGCGGCCTGTCTCTCCGGGGAGGGCCATTGACACTGTTATCGCTCACAGGAGGATGACCCATGCGTAATTTCGATCTTGCACCGCTCTACCGGGCCACTGTCGGTTATGACCAGATCGCCGATCTTCTGGATCGGGTGATGGCCAGCGACATGAGCCAGCCCACCTATCCGCCCTACAATATCGAAAAGACCGATGACGATGCCTACCGCATCTCGATCGCCGTTGCCGGCTTTGCTGCCGATGATCTGTCGGTCGAGGTCAAGGACGGGGCGCTGGTGATCTCGGCGCGCAAAAGCGAAGAGGGTGAGAACACGCGCAGTTATCTGCATCGCGGCATCGCCACCCGCGCCTTCGAGCGGCGCTTCCAGCTTGCCGATCATGTGCGCGTGACTGGCGCGAGCCATGCCGACGGGATGCTGCATGTCGATCTCGTGCGCGAGGTGCCCGAGGCGCTGAAGCCGCGGCGCATCGCGATCCAGAGCGCCGACACCGTGCGTGAACAGGATGTGATCGACGCCGAAAAGGTGAACTGAGGCACGGCCCTCTGGCCGTTCGGCCCGGCAGGTGCGCGCTTGCCGGGCGTTTTCGTGCTCAGGGCCGCGTGGCCTCGATCAGGGCGGTGCGGTGATCATCGCCCAGAAGGCGCAGCGTGCCGCCTTCGTCCACGTCAAAGGCCGCGACCTGTTCCAGCGCATCGAGCATGCGCCGTTCCTGCTCCATCAGCGGGTCGGGGCAGGCCATCATGGTGCTGGCCATCGGCCCGAATTGCAGGCCCTCGCCGGTCAGGGTGAAGCCGCCGATGATGCGGTTGCAGCCGCTGCTGCCCGCCACCCGACCGGCATCGAGGAAATTGAGCGACAGGCGTTCCGGCTCGATCAGCGTGGCACCGCCAAGCGCCGTCACCTGCCATGTGGCCCCGGTCAGCAGATCGGCCGGATCGCCGCCACAGCCGCGCAACACGCGTCCGTCAAGCGCAAGCTGCGCGGTGTCGGGATAGGGCATCCCGGTCATGTCGTCGTGGCACAGGCGTTCCTCGATCCGCAGCCGCGCCCTGGCCTCGGGCATGGCAAATTCATAGGCCCCCGGCACCGCCTGCGCGTCGGGGCGTGGCACCTCGTGCGAGAGGACACCGTAATCGGCCTCGATCATGGCGATCCCGGCTGCAAGCGAGACCTGCCAGCCCGGCTCGTTGCCGCGCGCGCGATAGGGGCGTTCGGCGGGGGGCGGGATTTCGCGACATTCGGGCAGATCCTGCCCGTTCAGGCGGATCATGGCAGCATCGCCCTTGTTCCATACGCTCGTGTCCGGAGTGTCCATCGCCTCGTAACGCGCGCCCGAGGCGGCCCGAACCTGCGTCATCGCAATATCGCGCCCTTCGGCGCGCAGCATGACCTCGTCGCCCAGCATCCCGACCGAAACAGCCGTGTCGCCGCAAAGGAAGTCTGTGGCAAAGGCAAGCGGCGTCACCGGCGCAAGGTCCAGTTCACCCAGGTCAACCGGCGCGGCCCCGGCGTCAAAGCCGACCCCCTCGACGATCCATCGCGGGGCACCGTTTACCTCGATCAGCGCGCGCACCGTCCCGGACAGGCCGGACGGCACATCGAGCGCAAAACCGCGCGGCATCTGGTGCCTGTCGGCCTCGGTCCCGACCTCGCCAAGCGTCACGCCGAACCGGCCCTGTGCCTGCACGATCGCCCGCGCATCGGGCGGCAGAGCAATCTTTTGCGTGTAGGTGAGGGCGCCGGTCACGGCCCGCGTCTCGCCCGCCTGACCGGATGACGGCACGCCCGATGCGACCACGAGCCCGAGGGCAAGTGCAGGAAATCGAATCATGACCGTGTCCTTCATCCCGATGCCATGGCCATAGCGTAGCGCCCGCGCGGGCCAGACCAAAGCGACGATTTCCTAAACACTCATGCAGATATACTTCATCTCCATGAATTCCTCGATGCCGTGATGGCTGCCCTCGCGGCCGAGGCCGGATTGCTTGACCCCGCCGAAGGGCGCGACCTCGGTCGAGATGATGCCGGTATTGACGCCGACGATCCCGTATTCCAGCGCTTCGGCCACCTTGGTCACGCGGCTCAGGTCGCGGGCGTAGAAATAGCTGGCCAGCCCGAAAATCGTGTCATTGGCCATCGCGATCACGTCATCCTCGTCGTTGAACCGGAACAGAGGGGCCAGCGGGCCGAAAGTCTCGTCGGTGGCAATCAGCATGTCCTGCGTGACATCCGACAGGATCGTGGGGGGCAGGAAATAACCCGGCCCCTGCACCGGCTCGCCGCCGCCCATCACCACCTTGGCCCCCTTGGCGGTGGCGTCGGCGACGTGCTCCTGCACTTTGGTGATGGCGTCCGCGTTGATGAGCGGCCCAAGCGTGGTGCCGTCGTCGAAACCGTCGCCCATCTTGAGCTTTTCCACCGCTGTCTTGAGCTTGGCGGCGAAGGCGTCATAAACGCCCGCCTGCACGTAGATGCGGTTGGCGCAGACGCAGGTCTGGCCGTTGTTGCGGAACTTGCACAGGATCGCGCCCTCGACGGCGGCATCGAGATCGGCATCGTCGAACACGATGAACGGCGCGTTGCCGCCCAACTCCATCGAGCATTTCATCACGCTGTCGGCGGCCTGGCGCAACAGGATGCGACCCACCTCGGTGGAGCCGGTGAAGGTGAGCTTGCGCACGCCGGGGTTTTCGCAGAACTCCTTGCCCACCTCGGACGCGCTGGACGATGGCAGGATGTTGAACACCCCCGCCGGGATACCTGCCCGCTCTGCCAGCACGCCCATCGCCGTGGCCGAGAGCGGCGTTTCCGTGGCGGGCCGTCCGACAAAGGCGCAGCCTGCGGCCAGCGCGGGCGCGGCCTTGCGGGTGATCATGGCGTTGGGGAAATTCCACGGCGTGATCGAGGCGGCGACGCCGATGGGCTGCCTGATGACGGTGATGCGCTTGTCGCGCTGGTGGCCGGGGATGGTCTCGCCATAGATGCGCTTGGCCTCTTCGCCGAAGAATTCGATGAAGGATGCGCCATAGGCGATCTCGCCCTTGGCCTCGGCTAGCGGCTTGCCCTGTTCGGCGGTCAGGATCACGCCGAGATCGTGCTGATGCTCCATCATCAGGTCAAAGAACCGGCGCAGCACGTTTGCGCGTTCCTTGCCGGTCCATTTGGCCCATTCTTTTTGCGCGGCCTCAGCCACGGCGATGGCATGGGCCACCTGCGCGCGGGAGAGGTCGGCCACGTTGGCGATCACGTCGCCACGGGCGGGGTTCGTTACCTCGAACGTGCCGTTATCGCCATCCACCCATTGACCGCCGATATAGGCCTTTTCCGCCAGCAGGCCTGGATCCTTCAGCATGGATTTCAGATTGGTCGTGGTCATGATGCGGTCCTCTCGCGATGTCGATTGCTCTCGCAAAGGCAAAGCAGCTTGGGCTAGGAATGTCTAGGCCCAGAGGAGGGAGACCCGATGACCGATCTGGACGCGGCCTATGCCAATGTCCCCAATATCCCCGGCGGTGCGCAATATCCCGCACGCTGGACCGTGGCGGCGCAGGCGTTCCGCGCGCGCGCCCGCGCGGAGCTTGCCTTGCCCTATGGCGACAGCCCCCGGCAGGCGATGGACCTGTTTCACCCCGAGGGCACGGCGCGGGGGGTGTGTGTCTTTGTGCATGGCGGCTATTGGCTGCGGTTCGACCGCTCGTTCTGGTCGCATCTTGCCGCCGGGCCGCTGGCGCGGGGCTGGGCGGTGGCGATGCCCTCCTATGATCTGTGCCCCGATGTGCACATCAGGGACATCACCCGGCAGATCGCGCAGGCGGTGACGGTGGCGGCGGAGCGGGTTGAGGGGCCGGTGGCCTTGGCGGGCCATTCGGCGGGTGGGCATCTGGTGGCGCGCATGGCGGTGCCGGGGGTGCTGCCCGGCGAGGTGGCGGCGCGGTTGTGCCATGTGCTGCCGATCTCGCCGGTGTCGGACCTGCGGCCGCTGTTGCAGACCTCGATGAACGACGACTTCGGTCTCGACATGGCCTCGGCAGAGGCCGAGAGCCCGGTGCTCATGCGCCCGCTGCCGGTGCCGGTCTCGGTCTGGGTGGGCGGCAGCGAATTGCCCGCCTTTCTCGATCAGGCGCGGTGGTTGTCTGCGGCCTGGGCCGCGCCGTTGGACGTGGCGCGCGGCAAGCACCATTTCGACGTGATCGAGGCGCTCGCGGACCCCGGTAGCGCGATGGTGGCGCGGCTTACCGGCTGAGCGGGGTGAACAGGGGGGCGGTGCGGCGGGGCTGTGGACGGTATTGAGCCGCCATTAGCCTCCTGTCCCCCGCGCGGAGTCAAGGCGCGCCTTGGCGCGCCGCCGCGCGAGCGCCCGACCGCCCCCTCGGGCGGGCGCTTTTGCAACGGCGCAACCCTCACAACCGTTCAAGTATTTTGCGCCATAAAGCGCTTTCAACAACCGTTGCAGCGCCCACCCGGCGGTCGGGCACTCGCGCGGCTCATCGGCCGTTGAGCCAAGTCTTCCTCCAAGCCATCCAAGACCCGCGCCAAAGGCGTGCCCGGTGCGGCGGGGAAACGGCTGCTCCCGGCCCCGGCTAGGCACCGCCCGCCGCCTTTACCCTTTGACAACACCCCGCTCCAAGATTGGGCGCGTCCCTCTTGATGCCCTCAATCCCCGGAGTTCACGCGATGCAAGACCACTCTCCGCGCCTGTCGCTGCCGTTCATCCTGCCCTCGCAGGCCCAGAAACACGTCACCCATAACGAGGCGCTGACCCGGCTTGATATCGCCGTGCAACTGGCCGTCGAGGGGATCGCGGCCAGCAGCCCCCCGGCCCTGCCCGAGGCGGGGCAGGTCTGGGCGCTGGGCGCGGCCCCCATCGGGGCCTGGGCCGGGCAGGCCGACATGCTTGCTGCCTTTGTCAACGAAAGCTGGCTGTTCATCGCTCCCGGCGAGGGCTGGCTTGCGCTCGACAAGAGCGATGGGCGGCTCTATCGCCGCGCGGGCACGGGCTGGGTGCCGCTTGCGCCGCCATTGCTCGATAATCTCGACGGGGTGGGGATCAACGCAAGCCATGATGCCACCAACCGCCTCGCGCTCTCGGCCCCTGCCACGCTCCTGAACCACGAGGGCGCGGGCCACCAGCTCAAGATCAACAAGGCCACGGCGGGCGATACCGCAAGCCTGCTGTTCCAGACCGGCTTT
Source organism: Roseovarius sp. MBR-78 (assembly GCF_040547535.1). Taxonomy (NCBI): domain Bacteria; kingdom Pseudomonadati; phylum Pseudomonadota; class Alphaproteobacteria; order Rhodobacterales; family Roseobacteraceae; genus Roseovarius; species Roseovarius sp. MBR-78. The sequence continues at coordinate 148,677 of NZ_JBEPPX010000009.1, forward strand.
GGCGGGCGCGCCGAGATGGGCACCGGCGGCAGCGACGATTTCACCGTCAAGGTGAGCGCCGATGGGGCCGGTTGGGTGACGGCGCTGAGCCTTGACGCTGCCACTGGGCAGGCCAGCGGTGCGGCGATCCAGCAAAGCGCCACGGATGCTACGCCGGGGCGGCTTTTGACCGCCGGGGCCTTTGGCTGGGGGCAAAGCGGGGCCGGGGTGGTGCTGGCCGATCTCGACGATCCGGCGCAGGCTGCGGGCAGTTATGCGGTTGAGGCCGCAACGCTCGGCCCCCGCCCCGCCGGGGCCGACACCGGGCTGTGCCTGTCGATGCGGCTCGGGGCCGGTGATCTGGCGCAGATTTTCATCGGCGCGGATGGCGCGGTGCTTGCCTTTCGCGCGCGCTCGGGCGGGGTGTGGGGCGCGTGGCAGGCGGTGCAGGGCAGCCACAACACCACCCGCGTGAGCACACCCGATGGCGAGGTGCTGCGCAGCCCCGACGGCACGCAGGTCTGCCGCCACACGCTCACCCTTGACGCCCCCGGCACCGCGCTTGGCGCGCTTTTTGCCGGGGCGACCGAGACCGCCTGGAGCTATCCCGCCGCCTTTGCCCCCGGCACGCGCCCGACGCTGATGGCGAGTGCGACCACGGCCACCGGTCTGTGGATCGCCACGCGGGCGGGCGATGCGCTCACGGGGCACCTGCGCGCGATGGCGGCGGTGAGCGGGGCAACCGCGCCCGATGTCACGGTAACGGCGATCGGGCGCTGGGCGTGATCAGCCCTTGGCACCCTCGCCTCGGGCATAGATATCCTCGTAGCGGATGATGTCATCCTCGCCCAGATAGGTTCCGGTCTGCACCTCGATGAGGACCATCGCCACCTTGCCGGGGTTTTCCATCCGGTGCACCGCGCCCAGCGGGATATAGACCGACTGGTTCTCGGTCACCAATGTCACCGTGTCGTCGATGGTTACCTTGGCGGTGCCCTCGACGACGATCCAGTGCTCGGAGCGGTGGTGGTGGCTTTGCAATGACAGCGCCGCGCCGGGATTGACATGGATGCGCTTGACCTGAAAGCGCCCGCCCGTGGCGAGGCTCTCGAACCAGCCCCAGGGGCGGTAATCGCGCGGCAGCGTCTCGGCCTGTTTCGCGCCCTGGGTCTTGAGCGCCGCGACCGCCTGTTTCACATCCTGCGCGCGGTCCTTGTGCGCGACCAGCACCGCGTCGGGCATGGCCACGGCGATCACATCCTCAAGGCCGATCCCCACCAGCACCTGTTGGCTGTCCTCGGCGCGCAGGAGCGTGCCCGCGCAATCAATCGCGGTGGCGGGGCCGGAGGTGACGGTGCCGCCCGCATCGGGGCCGCTCTCGCGCCACACGGCATCCCAGCCGCCAAGGTCCGACCACGCGCCGCCATAGGGGACCACGGTGAGGTTGTCGGCCTTCTCCATCACCGCGTAATCCACGGAAATCTCGTCGCATTCGGCCCACGGCCCCGGCGCGAGGCGCAGGAAATGCAGATCGCGCGCGGCCCCCTCGACGGCGCGGCGCATAGCGGCCAGCATCGCGGGCTGATGGGTCTCGAACGCGGCGATGATCGCCTCGGTGGAAAAGAGGAAAATGCCCGCGTTCCACAGGTGCATCCCGCCCGCGAGCAGCGCCTCCGCCGTCGCGGTATCGGGCTTTTCGACAAAGCCATCGAGCGGTTGCGGCACCGGGGCGAACCCGTCTTGCGGGGCGGCACTCAGGGCGAGCCAGCCATAGCCCGTCTCGGGCCGGTCGGGGCGGATGCCGAAGGTGACGATCCGCCCCGCCTCTGCTGCGGGCACCGCCGCCATGACCGCCGCGCGGAATGCGGCCCCATCTGGGATGACGTGATCGGAGGGTGCCACCAGCATCAGCGCGCCGGGCGCGCGGGCGTGCAATTCCAGCGCGGCGGCGAGGATCGCGGGGGCGGTGTTGCGCCCCTCCGGCTCGATCAGCGTGGCGGCGGCGGCGATCTCGATGGCGGCCAGTTGTTCGGTCACGACAAAGCGGTAATCCGATGCGGTGATGATCGTGGGCGCGGCAAAGCCCGGCCCCGATAGCCGCCGGGCCGAGGCCTGAAACAGGCTCTCAGTGCCGGTGAGCCGGGTGAACTGCTTGGGGTAGCTTTTGCGCGACAAGGGCCAGAGCCGCGTGCCCGAGCCACCGCAGAGCAGAAGCGGGTGAATATCCTGTGCCATCGTTACGCCCTCCCTCGGTCCGGCTCAGCCGCGAAACCTGTCCTGATTGTCGAGAAACCAGCGATAGGTCTCGGCGATCCCGTCTTCCAGCCCGATCCGCGCCCGCCAGCCCATATCCGCGAGGCGGCCCACATCCATCAGCTTGCGCATGGTGCCGTCGGGCTTGGTGGGGTCGGTGGCGATCCGGCCTTGATAGCCCGTCACCTGCGCCACCATCTGTGCGAGGTCGCGAATGGTGATATCCTCACCGGTGCCCAAGTTGATATGGCTCAGCATCGGCTGCGTGTTGGCGTCATATGTGGCGCGGTCAAGGTCGAGCACGAAAAGCGACGCGCGGGCCATGTCATCGACATGCAGGAACTCGCGTCGTGGCGTCCCCGATCCCCAGATCATCACCTCATCGCGGCCCTCTTGCACCGCCTCGTGAAAGCGGCGGATGAGCGCGGGCAGGACGTGGGAATTCTCGGGGTGGAAATTGTCGCCGGGGCCATAGAGGTTGGTCGGCATGACCGAGCGGTAATCGGTGCCATGCTGGCGGTTATAGCTCTCGCAAAGCTTGATGCCTGCGATCTTGGCGATGGCGTAGGGCTCGTTGGTGGGTTCCAGCGTGCCGGTCAGCAGCGCATCCTCGCGCATCGGCTGCGGGGCCTCGCGAGGATAGATGCAGCTTGAGCCAAGCTGCAACAACCGCCGCACGCCCGCGCGGTAGGCCTGATGGATCACGTTGCATTCGATCATCAGGTTTTCATAGATGAAATCCGCCGGGTAGGTGTTGTTGGCATGGATGCCACCCACCTTGGCCGCCGCGAGGATCACCATATCGGGGCGGTGATCGTGCATGAACCCTGCGACCGCCGCCTGATCCGTCAGGTCCAGCTCGGCATGGGTGGCGGTGACAAGATCAATTTCTTCGCCCTGCGCGCGCCGCGCCTCAAGTTGACGCAAGATCGCGCCCCCAACCATGCCGCGATGGCCTGCAACGTAGATTTTCGGCATGAACCTGCCTTCTCTCGAATACACGATCCGGTTTGGCACGACATACCGTGCTGGTCCAGAGCGGATAGTGTTGGCCGGATGCGCAGGGGCGGCGGGGGCTTGGCGAATGCCGGGTTTGTGTCGCCGTCCCGCGCGCAGCAGCGTGGACAAACCCGCCCGCCCCGGCCTACATCAAGGCGGTGCTGCCCGCAGCCGGGGCCGGGCACGCCGGGCAAGGTGGATCGGAAGGGACCATTATGGGGTATGTGACGCAGATTCTCGAAATTCTGGCGCTTTTGTTCGTGGTCTTTCTGGGCACAGCGATGCTTGGGGTGCTGCTGTTCTATGTCATCGACAGGGTGCAGCCGGGCGACGCGATTCGCCGCAACTATCCGGTGATCGGGCGCTTTCGCGGGCTGTTCACCAAGCTGGGCGAATTCTTTCGCCAGTATTTCTTTGCGATGGACCGCGAGGAAATGCCGTTCAACCGCGCGCAGCGCGACTGGGTGGCGCACGCGACCAGCGGCAAGGGCAATACCATCGCCTTTGGCTCCACCCGCAACCTGAATGTGCCGGGCACGCCTATTTTCGTGCCGGCGGTGTTTCCGCCGCTCGACGGTCAATTTGCGGCGACCGCGCCGATGGAGATCGGGCCGGGGGCGGCGATCCCCTACAAGGCGAAATCCATCTTCAACGTCTCCGGCATGAGCTATGGCGCGATCTCGCGCCCGGCGGTCGAGGCGCTGAGCCGGGGGGCGGCGACGGCGGGGATCTGGCTCAATACCGGCGAGGGGGGCTTGAGCCCCTATCACCTCACCGGCAATTGCGACATCGTCTATCAGATCGGCACGGCAAAATATGGCGTGCGTGATGCCGAGGGGCATCTGAGCGACGAGAAGCTGCGCAAGATGTCGGATAACCCGTGCGTCAGGATGTTCGAGATCAAGCTGGCGCAGGGGGCCAAGCCCGGCAAGGGCGGGATCCTGCCCGGTGCCAAGGTCGATGCCGAGGTGGCTCGGATTCGCGGCATTGCCGTGGGCGAGGACAGCATCTCGCCCAACCGTCACGCCGAGGTGGACGGGTTCGATGACCTGCTCGACATGATCTGTCATATCCGCGAGGTGACGGGGCGGCCCGTGGGTTTCAAGACGGTGATTGGCTCGTCCGAGGCGTGGGAGCCGCTTTTCGAGCGGATCGTCGCGCGCGGCCCAGACTGTGCGCCCGATTTCATCACCATTGACGGCGGCGAGGGCGGCACGGGGGCCGCGCCCATGCCGCTGATGGATCTGGTGGGCATGCCGCTGCGCGACGCGCTGCCGCGCATCGTCGACCTGCGCGACCGCTACGGCCTGAAAGATCGTATCCGCATGATCGCAAGCGGCAAGCTGGTCAATCCCGGCGATGTCGCCTGGGCGATCTGTGCCGGTGCCGATTTCGTCACCTCGGCGCGCGGCTTCATGTTCTCTTTGGGCTGTATCCAGGCGCTGAAATGCAACAAGAATACCTGCCCGACGGGCATCACCACCCATGATGCCTATCTGCAACGCGGGCTGGTGGTGGAAGACAAATACATGAAGGTCGCCAATTACGCCAAATCCATCATCAAGGAGGTGGAGACCATCGCCCATTCCGTTGGCGTGGCTGAGCCGCGCCAGATGCGGCGGCGGCACGTGCGGCTGGTGCAGGCCGATGGCACCTCGATCCGCTTCAACGAGATTCGCCCGAGTTACAACGCCGACGCAGGCGTGTAAGCGGGGCGCTGGACGCTGGCGGCTGGTCTGGAGTGCTTCGACCGCTATATATCGAGCAACGGATCAGGAGGACGCTATGGCCAACCGCTGGAAGAATGATCTCGGCGACCGCGATGTGACCCCCGAGGCGGTCTACATGACTCGCCGTCAGTGGATGGCGGGCGCGGCGGGGCTGGGCCTTGTCGGGGCAGGGCGCGCGGCGCGGGCCGAGGTGCCCGAGCCGAATGCCTGGGAGGATATAACCTCCTATAACAACTACTACGAGTTCGGCACCGACAAGGGCGATCCGGCGCGCCATGCCCATCGGCTGACCGTGCAGCCTTGGACTGTGCGTATCGACGGGCTGGTGGACCGGCCCGGCGCGTATGATTTCGCCGACATCATGGCGCGCATGACCATCGAAGAGCGGATTTACCGCTTCCGCTGTGTCGAGGCCTGGTCGATGGTGGTGCCGTGGAACGGGTTCGAGCTTGCCGACCTGCTCGATATGGCGGGGGTGCAGGCGGGGGCGAAATACGTGGCGTTCGAGACCGTGCTACGGCCTGAGGAGATGCCCGGTGTGCGCTACCCGGTGCTGGATTGGCCCTATGTCGAGGGGCTACGGCTTGATGAGGCGCGGCACCCGCTGACGATCATGGCCACGGGTATTTATGGCCGTGACATTCCCAACCAGAATGGCGCGCCGCTGCGGCTGGTGGTTCCGTGGAAATACGGCTTCAAGTCGATCAAATCGGTGGTGCGGATCACGCTGACCGAGGCCGAGCCGGCGACAAGCTGGAACAAGGCCAACCCGCGCGAATACGGCTTTTACAGCAACGTCAATCCCGAGGTGGATCATCCCCGCTGGTCACAGGCCACCGAGCGGCGCATCGGCGGCGGCCTCTTCGCGGGCCGCGAGCCGACGCTGATGTTCAACGGCTATGCCGATGAGGTGGCGGGGCTTTACGCGGGCATGGACCTCAAGACGTATTTCTGAGGATGCGCGACCGGATCAACGCGCTGGCGCGGCGGGTGCCGGTTTGGGCCGTCTGGCTTGGCTATGGCTGGGCCGCGCCCTGGCTGGTGTATCTGGGCGCGACCGGCGGGTTGGGTGCAGAGCCGATCAAGACGCTGGAGCGGGAGTTGGGCGAGATTGCGCTGCAACTGCTGATCATCGGGCTGTGCCTGACGCCGCTGCGCCGATATCTTGGCGTGAACCTGCTGCGGTTTCGCCGCGCGATCGGGCTGCTGGCGTTTTGCTATGTCAGCCTGCATCTGGCGGTATGGCTGTTTCTCGATGTGCAGGACGCGGGGCGCATCTGGGCCGATATCGTCAAGCGGCCCTATGTGACGGTCGGCATGACGGCGTTCGCGCTGATGATCCCGCTGGCGCTGACCTCGAATGATCGTGCGGTGCGGTGGCTTGGGGCGCGCTGGCGGCGGCTGCACCGGCTGGCCTATGCGGTGGCGGTGCTGGGGGCGGTGCATTTCATCTGGCTCTCCAAGGGGTTTCAGATCGAACCGCTGGCCTATCTGGCGGTGATTGTGGTGCTGCTGGCGCTGCGCCTGCCGGATATTAAAGGTTTGGCAAGGCGCGCGCGCTAGGCTCATCCTCGAGAGGAGGGCCGAGATGAAGAGGCCACCGGGCTATGACGGGCTGATGGAGCGGATGGCGCGCGAGCTTGGGCTCGAGATCATCCCCGACCGGGCGGCCATTGGATTGTCGCAGCAGGATATAACGCGGCTGATGCAGCGCTGTGCCGCCTGTTCGGAAGCCGAGGATTGCCGCAAGAGGCTGGGACGGCCAGAGGCGCAAGACCTGCCGCCCGCCTATTGCTCGAACCGCAAGCTGCTCGTGTTCCTGGCCAGGCGACTCGCGGAGGAGGGTGATTGACGGCCGTGGCGACAGGTCACGACGGAGAGAAAACCGCGTTCCCAGACCTCGCCTGTGGATAAGTCTCGCGCCGCTCGCGCCCGTGTGTCGGTGCGGGAAATAAAGTTGCGTATAGCGGGCATAAAACTTGTCGATCCATCCCTTAACCCGTTCATTTCTCGATAAAATCGGGATTTGTGTAAAAAACATGACGAAGGGCGAAAAAACCACTTGCGACTCTTTGCGAGTATCCGTAAACCCGCCTTCACCGACACGGCGGGGACGCGGTGTTGGGGCGCTGGACGGGCTGGTTGG
>NZ_JBEPPX010000010.1:0-139239 GCF_040547535.1 Roseovarius sp. MBR-78
GTGGCGCTTGTAGGTGATTTTCAATGGCTGCATCGACACCGCCTACGCCCGGATCAATGAACCAGCAACCTCAGGTCCATTAACGTGACAACACCCCGAGCGCGTCTCCGACGGGCGTGGGTACAAGATGCCCGCTGAAACCATCGTAATGTATCTGCAGAATTCCTTCGACTAAAAGTTCTCACATTGTTCTCGAAGAATCCCAAATATGCAGCTTCGGGCCAGCTAGGCCTATCATGTTCGACGAACGCTTCAACGCGTGACCGTATCTGAAACCCGCATGGGCCTGCCCAGATACACAAAGTTCATGACACTCCCCGAATTGAGCGATCAGCCGTGTCAGGAAGCGCTTGGCGGCTTTGGCATTGCGGCGTGTCTGAACCAGGATGTCGAGCGTGTCACCATTGCCATCGACGGCCCGCCACAGCCAGTGCTTCACGCCGCCCATCTGGATCACGACCTCGTCCATGTGCCACTTGTCGTTCGGCTGCGGTCGGTCCCGGCGGAGACAGGCCGCAAAATGCGCGCCAAATCGGTTGACCCAAAGTCGGATGGCTTCGCGGCTGACGAAGACGCCGCGCTCCGCCAGGAGATCCTCAACGTCCGCCGTGCTCAGCGCAAAGCGATTATAGGCCCAGACCGCATAAGCGACGATCTCGCGTGGGAAACGAAAGCCCTTCAGGCGCGGCATTGATGACGGTATCTGCATGGCACAACCGGTACCAGCCTCACAAGCCGCAAACAACTTGGCAATGCCCTCAAAGGTTGTCTCAATAAAAATCCGCACTTCCATGGCAGTTCCCCTCTCAATGAACTACCAGCATACACGGACACCCCCAAGTTTTGCCCACTCCCGATGGAAATCTCTTTCAGCGATACGTGCAAACCAGCATAATGTTCCATAGGTCGTTCTCCTCACGGCTTTTATCCATGAGGCCAATATACCGGACCTCGTTCGCCGCCGGAGCGCGACCGCCGCAATCACATCATGTCTTGACGATGCCTTCGGCAAGGCCGAACGGGCAGGAAAAGACAAGGTCAACGGTGGGCTTTGTCCTCGGACCGCCATTTTCGGGTTCAGCCGGACTGCCGGTTGAGCTCGAGACCCCGGGTCAGATGGGTTCGCATCGCCCGCGATGCGGCCTCGGCGTTGCGCTCCGCAATCGCATCGCGGATTTCGGCATGTTCCATCTGTAGTGTTTCCACATAGTCACGGCGGTCACGGCTCATTTGTGCGCGCAGGGCAGGGCGCGGAATGATGAACGGGCCGAGATAGCTCAGAAAGTTGGCGATATAGAGGTTGCCGGTCGCTTGGGCGATGGCGACGTGAAACGCAAAATCCTGCTCATAGGCCGGCTCGTCATGCCTGACGGCTTCGGCCATGGCGGCAAGCGCGCCGTCGATCTCATTCATCTGATCCGCCGTGTGCCGTTCTGCGGCCAATGCGGCGGTCTCGACCTCATGGCACAGCCGCAACTCCAGAATCTGCACGATGTGATCGCGTTCGTTCAGCCCTGGATTGACGATGCGAAAGGGCTGCAAGGTGCGATCGGTCGCGACAAAGGCACCCCGTCCCTGATGCACGGTGACGAGGCCGTCGGTCTTGAGCGCCGACACCGCCTCGCGGACTACCGTCCGGCTGACCCCGAACTGCTCGATCATCTCGCTTTCGGTCGGAAGCTGCGTGCCCGGTGCTAATTCTCCGCGAAGGATGAGACCCCGCAACTGCCCCGAGATCAACTCGCTGAGCTTGGATCGCGAGCGGATCTTTCCAAGCTGCGGTGCGGAGGTCTGGGTTCTTGACGGCGTCACATCGGTCCTTTCTGCACTTTAACGGCGCGCTCAAACCTGAGGTATTCCAGCGTGGTTTGGAATTCCAGTTGCAATCGCATTTTTCAGAATGTAAGCATATCATCAGTCATCATACAAGTGATGGCCTGATGAATTCAAGCGGGATGCAGGGTCATGTCAGTGTCGAGGGTGCTCATGACTGGTGCCGCCGGACAGGTGGGCCTGGCCATGCGCGAGGAATTGCGCGGACGATATAAGCTACTGAGATGCAGCGATATTGCGGCGATGGACCCGACCGTCGAAGGCGAGGAGGTGGTACGTGCCGATCTGACGGAGCGGTCCACACATGCGCGCCTTTTCGACGGGATTGACGGGATCACCCACCTTGGCGGGCTGTCGGTCGAGGACGACTGGGCACCGATCCTGCGCGTAAACATAGATGCCACCTATGATTTTTTCGTCGCTGCCGCCGAGGCGGGGGTCCGGCGGATCGTCTTTGCCAGCTCCAATCACGTAGTCGGATTCTACCGTCGCGACGTGCGGTTGACGCCGGAAGAGCGGCCGCGAGCGGACACGCGCTGTGGGCTGAGCAAGGCCTTTGGCGAGCTTCTGGGGCAGTATGTATCCGATCAGTATGGCGTCGGCATCCTGTCGGTACGAATCGGCAGTTGCTTCGAGAAACCGACCAACGAGCGGTTTCTCTCGACCTGGGCATCGCGGCGCGATCTGGCGCAGCTGTTTGCCATCGGGCTCGAGACGCCGACGCTGCATCACGAGATCGTCTGGGGTGTCTCCGGCAATAACCGGGGCTGGTGGGACAACAGCCGCGCGCATGAGCTGGGATACCGCCCGCTGGACAATGCCGAGAGCCATGCCGCGACATTCGATCACGCGGCCACCCGCGAAGCCGATCCGCTGTCTCGCGCGCTTCAGGGTGGCGGCTTTGTCGGCGCGGAATATCGCGGCGACCCGGCCCGCGTTCTGGGCGAGAGGCCGCGCGGACCTGACACGACACAATGGAGGAGGAGGAAGCAAAATGACGATTCTCAAGAAACTGGCCATCCTGGGGGGCGCGACGGTTTTCGTCGTCGCGGCCATGCCGGGCATGGCGCAAAATCTAAACCTGCACACCTTTGCAGGCCGGAATTCCGCCGTGATCGGCCCGGTGCCGCATCTTCTGGCCGAGCGCGTCGAGACGTTCACCGGCGGTGAAGTGAAAATCAAGGTGTTCGATCCGGGCGATCTTGTCCCGGCGATCCAGTATTACGACGCGGTGAGCCAGGGATCTGTAGATGCGGCCTTTGGTGCCGCCGGATTCGAGGTGTCAAAGAATTCTGCCTATGATTTCGTCTCGGCGATCCCGTTCGGACCGCAGGCCCCGGAATACTATGCCTGGATCTTCAATGGCGGCGGTCTGGAACTGGCGCAGGAATTCTATGCGCGCGACAATATCTACTGGTATCCCTGCGGCAATGTCGTTGCCGAAACTGGCGGCTGGTTCAAGCAGCCGCTGAGCGGGGTTGGTGACCTGGCGGGTCTGTCGATGCGGTTTGCCGGGCTTGGCTCCAAGGTCTTCACCAAGCTTGGCGTTTCGACGCAACTTATGGGCGGCGGCGAGATCTATCAGGCCATCGAGCTTGGCACAATCGACGCGGCGGAGCTCTCGTTTCCCGCCAATGACCGCAGCGCCGGCCTGCCGGAAGTGGTCAAGCACAATTACTTTCCCGGCTGGCATCAGCAACAGGCGATCAACGAGCTTCTGGTGAATCTGGACAGCTGGAACGGCCTTTCGGACGGCGCGAAGGAGGCGATCCATGTCTCGTGCAAGGCGGCCATTCTGGAAACCATGGCCGAGGGCGAAGCGACGCAATTCGCGGCGCTGGAGCAGCATGTCGCCGATGGCGTGACGCTGCACACCTATCCGCAGGAGTGGCTTGATACGTTCCACGCGACCTGGCTTGAGGTGGTCGAGGAGGAAAAGGCTGCCAATCCGGACTGGGCGCGCATGTGGGACAGTTTTTCCGAGTTCCGTACCCGCTACAAGCTCTGGGCCGACCGGGCGTATCTTCCAAGGAACTGAGCCCGTTCCGGCGGGCCGCACAAACGGCCCGCCGCCGTTTTGACAAGGACAGATCATGACTGGACTGCTTCACCTCGCCTTTGCGCTGGACCGGGTGGTGCGCCTTGTCGGCCGCAATGGCGCGCGCCTTGTGCTGCTGCTGATCGCGACGGTCATGCTCGATGTGATCGTGCGCAAGGTTCCGGGCGTGCACGGCGCGCTGTTCGGCTCTGTTCTGGCCGATTACCTCTCGGCGGTGAAGCTGCGCGAGTTCTCCTGGCATCTGCATAGCGTGATCTTCCTGACCGCGCTCGGCTATACCTATCTTGAGAATGCGCATGTCCGTCTCGATATCCTGCGCGAGCGGATGACGGCGCGGCGGCGCGCCTGGATCGAGCTGGCCGGTATCCTTGTCGCGCTGCTGCCCTATATGGCGATGATGATCTTTTTCGCCTGGGGGTTCGTGCATCAGTCCTGGATCAACGGCGAGGGATCGACCGCTGCCAGCGGCATACCGAATCGCTGGATCATCAAGAGCGCGTTGCTGATCGGCTTTGGCATGACATTCCTCGCGGGGTTGAGTATCGCGCTGCGGATCGTGGTCTTTCTGCGCGGTGATGCGGATCTGGAGGGCAGCCGACTTTCGACACTCATCGGCACGCCGGGGCAGGACGCATGAGCGCGCTTGTCGATGTTCTGCCACTTGCCATGTTCGCGGCGCTGGCGGCGGGCATGTTCACCGGCCTGCCGGTGGCCTTCGTGCTGGGCGGGGTCGGGGTGCTGTTCGGCGGGCTGGCCATTCTGCTCGGGGAAATGCCCGCGATCATGTTCTTCAATCTGGTGCCGCGGATCTGGGGCGGGATCGCCGAGAACCTGGTTCTCGTCTCGGTGCCGAGTTTCATCTTCATGGGGACGATGCTGGAACGCAGCGGATTGGCAGAGGATCTGCTGTCCGCGCTCGACCGGGTCCTGCACCGGATGCCGGGGGGATTGCTGCTGTCGGTCACCGGGTTGGGGACGATCTTTGCCGCGACCACCGGTATCGTGGGGGCGTCGGTGGTGATGATGACAACCCTCGCGCTGCCCAGCCTTTTGCGCGCCGAGGTCAATGGCGGGCTGGCCGCCGGGACCATCGCCTCTTCGGCGACCCTCGGGATTTTGATCCCGCCGTCGATCATGCTGGTGGTGATGGCCGACATGATGTCGGTCTCGGTCGGGCGGCTGTTTCTCGGGGCGGCGCTGCCGGGGCTGCTGCTGGCCGGGCTCTACGCGCTCTACATCTTTGCCACCGCGCTGCTCCGGCCCCATATGGCGCCACGGCGCGTCCCGCTCATCGCCGATGACGATACGCCGCTGGGGCTGTTGATCCTGCGCGGGCTCGTGCCGCCGGTGATCCTGATCCTGGCGGTGCTCGGCTCGATCTTCGGCGGCATCGCCACCCCGACCGAGGCGGCGGGTGTCGGAGCCCTTGCCGCCCTGCTGCTGGCGGCGCTGAAGGGGCGTGCGTCATGGTCGGTGATCGACGATGTCTGCCAGCGCACGGCGCGGATGGTCGGTATGATCTTCTTCATCTTCATCGGCGCGACGGCGTTTTCGCTGATCTTTCGTATCCTCGGCGGTGACGAGTTGATCGAGGGCATCATTGCCGCACTCGGCGTAGGCCCCTGGGGCACGCTGGGGCTGATCATGGGGGTGATGTTCGTGCTCGGCTTCTTTCTCGACTGGGTCGAGATCACGCTGATCATCCTGCCGGTCTTTACCCCGATCATCATCGGTCTGGACTTTGCGCCGCATGTGGCGCGCGGGGACGTGATCTTCTGGTTCGCGATCCTGATTGCCATCAACCTGCAAACCTCGTTCCTGACGCCGCCCTTCGGCATGTCGCTGTTCTATCTCAAGGCGATTGCCGGTCGGCAGATCGCGATGGCGACGATCTTTCGCGGGGTTTTGCCCTTCGTGCTGTTGCAACTTGTCGGGCTCGGGCTGGTGATGGCGTTTCCCGAGATCGCGCTTTCGTTGCCCGACCGAATGCTGAACTGACGCGGCAAAGTGCCCACCCACCATCGAAAGGGGCTGTCCCCAAATGGAAATGCCGGTAAGACAGTTTGACCCGCAGGGTCGGACCAGGCGAATGGCGGTGTCCGGCAGCGCGGCGATAGGAACGCGCAACCGCGCTCTCAGCCCGCAATGGTGACATCCACCGCGCCGTACATGCCGAAATCACAACGCACCGCGCCGGGCGGGGTGCGGGTGGGCGGGGCGCAGGTCCCGGTGGTGATGACATCGCCCGCCCCCAGGCGGCACCCGCGCCCGGCCAGGAACCGGCACAGAAACGCCGTTGCCGCGAACGGGTCGGGGCGGTTTTCCGGCGCAAACCCGGCAACCCGTGTGCCGTCGCCCAGACTCACTTGGATCCTGGCTTCGCGCACCGCATCGGGCGGCACTTCGCCCCCAAGCACCAGCCCGGCACCACAGTTCAGATCCGCGATGATGCCCGGCTGCCCGTACACGGTTTTTGTCACATAGCGGGTATCGGCGATTTCCATCGCCAGCCGCACCGCCCCGGTGGCGGCGCGCACCGCATCGGCATCCGGGTCGGCCCCCGGATCGGCGGCAAGCACAAGGGCGAATTCAGGCTCGATCTCGGGTTGGCGAAAGGTGTTCGCGGCAAAGGCCGTGCCGGTCGGCGCGATCATGCCCGACAGCAGCGGGCCGACCGTGGGCGCGTCAAGGCCGTTGGCCGCCTGCGCCCCCGCAGTGGACAGCGCCAGTTTCCAGCCCAGTATGGCGCGCCCGTCCAGCGCGATCAGCCGGTCCTGTATGCCATAGGCGGCCTCAAGCGTGCCGGGCACCGAACCGGAGGGCAGCGTTTGCAACGGCGCGCCACCGGCAAGGGCGGCGTGCAGGGCGCGTGCGGCGGTCTCATGAGTCATCGGATTCTCCATCTGGGTCATTGGCGGGGTCATTCGTCAAAGGGAAACCACACACCATGGTGCTTTTCGATTTCAAGCCGCATGCGGAATTGGCCTAGCTGGCCCGAAGCTGCATATTTGGGCTTCTTCGAAAACAATGTGAGAACCTTTAGTCGAAGGAATTCTGCAGATACATTACGATGGTTTCAGCGGGCATCTTGTACCCACGCCCGTCGGAGACGCGCTCGGTGCTAATCGGGTACTTTGGTCTATTGGGATTGATTGCCACGATCCGGTGGAGGTCTCCGCGCAATTTGAAGGTCCGCCCATAGTCAGATGGCTCAAGGCCAAAATCTGAAGCAAGAACTTCAAAGAGGGCTTTGTCTGGCGAATAGATTGCGCCGTCCTCCATCGGGATACCGACGCGGAAGCTGATGTCGAAACCATGACGCAGGTCGATGTCGCTCAGCTCCCCACCTTCGACCGTCAAACCATGCGTCTCCGCCACCTTGAGGCACGCTTGGGTCATGTCCCGGCGCAGCTTTTCGCAGAGCGGGGGCGCCAGATTGCGCGGTGGTGGTACTTTCGTGTTTGATGTGGCTGGTGGCTTTGTCACTGGCGACCGCTGCTTTGTCTTGCTCTTTTTCATGAATTCATGTGCCCTATCGCTTCGCTACTTGAGGGCATCAACGCCTTTGCTTTATAAACAGTGCCCCGCGATATTCCCATGTCACGTGCGATTTTCGCAGGCGACATTCCCTCTGACAGCTTCGCCTGAATGGTGGCCATATCGATTTTCGGGAGGCGCCCACGATACGCGCCACGCTGCTTTGCTGAGGCAATGCCCTCGGCCTGACGCTCCCGGCGCAGGTTGGTTTCAAACTCGGCAAAGACGCCAAGCATGTCGAAGAACGCCTTGCCCGCAGCGGTCGACGTATCGACAGGTTGCTCGGTGGCCGCAAGATGCGCACCCTTTTCCTTCAACCGCGCAACGATAGTCTGAAGATCCTGCATCGAGCGCGCCAACCGGTCGATCCGCGTGACCACCAGGGTTTCACCTGGATGGATGAAGTCGAGGATCGTCTTCAGCTCGGGGCGGCCCTGAAGCGTGGCCCCACTGCGCTGTTCTTGCCGTACCATCCCACACCCGGCAGCTGTCAGAGCCTCGATTTGAGCGTCGAGGTTCTGATCGACGGTCGATGTTCTGGCATAGCCGATTTTGGGGCTCGATCTGTTCATTTTGGGTGTGCCTATGACATGATTTATTCATTATCTTGAAACAGACCCAAAGTGAACACGCAAATCGGTGTTGTCACGTTAATGGACCTGAGGTTGCTGGTTCATTGATCCGGGCGTAGGCGGTGTCGATGCAGCCATTGAAAATCACCTACAAGCGCCACCGGTTTCCGCCTCAGATCATTGCTCATGTTGTCTGGCTCTATGTCCGGTTCAATTTGAGCCTGCGCGAGGTCGAGGAGCTGATGCTGGAACGCGGCGTGGACGGCTCATATGAGACGATCCGGCGCTGGACCGTCAAGTTTGGCCCCCTGATCGCGCACGTTCTGCGGCGACGGCAGCCGCGCCCCGGCGATGTCGGGCATCTGGACGAAGTCGTCGTGAAGATCGCGGGCCGGTCATACTGGCTATGGCGGGCTGTCGATCAACACGGCGCCGTTCTTGAAGAAATCCTGCAATCCAGGCGAGACAAGCGCGCGGCAAAGCGGCTTTTGATCAAGCTGATGAAACGTTGGGGCTTCGTGCCGAAAAGGATCATTACGGACAAATTACGATCCTACGGTGCCGCAAAACGCGAGGTCGCGCCTGGCATTGATCATTGGTCCCACAAGGGGCTCAATAACCGAGCAGAAAACAGCCATCTACCTTTCCGAAAACGAGAGCGAGCCATGCAGGGCTTCCGATCGCCGGGTGGATTGCAGCGTTTCGTCTCCATACAGTCCGCAACCCGCAATCGTTTCTCCGTCCCAGCCCGCCGTCGTTCCGCCCTCACCATCCGTTACCATCGGCTCGAAGCATTCGAAGCGTGGAAATTCGCAGCGAGTGCCGCTTGATGTACCATCGGCAACACAACTTTCTGACTGCGCGAGTTAACGTGACAACACCCCCGGTTGATCTCGACCAGCAGGCCATCATCGCGCCAGCGGTAGAAATAGTAGCGCACGGTCGAGACCGGCGGAAAGCCCTTAGGCAGAAGCGACCATGCGCACCCCGAGGCGGCAAGATACGGGATCGCGTTCCAGACCCGGCGCAACTTCACCTTTCGCGGCCGCCCAAGGCGGTTGCGACCGGGCAACAATGGCTCCATGATCGTCCATTCCGCATCGGTCAAATCGCTTGGATAGCGCTTCGTCTTGCGCTTATGCTGTGCGCGGGTGAGTTCGGTCCAGGCCATCGTGATCTCCGTTCTGTTTTCACAACCGAACAGAGTCACAACCTGCTGAATTCACTTAACTCATTTCCGATCAGCCTCTAAGGCTTCATTCTTCGGGGACGGGCATGACCCTTTTGGGTTTGCGGATCAGGATTCCCCAGATGAACAGCGCAGTCAGTGCGAGAAATAAAACGCTGTCTGGATTGGTCAGGAAAACCATCGGATTTCCATCGCTCAACGACAGCGCGCGTCTCAGGTATTCCTCGATGTCGGGGCCCAGAATGAAACCCAGAAGCATGGCCACAGTGGAATAATTCTGCTTGCGCATGAAATAGGCCAAGACACCGAACAGCACTGAAAGAGACATCTGAAAGATCGAGTAGGTCGCGACATAGCTGCCCACCAGGGCGACCACGGCGATGCCGGTGTAAAGCAGGCCCTTGGGGATCGACACGATCTTGATGAACCACGGCCCGAACAGCCACAGCGTGAGCGGAATGAGAATCAGGGCCGAAAAGAACAGGGAGCCCAGCATCGGCCCCAGAAGTTCTGCCTGGTTTTCAAGAAGGCGTGGTCCCGGCTGAAGGCCGTTGATCACCAGAACCCCAAGCACGATGGCCGTGGTCGGATCGCCCGGAATGCCGAACATCAGCATCGGAACAAAGGCACCGCCGCACATCGAATTGTTGGCCGTCTCGGCCGAGGCGATGCCTTCGCGCGAACCGGTGCCATATTCACCGGGGGTCTTCGAGGACGAGCGCGCCATCGCATAGGACACGAAGGCCGCCATCGACCCGCCCGCACCGGGCAGGATGCCAATCCCATAGCCGATAAAGGCCGAGCGCAAGTAGGTCAGCAGGCCGATTTCGCGAATTTCCGCGCGGGGCGGCAGGAAGTCGCGTCGCCGGATTCTCAGATCCTTGGCCTTTTCCAAGGTTGAGCTGAGACTGTTCTTCCAGTTTTCAGATTGAATAAGCACTTCGGATATGGCGAAGGCGCCGATGACCAGGGGCATGATGTCGATGCCTTCGATCAGCGTTTCGGTGCCGAAGTTGAAGCGCGGAATGGGTTGCAGCACGTCGATGCCGACGGTGGCGATCATTATGCCCAACAGGGTCGCGACAAAACCCTTGGCGATGTTGCCCTTGTCGACAATGATGATGACCACCAGCGCGAACAGCACCAGCGAAAACTTGCCGGGGGTGCGGATCAGCAGCGAAAGCTCGGCCGCGATGGGCATGAACGCCATGAGAAGCACCGCGCCGATGGTGCCGCCGATCATCGAGCCAAGTGCGGCGTGACCCAGCGCATTAGCGCCAAAGCCCTTTTTCATCAGGGCGTTGCCCTCGATGGCCGTCATCATCGACGACGGTGCACCGGGGATGTTGATGGTGGTCGCCGTGATCGAGCCGGAATACATCCCGGCCATGAAAATCGAGGCAGACATCACCAGCGCCGGCACCACGTCGATGGTGTAAGTGATCGGCAACAGCAGCGCGATGGCCAGCACCGAAGTCAGGCCCGGCATGGCCCCGAAAAAGGTTCCGACCAGGAAGCCGCCAATCATGAAGGCGATGACATAGGGGTCGGCGAGGGCGGACATGCCCCCGAGAATGTCCATGAAGATATCCATCAGAAAAACCCTTCGATAAGGGTGGGCAGACGCACACCGAAGACCCCCGCAAACAGCCCATAGAAAACGGCCGTCACGCCGACGGCGTAGATCGCGAACAGGTGCGGTTTGCGCAGATGAAAATGGAAGATGCCGAACAGCGCCGAGGTGAAGGCGAGGGTTGCCAGCCCATACCCCAAGGGGCGGAACAGCAGGATATAGCCGGATGTCGCGACGATCACTAGCAGCGGGCGCAGCAGTTCGCGAACGGGGCCGTCGGCGGTTGGCTTGCGGAACTCTCCGATGAACACCCCCGCAAGGGCGACATACATCAGGCAGGCCATCAGGATCGGCACCGAGCGCGGGCTCATCTCGCCGGGCGCCGCGAACTGCGACCGGATGTCGAAGGCGGCAGCAAGGTAAACGGTAGTGACGATCAAAAAGAAAAGGGGCAGCAGGACACCTGTCCTGAGAAGAGGCGCGCGGTCGGCCATCATGGTCTCCATATCGCGGCGGTACCGAAGCGTGCTCCAGTACCGCCAGTCATTGTCCGCTGGAATGGGGCGGGACCGATTACTTGTTCAGCACACCCGCCTCGACCAGCGCGTCCATCTGGGTGAACAGGCCCTGCGCGGTCTCTTCGGCCCAGACGTCAAGTTCATCACCCGCCAGCCAGTTCGGGGTCACGCCAATGTTGCCGAGCCAATCCTGAAACTCATCCGATTTATAGGCCTCGTGATAGGCCGCCTCAAGCGACGTCACTACGTCCGCGGGGGTGCCCGCCGGGACAACCAGCACGATGAACGAACCGTTCAGCAGGTCGATGCCGGCCTCTTCGGCGGTGGGCACGTCATAGGTCGGGTTCTTGGCGTCCGAGAATTCGACGATGCCGCGCACGCTGCCGTCCTCGATCAGGTTGGCGAAATCTCCCAGCGAGGTCAGGACCACGTCCACCTCGTCGGAAAGAATCGCCTCTTTCTGGGGTGCGGCGCCGCCGGGGTACGACACGATGCGGAACTCGGCGCCGGTGATTTGCTGCAATTGCAGCAGGGTCAGGTGCACGCGACCGCCAAGGTTCTGGACACCGACGCGCACATTGCCCGGGTCGGCCTTGGCCGCCGCGATCAGATCGCCAAGCGACTGGTAATCCGAATCGGCGTCGACGATGATCGCATCGGCCTCGCTGGTGATACGGGCGATGAGGTCAAGCTTGTCCATCTGATAGCTGGGCAGCATCCCCTGCCACGGCACGGTCACGATGCTGTCATAGGTCAACGCCCCCATGGTGTAGCCGTCGGCACGCGCGCCCATCACCTGGCCGACGCCGGTGGCCGAATTGCCGCCTTCGATGTTTTCGACATAAATGGTGCCACCAAGCGCGTCTTCGGCCAGGTTTGTTACCTTGCGCACGATGCCGTCGGTGCCGCCACCGGCACCCCATGGCACCACCATGCGCACGTCGCGCTCGGGATATTCGGCCATTGCGGCAAGCGGTACAAGCGCCGTGGTGATTGCGGCAATGGTGCCGATGAAGTTGCGTTTCATGGTGTGTCTCCTCCTGATCCTTTCGGAACAGCATTGGCCGTTCCGTCTTTATCCCGTGTTCTGGCGGCCAACCCGCGCCACGGTGCCTTGGGTTTTTCGTTCGGTGGTTTGATTTCGACGGGTGAATATACGTGATGTGCTTGCGCGCCCCTCCACTAATACATTACTATATTGAATTACGGGAAGATGGCAAGCCTCCCGGCTACTGCACCGGCGAGATCGTGCCAAGTTTTTGAAACTGAAGGAAACAACATGCTTTATGACCACCGGACCTATCACTGCCGCCCCGGGACCATCAAGAAACACCTTGCGCTTTACGGCGAACACGGGTTCGCCGTGCAATGTCGGCACCTGGGCGAACCCGTGGTTTACGGCGCGGTCGAAACCGGGGACGTGAATTCTTATGTGCACATCTGGTGCTATGCCGATGCCGCCGACCGGGCGGCAAAGCGCGCGGCGCTGGCCGCCGACCCGGATTGGCAGGCCTATCTGAAGAAAAGCGCAGAGGCCGCTTACCTGGTTTCACAGGTCAATCAACTTTTGACGCCAGTGCCCTTTTTCACACCAAAGGGCTGAGCGGCGGGCGACGGGCCGAGCCTTTCGCACTATCCCTGCGGCAGGTCCATGCGCCCTATAAGGACATCAAGTTTGGCAAGGTCCGTCTGGGTCAGTTTCGGCTCAGGTCCGCGCAGCGCGTTCGAGGACAGCGCGCCACGGCGACGCATCATTTCCTTGCGCAGGGCGATGCTCCTTTGGCCCTGCGCCTTGTGCTTGAGCAGGGGCAGATAGCGGTTGAAAAGATCATGCGCCGCGCACCGCTGTCCCGCGGTCATCAGGTCATAAAGGCCCGACAGCATTTCGGGATAGGAAAAGCCCGCCATCGGCCCATCGGCTCCGCGTTCCATTTCCTGCACAATAAACTGGCAGTTGTTGCCGGTCAGAATCTGCGCCGGGCGCGAAAGTTCGGCGCGCATCCGGGTGATATTGGGGCGCGCGGGAAAATCCTGAAGCACTGTCGGCACGTCACCGATCCGGGCATAGACCGCCTCGAAATAGCGCAGCAGATCCTCGTCGGTGCGCACCCCCGAGTGCGGGCAGATCATCACGGCGACCCTTTCGACCATGACCTGCGTGCTCAGCTTGGCCAACGTAACGGGCGGCCACCGCGATGGTTTCGTCCACGGTCAGTTTCATCGCCTCGCCCGATACACCAAGCACGGTCAACCCCTGCGCACCATAGCGATAATAGAGGGCCGACAGCGTGTCGATGCTGTCAAGATCAAGCGTGCCGCCATCAAGAAACGGCATCTGCACGACAACATGAAGGCCGCGGGTTTCGGCAAGTGCATTGGACATGATCTTTTTCTTCGCGGACCGGGCTGGCCCGCACGTTTGCCTGGTGATGCTGGCGTGCGTTGCCCGAACGGGCCGGATGTCAGGTAAAATAGTCCTTGTAAAGGGCGCGGTACTCGTCGGCCCAGTCGTCGGGTTTGTGGGTGTGGGCCCGGATTTCACGGACCGCTTGGTCAACATCGCCGTTTTCGATCGCGGCGACGATGCGTTCGTGGCCTTGCAGGATCAGCCGCAGCCGCCCTTCCGCGTGGACTTGCAAACGCCGCACTCGGTCCATGTCGCCGGTTTGTGAGCGCAGCAGCGCATGCAGGTTCGGATGACCGGCACCTTCGAACATGACGAAGTGGAAATATTCGTCGAGTTCCTGAAAGCGGCGCAGCTGGGTCTTGTCGGTGGCAACCTCGCGCTGGAGGGCTATGATTTCGCGCAGGCGTGCGACGGTGCTTGCCGTCCGCTCTTTCGTCAGTTTCATCACCACCTCGCTCTCAAGCGCCTGTCGCAGAAACAGGGCCTGGCGGATCTGCGCAAGGTTGATGCGTGTCACCAGCGTTTTGGACTGCGGATAGATGCGGATAAGTCCATCCTGGTCAAGCCGCTGCATCGCGTCCCGCAGCGGTGTCTGGCTGACGTCATACTTGCGCGCAAGGTCGGCGCGGGTCAGGGCGGTGCCCGGCGGAAGCTCCAGCGACAGGATGCGCTGTCGCAGGTCGTCATAGATCCGCCACGACGCCATCGGACGCCCCATCGGCGTCTCATGTTGCATCATGTCGAAAGCGTGTTGCATCATGTCGAAAGCGTGCGTCAGATTTGCTTTTTTCATGCCGCGATCCGTATCCTTTTCCCGCCGAAGTACAATTAAACGCATTTGCAGACTGTTGACCATACTGATAAACTAAAATATTAGCGCATGACAAGTCCCGCGCGTTGGGTTCAGTTTCAACCGAACCTAGCGGCAAGGACGGCATGGCTTGCCCGGATCGGGGCGCGCAACAAGAGGAGGCCAGTCCAATGGACGGCACCAAATGCGGGTATGTTTCCCGCGACAGGCCCTGCCCGGCCTTGACGACTTCGGGGCCACGCCGGTCGCCACAACTGCGATCCGCCGTTCCCAGCGCCGGTCAGCAATCAGAACCTGCCGGACGCGTCGAGGCCCGCCGACCGGCACTGAAATCCTGTCCGGTGGCCCCGCGACCACACGATCAGGTGCGCTGACTGACTGCACCGGCAAGGCATGTTCCGCCCCACCCGCGGACAAGATATCAAGAATGAGGAGACACACACCATGATCGCACCCGACGCGCTGCGCGAGACCATCCGTCACGGGCTTCTGTCCTTCCCCGTGACCCCTTTCGATTCCGACGACCGCTTTGCCAAAAAACCGTTCCAGGCGCATCTTGACTGGCTCAGGCCCCACAAGGTGGCGGGGTTGATCGTCGCGGGCGGCACTGGCGAGATGTTTTCGCTTGCCCCGCAGGAGATTCTGGATGTCGTGCGCGCCACACGCGAGGTGGCCGGTGACGCGCCGGTGATCGCGGGGTGCGGTTATGGCGTGCGCATGGCCTGCGATCTGGCACGCGAGACAGAGGCGGCCGGTGGCGACGGCATCCTTTTGCTGCCCCATTACCTGACCGAAGGCCCGCAGGACGGCGTTGCCAACCGCATTCGCGCGGTCTGCAAATCCACCAACATGGGGGTCATCGTCTATAACCGGGGCCAGGCGCAGATTTCGGCCGAAACGCTTGAACAACTGGCCGGCGAATGCCCGAACCTTATCGGGTTCAAGGACGGCACCGGCGACATCGACACCGTGCGCCGGGTGACCGTGCGCCTTGGCGAAAGGCTGTGCTACATCGGCGGCATGCCGACGCACGAACTGTTCGCGCAGGCCTATCGGGGCGCGGGCATGCCGACCTATTCCTCGGCGGTGTTCAACTTCGTGCCCGAAACCGCGCTGGAATTTCACGGCGCCTTCCTTGCCGGCGATGATGCGACATGCGAACGGCTTCTGAGGGACTTTTATTATCCCTTTGCCGCGATCCGCGACCGCAAGCCGGGTTATGCCGTTTCGGCCATCAAGGCCGGTGTCGCCCTGCGCGGGTTTGACACCGGGCATGTGCGTGCACCGCTTACCGATTTGACCGGCGAAGAGGTCGAAATGATGCGCGCGCTGATAAAAGGTCGCGGCTGATGTCCATCGGGCCCGCCGCCGTTCTGGAACCCGCCAGCGCGGGAATGCGCGCCCGGGTTGCGGAATTATGCGCCGGTTTTGATTTGGCATTGCCAAGTTGTTTGCGGCTTCTGCGGCTGGTACCGGTTGTGCCACGCAGATACCGTCATCAATGCCGCGCCTGAAAGGCTTTCGTTTTCCCCGCGGGATCATTGCCTATGCGGTCTGGGCCTGTCATCGCTTTGCGCTCAGCACGGCGGATGTTGAGGATCTCCTGGCGGAGCGTGGTGTCATCGTCAGCCGCGAAGCCATCCGCCTTTGGGTCAACCGATCTGGCGCGCATTTTGCGGCCTGTATCCGCCGGTACCAGCCGCAGAAGCCGCAAACAACTTGGCAATGCCGGGGTATCACACCGCCGTCACGCGCCGCTATCGTGCCGTGTTTGACCGCTTCAAAGGAAAACACGCCCACGTCAAAACCGGGGGTCATCCGGGCGGGATGTCACCCGTCGCTTTGGGCACATGATACCCTTTTTGTACCGCATCGCGCGCCAGCAGCCGTTGGTACCACGCGCGCACGGCGGGAAAGTCCGCCAGGTCGACCCCATGCCATTCATAGCGCGACACCCATGGCCAACACGCCATGTCGACGATGGAGTAGTCCGCACAGATGTGTTCACGCCCTTCGAGGCGAGTGTTGAGCACGCCATAAAGGCGTTTCACCTCTGCGGCGAACCGGTCCTGCGCATAGGGTGCCTTGCCCGGGTTGAAATGGCCGAAATGATGTGCCTGCCCCAGCATCGGACCGAACCCGCCCATCTGCCACATCAGCCATTGCATCGCGTCCGCGCGTTCCTTTGGATCGTTTGGCATGAATCGTCCATGCTTTTCGGCCAGATAGATCATAATCGCACCTGATTCCATCAAGGTCGTCCCGGTGTCATGATCGACAATCGCCGGAATCTTGTTGTTCGGGCTGATCCGTAGGAAATCCGGCGTCATCTGTTCATCTTTGGTGATGTTGACGGGAATCACGGTATAGTCTGCGCCCAGTTCCTCCAACAGGATGGAGACTTTGCGGCCGTTGGGGGTTGTCCATGTGTAGAGGTCAATCATCAGCTTCGGTCCTTTTCCGGTGGCCTTACTGATCTTTTATATTAATGTTCAATTAACGCAAAGCATCGCTTTGAAAGGGGTCGCAACACCATGCAAAAAATAGCTCTTGTCACGGGCGCCGGAAGCGGTGTCGGAAAAGCCTGCGCTGCGGCGTTGGCGCGCGACGGTTTCACCCTTGTTCTAACCGGGCGGCGGCAGGCGCCTCTCGATGACACCTGCGCCGATCTTGATGGGGACGGACATATTGCCGTCCCGGCGGACGTCGCCCGGGAGGGGGATGTGGCAGCGCTTTTCCAGCGCATCGAGCGGACGTTCGGTCGGCTCGATCTTTTGTTCAACAACGCGGGGCGCAATGGCCCGGCGGTCGAAATCGACACCCTGTCCGTCGCGGACTGGACCGATATCGTAGGCACCAACCTCACCGGATCGTTCCTGTGCGCGCGTGCGGCCTTCGCGCTGATGAAGCGGCAGTCGCCGCGAGGCGGGCGAATTATCAACAATGGGTCTATCTCCGCGCATGTGCCGCGGCCGCTGTCTGCGCCCTACACCGCAACGAAACATGCGATCACGGGGCTGACGCGCGCACTGTCGCTTGATGGTCGCAAGCACGACATCGCCGTGGGCCAGATCGACATAGGCAACGCGGCAAGCGAGATGACCGAACGGATGGTAGACGGCGTGCTTCAAGCCGACGGTACACGCGCGCCTGAACCACGCATGGACGTGGAAGATGTGGCGCGGACCATTTCGTACATGGCAGCGCTCGGTCCGGGGTCGAATGCGATGTTCGTTACTGTGATGGCGACGAAGATGCCCTTTGCTGGCCGCGGCTAGAGCACCTTGCCGGGGTTCATCAGACCGGCCGGGTCGATCGTGCGCTTGATTTGCTCCATCAACTCCAGCGCAACCGGATCCTTGTAGCGTCGCAACTCCGCTCGCTTGACTTGTCCGATACCATGTTCGGCGGAAATCGAACCGCTCATGTCATGCACGATGTCGTGCACGATGCGGTTAAATGTGGCGTATTCGGCCAGAAACACCGCATCGGCCATGTCGACGGGCCGCGACAGGTTGAAATGAATATTGCCGTCACCGAAATGTCCAAAGGGGCATGGGCGCAGGTCGGGCATGTGCTCCACGCACGCAGCCTTGGCCACCTGGATAAAATCGGCGACACGAGACACCGGCACGGACACGTCATGCTTGATAGAGGCCCCTTCCGGTTTTTGCGCCTCCGACAGGTTCTCGCGTAGCGCCCAAAGCGCGTCTTTCTGGGCTTCTGAGGTGCCGATTACTGCATCCGCGATCTCTTCGGCTTCAAATGCCGCCTCCAGCGCAGCCTGCAACCGGGTATCCAGCGCGGCCTGCGCGGTGCCGCTGGTCAATTCGATCAGGCAATAGGCCGGATGGGCCTCATTCATGGGATCGGTGCATCCGGGGGCGTGGTCCACCACCATCTGCAATCCCAGCCGTTCAATGTATTCAAAGGTCGACAGCGTATCCGCGTCGCTGCCCCGCATCCGGGCATAAAGTGCGAGCGCGGCGTCTGGTCCGTCGCAGGCCACCAGCGCCGTCGCGCGGGCAGTCGGCTTTGGAAACAACTTGATGACTGCCGCCGTGATGATGCCAAGCGTTCCCTCCGCACCAATGAACAGATTGCGCAGGTCGTACCCGGTATTATTTTTGCGCAGACTGCCCAGATCGTTCAGCACGCGGCCATCCGGCAGTACAACTTCCAGCCCCAACACGAGATCGCGCATGTTGCCGTAGCGCAGCACGGCGGTGCCGCCCGCGTTCGTCGACAGGTTACCGCCGATCTGACACGACCCTTCAGAGGCAAGCGAGAGGGGAAAAAGCGCATCCACCTCGTCCGCTGCGGCTTGGATATTGGCAAGGATGCATCCGGCCTCGACCGTCATGGTGGCGTTCGTGGTATCCACCGCCCGGATACGGTTGAGCCGTTGGGTCGTTACGATCACGCCACCGTCAGGAACGCCGCCACCGACAAGCCCGGTGTTGCCGCCCTGCGGGACAACGGCCACGCCCGCCGCAAAACACAGACGCAGGCAGGCCGCGACCTCTGCGGTGCTGCCGGGCCGGACGATGGCCATTGCCGTTCCGTTGAAAAGCCCACGATCCTCTTTCAGTCGCCCAGCCATATCGTCGGGATTGGTCATCACATGATCGCTACCGACAACGGCAACCAGTTCGCCGATCAGGTCGGACTGTTGCCTGTCGGGGGTGCGTAGCGGCGCGCCGGACATCATGCCATCGCTTTTTGTTTCGCCGCCTCACGCAGCTTCGTGATCGTTGTGCGGGTCGATATCTGTTCGGGGCTTGTCACAAGCTCAATCAGGGCCGGCTTGTTGCTGGCGCGGGCGCGATCAAAGGCCGCCGCAAAATCGGCGGTTTTCGTGACCCGTTCGGCATGCGCACCCAGACCTTCGGCCAGCTTGACGAAATCTTGGTTCTTCAGCGTGGTGCCGGATGCCCGTCCGGGGTGGTCACGTTCCTGATGCATGCGGATCGTGCCGTAGATGCCGTTGTTAAACAACAGCACGATAGGTTTTCCGCCGTACTGCGCCGCAGTGGCAAGCTCCAGTCCGCTCATCATGAAACCACCGTCACCGACGAAAGACAGAACCAGCCGGTCGGGCTGCGCGATGGATGCGGCTACGGCCGCAGGTACGGAGCACCCCATCGCCCCGCATGTGGACCCGATGATCCGTCCCGGCCGCCCGAAACGCAGATATCGTTGTGCCCAACCGGTGTGGTTCCCGGCGTCAAGTGTCACCACCGTGTCATCGGGCAACTGGTCGCGGATCTGGGTAAGGGCAACGCCCATGTCCAGATCCCACGCATCCCCGTTGGGGGCTTGTGTGTCCGTCAGGTAATCTGCGTGCAGCCGGTCGCACCAATCCCCCCAGACATCCGCCCGGCCCAGATCGATACCGTCGAGTGCCGCCGCGACAAATTCCGGGGCCGCCGTGATACCCAGATCCGGTGAGTAGACGCGTCCGATCTCGTTAGGATCAGGATACAGGTGCACCAGCCGCACCTGTGGATTTGGGGATTTGATGGTTGAATAGGTTTTTGTCGTCATCTCTCCGAGCCGGGCACCGATCACGACCAGCAGATCCGCCTCGCGCTGGTGGGCATAGAGCGTGGGCGCGGTTGAGGTACCGAAATCGCCAGCGTAGACGGGCGACAGATTGTCCACAATGTCCTGTCGCCGGAAAGAGCAGGTGACGGGGATGCGGTTCGCTTCGGCAAAGCGGGTGATTGCTGCCGCGCTGGCGTCAGACCATCCTGAACCGCCCAGCAACAGCATTGGCTTTTCGGCCCCTGCCAGTTCCGTCTTCAGCGCGTCGAGCGACGCGGAAGAGAGTTCGGCACGGGACGCTTCATAGGGCCGGGCATCGGCCACTTCCACGATATCCGTCAACATATCCTCGGGCAGGGATATGACGACGGGGCCGGGCCTGCCGGACGTGGCCACCCGGAACGCGCGGGCCATGTATTCGGGGACGCGGGCCGCATCGTCTATCTGCGTGGCCCATTTCGCGATCGGACCGAACATGGCGCGGTAATCCACTTCCTGAAAAGCCTCGCGATCGGTCGTATTGCGCGCGATTTGGCCTACCAGCAGGATCATTGGCGTGCTGTCCTGCTGCGCGATATGCACACCGATGGCCGCGTGGCAGGCCCCGGGACCGCGCGTGACCATGCAGATCCCCGGTTTGCCATTGAGCTTGCCGTAGGTCTCTGCCATGTTGGCCGCCCCCGCTTCGTGTCGCGCGTTGATCAGCGTAAAGCGGTCCTTGACGTCATGCAGCGCGTCCAGCACCTCCAAATAGCTCTCGCCTGGCACGCAATAGGCGGTATCGGCCCCGTGAATCAAAAGCTGATCGACAAGAACCTGCCCTCCGCTGCGTGGCTTTGGGGTTAGGTGATGCTCCATTTTGGTCTTGCTCCGTTATAGGGGGGGTCATTTGTCGAGAAGGATCATTTGTTGGCGGCTGCCGCGCCGGTCGCGTTCCGGTAGCGTCCCTTCTGAAAGACGATGGTGCCTCCTGCGATGGCCAGCCCTGCCGCTGTCAGTCGCGGGTCGGGATAGATCAGCAAGAGCGACCCGATGAACAGCACGAACGAAAGCCAGCCAGGTAAAGCGCCAAAGAAGTAGCGCTGCAACGATGCGGCAAGGATGATCACACCAATGGTCGCCTGTGCAATCACGAGCGCGATGTGGACCGTGTTGCCCTGCATCAGGATCGCCGGTTCGTAGACGAACATGAACGGAACAATGAAACCGGTGGCGCCCAGCTTCACGGCGGCCCAGCTTGCCTCCACGATCTTGGCCTGCGACAGCGTGTTGGCCGCATAGACCGCCATCGCCACGGGCGGTGTGATCGCTGACAGGATAGCAAAGTAGAAAACAAAGAGGTGGGCCGCTTCAGTCTGGACGCCCAGCTTCACGAGGGCAGGGACAAGCAGGGCGACCTGCACGATATAGGCGGGTGTCGTCGGCATGCCCATGCCAAGGATGATGCCTGCGACCATCGACAGCAGCAGAGCGATCACCAGCGTGTCTTGTGCCGATTCGATCACGAAGTTTGAGAATGTCAGGCCCAGGCCCGTAATGTCGATCACACCGACCACGATGCCAGCACAGGCACAGGCCGATGCGATGGACAGCACATTTCGTGCGCCGTTCTCTAGAGCCTGCAGGATGTTATCGACGGACACGTAATGGCGCGTGGTCTTGCGAAGAAGGGCACAGGGCACCACCGACAGGATGCCACACAATGCGGCATATGGCGCGGAGTAGCCCATCACCAGCACGGTCACGATGATCACCAGCGGCGCAAAAAGATGTCCGCGCTCCAGCAACACCTTCTTGAGCGGGACCTGATCTTCCTGCGGGACAGACCCGATGCCCTTGCGCTTGGCCTCGAAGTGAACGGCGGCGAAAAGGGCGACATAGAAAAGGGCGGCAGGCGCGAGCGCGTATTTGGCGACAGTAAGATAACCGACGCCAAGATACTCGGCCATGACGAAAGCCGCGGCCCCCATGACCGGCGGCATGATCTGACCGCCGGTGGAGGCGACGGCCTCGACCGCGCCGGCGAAGGCGGGCTTGAAGCCCATGCGCTTCATCAGCGGAATGGAAAACGTCCCGGTCGTCATTACGTTGGCGACCGCAGAGCCCGAAACAGACCCGAAAAGACCCGATGTCACACAGGCGACCTTGGCGGGGCCGCCTGCTTGGCGACCGGTGATCGCCACGGCAAAGTCCATGAACAGTTCACCAACGCCCATCTTTTCGACAAGCGAGCCGAACAGGATGAACAGCACCATGTAGGTAGCGGATACGGCGATCGGAATGCCAAAGATGCCTTCAGGCGTCATGAACAGCTGCTCAAGAATAACGGACGGCAGAGTAGACGTGAATGCGAGACCGTATCCTAGGAACAAAAGCGCCGTGATCGGCAGCATTGGCCCTAGCATGCGCCGCGTACCTTCCAGCAGCAGCGTCACGAGAACGAGGCCCACGACAATGTCCATCGGCAACAGCGGATCGACGTATAGGAACCGCTGAGTGATATAGTCGAGGTTGAAAGACGGATAAAGCGCCGCGCTTGCCGCGACAAGACCCAGGATGACGTCGTACCAACTCGGCACGTCCCTGCGCAGGCCTTTAACATCGACCGTCAGATAAACCAACAGCAACGCCATGGCCACATGAAGGCCGCGCATGATGTAAGGGTTCGGTGGGCCGACGAAAGCGACGTACATATGCCAGAAGGCCATCGCCATCAGCATTAGACGGGAAATACGGACAATCAGGGGCATCCTGTCAGAGATGATGGAAAGTTTCATGGCGTCTTCCCGCTTAAAGAATCAGGTGCAGGCTTGTCAGATCAACTGGGCCAGTGGGCAACAGGCACGGATTTGCCGGACAGAGCTTCAGAGCCCTGTCCGGCTGAACCGTCAGGTACGGTCGATCACATGCCCGAAACGCCACGCTCCGCGTAGAATTCCTTTGCCGCAGGGTGGAACGGAACACCGATGTCGGTCGCCATTTCCTCGACCGTCAGGTTGGCCATGGATTTGCTGACCGCACCGAAGCTTTCCGGATTGTCTGCGACTGCCGAAAGCACCGCCTTGATGATGTCCCCGTCATAGTCACAGGGGGCGACCATATGTGTATCATAGCTGATGGTGCGCACAGCTTCGTCGAAGCCCGGATATGAGCCGGCGGGAACATCGCGAAGCTGAAAGGCGGCGTTTTGATCCTTGAAGTGCTTGAACGTCTCTTCGTCGATGTTGATGAGCACGATGTCACGCGAAGACGCCAGATCCATTACCGACCCGGTCGGCAAGGACGAGCCGAGCGTGAAAACATCGACCTGACCGTCCTTCATCTGCGACGCAGAGTCCGAATAGGACGTGTTCGACACGCTGGCAAGATCGTCGAACGTCAAGTTCTGGGTCGCCAGCAGTTCGCGCGTCAGGAATTCGCCGGTATTGCCAAGCTGCTGCGTGGTCAAACGCTTGCCCTCCATGTCTGCAACCGTCTTGATACCGGAATCGGCCAGCGCAACGACCTGAAAGTACTGCGGGTACAGATTGCCAAGGTTGCACACGTTAGTCGTTGGCTTGCGGAAAGGCGGCTTGCCTGACAGGCTGTCCACGGTCGACGTGGAGTTGGCGAATGCGATGCCAAATCGCCCTGCGTCCACGCCCACGACGTTGGACACACCGGCACCCGGTGTCACGGTGATCGTAATGTCGGGATTTTCCCGCTCCACGATCGCCTTGATCGCACCGCCGACCGGATACCACGAACCGCCCTGCTGGCCGGTGGCCATGACGAAACTCTGGGCCTGCGCGGCGATGCCGGTGGCGGCGAAAAGGATGGTTGCCGCCGTGGTCTGGCGGATTGCTTTATTCAGCAGTGACATGAAAACTCCTCCCGAGTTATGATTTGAGCCAGCCCGGTTCCTCCAGCGCTGCGCCCCGCACATTTCGGCACTCCCGCGCCGATGAAATCGCAGACTGCGATGATTTGTATTACTTGTCAAATATAATAACATATTTTGACTGAGCAGCTGTTTGCTGTCATGTTGAATGCAGCAAAATAATTGCAAAACGGGGTTTTGCGTCATATGGTAATTTGTCATACAGGTATACCACGTTGAAACGAAGGGGCCTACGGATGCCTGACACATTGCTCTCCGCAGTGCCGCTGACGCGAGGAAAAACGCTGAGCGATCAGGTAACTGAGGTCATGCGTCACAACGTGATCACGGGGCTCTGGAAGGTGGGGGAGATGCTGCCGTCGGAGATCACGCTCGCATGTGATCTCGATGTAAGCCGTACAGTGATCCGAGAGGCCGTGTCGCGGCTGAAAGCCGAAGGGTTGCTCTCAAGCCGTCAGGGGCGCGGGGCCTGCGTGGCGAGCGACAGACCCCGATTCGGGTTTGCGATTCCCGAAGATGATGTCGAAAGCCTGCGCAAGCTGTCGCAAATCCTGGAACTGCGGATGGGGCTCGAAATCGAGGCGGCGGCTCTTGCTGCGGCCCGCGCCCCGGACGCCGCGCGTATCGAGATCAAGGCCGCCGCCGATGCGTTTGAACGCACCAGCGGCGGGGGCACTGCCCGTGTGCCCGACGGTGTGCGGACAGATCTGCGGTTTCACCGGGCAATCTGCGAGGCGACCGGCAACGATTACTATCTGGGGCTTTTCAACTATCTGGGTGCCAGCCTGCGCGAGACCATTCTGGCGGGGCGGCTGCAGGCGATCAAGCGGGGCAGCGACAGCAGGGATGCGGTGGCCGAACATCACCTGATCGCCGACGCCATCGCGGTCGGTGAGGTGGAACTTGCAAGGGACAAGATGCGTGCGCATCTGGAAATGTCCAGCATGCGCCTGCTGCAGGCGCTGAACGATACTGCCGCCGAGAGGACACCGTGACCCTTCCGGATACTTTGCGCGGGGCACTGATCAAGCCATCCTCCCTGACCATCGCCCTGAGCGGAGGCATTGACAGTCTGACCCTGTCTGCAGCGGCAGCCCACGCGCGTGGAGTGGACGGTGTCACGCTGTGCCATGCGATATCGCCTGCCGTGCCCGCAGCCGCGACCGCCCGCGTCCGGGACTTTGCGGCGACGCACGGTCTGGCATTGCGGATCGTGGACGCGGGGGAGTTCCAAGACGAGGCATACCGGGCCAATCCGGTGAACCGCTGTTATTTCTGCAAGTCGCACCTGTACGGCAGGCTGGCACAGCTGGGTCGAACAGTCGCCGCTGGCACCAACCTGGACGATCTGTCAGACTACCGACCGGGGCTTGTGGCGGCGGATGAACACGGGGTGCTGCACCCGTTCGTCGCCGCCGGCATGGACAAGAAAGCGGTGCGAGGGCTGGCCCGGCAGCTGGGCCTGGGTGATCTGGCGGATTTGCCGGCTGCCCCCTGCCTTGCCAGCCGGATCGAAACCGGCCTGCGCGTCGATCCTGAAGATATGCGGGTGATTGACGCGGTAGAAGAGGATCTGCGCGGCCTGCTCGGCGGTGTCACGCTGCGGTGCCGACGCCTGCGGACCGGGTGGGTCGTGGAGCTTGCTGAAGATGTTCTTGACGGGCTGACTAGCGTTCGACGGGCGCAGGTAATTGCCGCAGTTGCAGACCGGTTGCCGGGCGGTATCGCCGTTACCCTGCGCCCCTATAAGAAAGGCAGCGCTTTTGTCCACGAATAGCCCCACTTCGGATAGTCATGCCGACATCGTCTTCGACCGGGGCCGCGCCAGCCGCATCGGGATCGAAGAGACAGTACTGTGTCAGTACAAGTCCATCGATCAGATCGCCGCGATCCTGCGCGACGCGACGCGCGAGGGACGAAGGCTTCTGATGACCCGCCTGCTGCCCGCCCAGTGGGAGAGCCTGCCGTTGAATTTGCGGGAGGGCGTCGATTATTGCGCTGTATCCCGCACCGCGATCCTTGGCCATGTGCCTGAACTTTCGGAGCGTCCGCGCATCGCGCTGGTCAGCGCGGGAACCTCGGATGCAGGGCCGATGACCGAAGCGCGGCGGGTTCTGGCCTATGGCGGGGTGGATGCCGTGGCGATCAGCGATGTGGGCGTCGCCGGCCTGTGGCGTCTTCTGGCGCGCGAGGCGCAACTGCGCGAGATGGACGTGGTGATCGTTTTTGCCGGCATGGATGCGGCCCTGCCGTCGGTGGTGGCCGGATTGGTGCCGGGTATCGTGATCGGCGTGCCGACATCGGTGGGCTACGGCGTCGCGGCAGGCGGGCGTGTCGCGCTCGACTCCATGCTGGCCAGCTGTGCGCCGGGCGTTACCGTGGTGAATATCGACAATGGTTACGGTGCCGCTACCTCTGCACTGCGATTTGCGAATATCCTGCGCCGCGCATGGGGAGAGGATTAACGAGTGGAAGAACCTAAATTGCAGATCACAAAGCGTCAGACACTTGGCGACCAGCTTTACGGACAGATATTGGAGCAGGTCGTGTCGGGCAAGTTAGGCCAAGGCGAACGATTGCCGTCGGAAAATCAGATCGCCGGCGCCTTTGGCGTGTCGCGGCCCGTGGTGCGCGAAGCTTTGCGAAAGTTGCAGGAAGACGGGCTGGTAGAGGCACGGCGCGGCGTCGGCTCTTTCGTTCGTCGCCGGCCGCCCGAAAAACTGATCGAATACGCCACTGCGGAGTCAGTCGCGGGCTTGATGCGGGCGATGGAGGCCCGGATTACTGTAGAGCACACGACAGCGCGCCTGGCAGCATTGCGCGCCAGCCCTCGCGACCTGGCCCGGATCGAAGCCGCGCTGCTGCAGCTTGAAGCGTCGATGCAGGCGCGTACCCCGTCAGTTGCCGAGGACTACGATTTTCACCGCGCCATCGCGGCGGCAGCGGGCAACGACGTGTTCATCCAGATGCTTGATTGCACCCGTGGCCTGATCGAACGCGGCATCGACGTGGCCCAGAAACTGACCCGCGGGGGGTCGCAGGCGCGGCTTGACCTTGTCATTCGCGAACATCGCCAGATTTTTGAGGCGATTCGTGCGGGCGACAGCGAAGCGGCGGCCGTGTGCATGTCCTATCACCTGTTGCAGGCGCGCACGCGCATCACCGACAACACAGAACCCCTCTAGAAAACCGCAACAATTTGCCCAAAAGGCCCTGTCCGATGATCTATGACCACCGCACTTATATCTGCCGTCCCGGCACGATCAAAAAGCACCTCGCTCTCTACGCGGAGCATGGCTATGCGGCACAACTGCGCATTCTCGGCGCACCGCTGCTGTTCGCACAGACGGAAACGGGAGACGTCAATTCATTCGTGCATATCTGGCCATATCGCGATGCCGCCGATCGTGCCGAGCGTCGCGCGCGGCTTGCCGCCGATCCGGACTGGCAGAGCTATCTCGGCAAGAGCGCTGCAGCCGGATACCTGGTCGAACAGACCAGCAAGATCATGATGCCTGCGCCCTTCTTCGACACCTGATCAGATGACGATGCAGTCCGCGTCAATGCCGCGTCCGTCACGGAAGCGGCGGATGTTCTCGGCCCAGTGACTGACCATGCGGTGCAGGTTGTCTTCGGTATAGCCGCCGATGTGCGGCAAGACGACGACGTTATCCATGTGCAGCATCGGATTATCCTCGTTCACAGGTTCCTGCGCGAAGACGTCAAGTGCAGCCGCGGCGAGATGCCCGCTGCGCAGCGCAGCGATCAGTGCATCTTCGTCCACCAGACCGCCGCGCCCGGTATTGACCAGCATCGCGCCCGTTTTCATGGCCGCAAGCTGCGGCGCGCCGATCATATGACGTGTCGCCTCTGTCAGCGGCAGATGCAGGCTGACGATATCGGCGGTTTCAAGGATTTCTGCCATCGAGGCAAAGCGCGCTGCGGCACCCGGCAGCCGCCCCGAAGGCCGATGATACATCACGTCGCAATCGAATCCGGTCAGGCGCCGCGCGACCAATTGACCAATGGCGCCGAAGCCGATCAATCCGACCGACCGTCCGTTCAGATCGCGGGCACCCGGCACCAGTGAGTCCACGATCCAGCGACCCGCACGGGTGTTATTGTCATGCTGCGGGATCCGGCGAAGGGCTGCGATAATCATGCCGACGGTCAAATCCGCGACGGTCGGGGCATTCACTCCGGGGCTACGCGCAACGGGCACTTTCAGTTCGCGCGCAACGTCAAGCGGGATATTGTCGACGCCCGTTCCCCATTTATGGACCAGCCTGACCGCGTCGGAACCGCGCAGGATCTCTTCTGACAGACCGAGGCCGCGCACCACGATCACGTCGGCACCGCGCACCGTGGCTGCGAAATCGGCGATGTCGGGTGACGCGGGAAACCGCAGGTCCAGATCGCCCGCGATGGCGCGCACTTTGGCCTGCATCGCATCCGGCATCGGGTCAAGCACGGCAACATGGCAAGGGCCGGTCATTGCATCGCTCCATCAGTCAGATCCACAGGCAGGATGGAGCCGGGCACGTTCTGGAACGACACCGGCCGCAGGAAGCGTCGGATCGCCAGCGTCCCCACCGAGGTGGCCCCAAAGTTGGTCGAGGCGGGATAGGGGCCACCATGCACCATCGCGCTACTGACCTCTACGCCGGTGGGAAATCCATTGACCAGAACCCGGCCCGCTTTGCGTTCCAGTATGGGCAGCAGCGCGCGTGCAGCATCGGTGTCAGCGTCATCCATGTGGATCGTCGCGGTTAGCTGTCCCTCTAATTCCTTCGCCAGTGCACGCATATCGTCGGGGCCGTCAACCCGGACCACAAGCCCCAGCGGCCCGAAGACTTCACCGCCCAGCGTGTCATCGTGAAGATATGTCTTGACGTCAGTTTCGTAGATGTTCGGTTGTGCCGTCCGCCCATCGCTTTGCGTTTGCAACACTGGCTTAACTCCTTTTCCGGCATCGAACCGCGCCTTGCCGTCACGGTAAGCCTGCGCGATACCGTCGGTTAGCATGACCTGTTCAGGCGCTTTTTCCAGCGCAGATTTCGTAGCGGCGACGAAAGTATCGCCCGCGTCCCCCCTGCGCACCACTGCGATGCCGGGATTGGTGCAGAACTGCCCGGCACCCATCGTAAGCGATCCGGCCCAGCCTTCACCAATCGCGGTGCCGCGGGCTTGCGCGGCTGCGTCAAGGACAAACATCGGATTGACCGACCCCAGTTCGCCGAAAAAGGGAATCGGATCTTTGCGCTGCGCACACAGGTCGAAAAGCGCGCGACCACCGGCCAATGATCCGGTGAAGCCGACGGCCCTGATTAGCGGATGTTCCACCAAGGCCTTGCCCAAGGCGCGCCCACCGTCCTGAATCAGCGAGAACACGCCCGGATGGATGTCACATTTGCGGATGGCGGCGTGGATCGCTTCCGCCACGATTTCTGAGGTGCCCGGATGTGCCGGGTGGCCCTTGACCACTACCGGGCAGCCAGCCGCAAGCGCCGCTGCAGTGTCCCCACCAGCGGTCGAGAACGCCAGCGGAAAGTTTGAGGCACCGAAGACTGCAACAGGCCCGATGGGCCGCTGTATCATTCGGATATCGGGGCGCGTGAATGGCGTGCGGTCCGGCAGTGCGGCATCGACGCGGCGATCGAGGTGGTGACCTTGCAGAATGTGATCCGCAAACAGCCGCAGCTGGCCGGTGGTGCGACCGCGCTCACCCTCCAACCGCGCCGCGGGCAGGCCGGATTCGCGGCTGCCAATCTCGGTAATCGCCGCAGCCCGGGCCTCGATCTCGTCGGCGATGGTAATCAGAAACGCCGCCCGCGCCGCGCGGGCGCTGTAGCCGTAGCTCCAGAATGCCTCTTCAGCAGCGGTGCAGGCGGCATCAACGTGCGCAGCCGTGCCGAACTGGAATGTGTCCTTGCGTCCATCCACTGGGTCGTTGGTGAAGGTATCGCCGCCACCAATCCAGTCACCTGCGATCAGGTGGTTGCCATGCGGGGTGAAAGCGGGGGTATCTGCGGTCATCAGTCTCTCTTTCTGAAATTGTCGTCCGTGAATGGGGCGTTATCGCATAGACGCCATGTCCTGCACCAACGTGTCCATCTGACGGGTCAGAAGCCACGCATCGCCCGCGATGGCGACGAATTCGAAGCCTTGATCGAAATAGCGCCGGGCCGTGTCCTTGCCGTAACCAAGAATGCCCGCAGGAAGGCCCGCCGCGTGGATAGCCGCGATGGCCTGTGCGATCCGGTCCTGCACCTCGGCGTGCATCGGGTCGCCTGCGTGACCCATGGAGGCGGCCAGATCACCCGGTCCGACAAAGACCGCATCCACCCCTGGCACTGCGGCGATGGCCGGGATTTGATCGATGGCCTCGGATGTTTCGACCTGTACGATGACACATTGAGCGTCAACGTAACGGTCCAGATAATCGGCCTGCCGCCCATAGTTGTTGGCCCGCGTCGTCGCGGATATGCCCCGCACCCCCTCGGGTGGATAGCGTGTCCAGGACACGGCGGCGGCGGCATCTTCAGCGGTCTGGATCATCGGAAACATCAAATTGCGAACGCCGATATCGAGCAGGCGTTTCGTCATGGTCTGGTCAGCAGCCGGTGGCCGCACGATGATCTCAACCGCCGCCCCGCCCGGGGCACTTTGCGCGGCGCGCAGGTGGTCGGGAACCTGACCAAGGTCGTTCGGCGAATGCTCCATGTCCAGCAGCAGCCAGTCAATGCCGCTGCCGGCCGCGATTTCCGTTGCCGTCGGTGCGCAAAGCGACAGCCAGAAGCCGGGTTTGCAGCTGTTGCGGATCAGGGTCTGTTTCAACGTCTGAGGGAACATTGCAGGGATGCCTTTTGGAAACGGTATCGACAATGCATCTAATACGGTAATATATTACTAGTTACAACCCGGCCGTTCCCCGGAAATATGCACGACATTAAAAAAGAAAGAGGCGCCGATGACCAAGCACCGAAAGACCGCAAAGACGCTGCGCAGCACACGTTGGTTCGGCCCCGATGACCTGCGCAGTTTCGGGCACCGGTCCCGAATGATGCAGATGGGGCTGGGACCCGAGGATTGGGAAGGTCGGCCTATCATCGGCATCCTCAACACCTGGTCCGAGATGAACCCCTGTCACCTGCATTTCCGCGACAGGGCAGAGGACGTCAAGAAAGGCATAGCGCAGGCGGGCGGGCTAGGTCTGGAGATCCCCACGATCTCCATCGACGAGAGCTTTACCAAACCCACCTCGATGCTCTATCGCAACATGATCGCGATGGAGACGGAAGAGACGATCCGCTCGCATCCGCTGGATGGCGTAGTGCTGATGGGCGGCTGCGACAAATCCACGCCGGGGCTGACGATGGGGGCGATCACTGCGGGGGTTCCCTTTATTTATCTGCCCGCTGGTCCAATGCTGCGCGGAAATTATGCAGGCAAGTCGCTTGGGTCGGGATCGGATGCATGGAAGTACTGGGACGAACGCCGCGCCGGCACGATTTCGGCGCAGGAGTGGCTGGGCGTGGAGGGCGGTATCGCGCGCTCTTACGGGCATTGCATGACGATGGGCACGGCATCCACCATGACGGCGATCGCCGAGGCCATGGGTCTGTGCCTGCCTGGCGCATCCTCGATTCCCGCCGCCGACGCGGGCCACAAGCGGATGAGCGCATCATGCGGGCGGCGCATCGTGGACATGGTGTGGGAGGATCTGACCCCCGACCGCATCATCACCCCTGCATCGGTGCGCAATGCTGCAGTGGTCGCAATGGCCACGGGCTGTTCCACGAACGCAGTCGTGCACCTGCTGGCGATGGCGCGGCGGGCGGGTGTCCCGCTCGATCTTGACGATCTGGACGCGCTGGGGCGCGAGACACCGCTGATCGCCAATATCCGCCCGTTGGGCAGCAGTAACTACCTGATGGAGGATTTCTACTTCGCGGGCGGGTTGCGCGCGTTGATGGACCAGCTTGGCGAAAAGCTGGACCGGGACGCGATCACCTGCACCGGCAAGCCGCTGCGCGATGGAATCGCGGGCGCGCCCGTCTACAATGACGACGTGATCAGGCCATTGTCCAATCCGGTCTACCGCGAGGGTTCTCTGGCGGTCCTGCGCGGCAACCTGTGCCCTGACGGTGCGGTGATCAAACCCGCCGCCTGCGATCCCAAATACTATCTTCATGAAGGCCCGGCGCTGGTCTTTGACAGCTACCCAGAGATGAAGGCGGCTATAGAGGACGAAGATCTGGACGTAACGCCGGATCATGTTCTGGTCTTGCGCAACGCTGGCCCGCAGGGCGGACCGGGAATGCCGGAGTGGGGGATGCTCCCCATGCCCAAGGCGCTCTTGAAACAGGGCCATCGGGACATGTTGCGCATTTCCGACGCGCGGATGTCAGGTACATCCTACGGTGCCTGCATCCTGCACGTCGCCCCCGAAGCCTTCGTCGGAGGGCCACTGGCCTTGCTGAAGACAGGCGATACCGTGCGCATGGATCTTGAAGCGCGAACCCTCGACATGCTGGTGGACGAGGATGAAATCGCCGCCCGCCGCGCGGCATGGGTGGCGCCGACGCCGCGGTTCGAACGTGGGTGGGGCCATATGTTCCAGCGACACGTCGGGCAGGCCGACCAAGGGTGCGATTTTGATTACCTCACGGCCCAGCACGGTCAGGCCGCTGGCGAACCCGACATCTACTGAAAGAAAAACCCATGGCACATGACCTTGAAAAGGCCCTGACCGGGATTTCCGGCATCCTCGTGACGCCATATGACGCGGCGGGCGATATTGCCCCGGGAAAGCTGGCGCCGATCCTTGACCGCGCGCTGGGGGTGGGCATGCACATCCCCGTGATGAACGGCAACACCGGCGAGTTCTACGCGCTGACGACCGACGAGGCCTGCACGATGGTCCGCGAGGTGGCAGATATGGTCGCGGGTCGTGCGCCACTTCTTGCGGGCGTGGGGCGGGGCCTGCGCGATGCCTGTCGGCTTGCGCGCGCAAGTGCCGATGCGGGGGCCGCGGCGCTGATGATCCATCAGCCGCCCGATCCCTTCGTATCACCGCGCGGCACGATCGACTATATCAAGGCGGTGCGCGACGCGTCCGGCGGGTTACCCGTGATGCTGTACCTGCGCAACGACGCGATGGGCCCTGACGGCATTGCGCGCCTATGCGAGGCGGGCGGCGTCAAAGGCGTGAAATGGGCGACGCCCAACCCGCTGAAGTTGGCCGCCGCTATCGCGGCCTGCCCCGACCAGATCGTCTGGGTCGGCGGGCTGGCCGAGGTCTGGGCACCGCCGCTCTATGCGGTCGGCGCGCGGGGGTTCACGTCGGGATTGATCAATGTCTGGCCAGAACGATCCATGGCGATCCACGCCGCGCTCGACGCGGGCGACTATCCCAAGGCAAATCACCTGATCGCGGACATGCGCGCGTTTGAGGATATCCGGGCGGAAGAATTTAACGGCACCAACGTCACCGGTGTAAAGGCGGCCCTGATGGCCATCGGGCATGATTGCGGACCGACGCGCCCGCCCTCTGCATGGCCGCTGACGGACCGACAGCGGGCCGCGCTGGAAGATTTCGTGGCTCGTAACAGGCTTAAGGAGATTGCGACATGAACGAAGATACCCGTGAAAAGCCCAGGGAGGTTTCCGTGGCGACGCTTGCCACCGCCCTTTAAAAGCGCAGTCTGCGCAATCAGGTGGTGCAGGGTGTTGGCCCGGTTGCGCGCAAGGGTCGCAACATGGTCGGCCCCGCCTTTACGCTGCGGTATATGCCAGCACGCGAAAACCGCAACCAGCTGGTGGAATTCCGCAATCGCGACCATCCCCAGCGTGTCGCGACAGAGACCTGTCCCGAGGGCATTGCCAAGTTGTTTGCGGCTTCTGCGGCTGGTACCGGGCGTGCCATGCAGATACCGTCATCAATGCCGCGCCTGAAAGGCTTTCGTTTTCCCCGCGAGATCGTCGCCTATGCGGTCTGGGCCTGTCATCGCTTTGCGCTCAGCACGGCGGATGTTGAGGATCTCCTGGCGGCGCGTGGTGTCATCGTCCGCCGCGAAGCCATCCGCCTTTGGGTCAACCGGTTTGGCGCGCATTTTGCGGGCCGTATCCGCCGGGACCCGGCCGCGTCCGAACGACAAGTGGCACCTGGACGAGGTCGTTGTGCCGATCAATGGCGTGAAGCACTGGCTGTGGCGGGCCGTCGATGGTGAGGAGGATCTGGATTTGATCCGGGGGATCAATTCCCCGACGAACGGTGATACGCTCGACATCCTGGTTCAGACACGCCGCAATGCCAAAGCCGCCAAGCGGTTTCTGATGAGGTTAATCGCTCTATTTGGCCTGCCAAGGGTGGTCACAGACCGACGCGGGCGACGAGAAAAATCATGGCGCGGTTCAAGTCCCCCAGACAGGCACAGCGCTTCCTTGCCGCGCATGACCAGATCAACACGATCTTCAAACCCCGCCGCTATTGCCTCACCGCCACATCCGCCATGCCCGGGCAGACGCATTCGATCTGTGGACGAACTATGCTCTCCAGATGAAGCCATGACTTGGCAAACGCGGGGCATCGCTGCATCAACCAAGCAACTTGGCAATGCCGTCGGGCGCTCTGGCACGCCGCGCGGTGCTGGTGGGCTCCGGTCCGCTCCTCTACCTCATCGCGGCACAGATGGTGCGGGCGGGCGTGCCCCCTGTTGCCCTGGTCGAGACGCAGACGCGGCGCGATCTGATCCGCGCGACGAGGCATATCGGCGGCGCGCTGCGCGGCTGGCGCTACCTGCTCAAGGGGCTGGGCCTTTTGGCCGAGATCACCCGCGCGCGGGTGCCGCGTTATGTCGGCGCGACCGGTACCGCCATCGAGGGCGAGGCACGTGCCGAGGCCGTGACCTTCACGCACAGAGGCCGCGCGCACCGCATCGCGGCGCTGAAAGTGGCGGAGGAAACCGGCCACCTCTCTGACGCCGCGCGCGACCATCAGGCGAGCCCGTTGAGATCCGTGCAGGGCAGGGAGCTGGCCGCGCGGCCCTTCCTCGACATGGCCTATCCACCTCATGCCGAGGCGCTCGCGCCCGATGACGCCACCATCATTTGCCGCTGCGAGGTGGTCACCGCCGGGGCCATCCGCCGCTATGCGCGCTTGGGCTGCATCGGGCCCAATCAGGCCAAGGCCTTTGGCCGCGCCGGGATGGGGCCGTGCCAGGGGCGCTATTGCGGTTTGACGGTGACGGCGCTTCTTGCAAAGGCCAACGGGCGAACGCAGGACGAGACCGGCCATTACCGCATCCGCCCGCCGCTCAAGCCCGTCACGCTTGGCGAGTTGGCGGCGATGGACCATCCCGCCTCGAAACCGGTGAAATAGGGGTCTGACATGATCGAACGCATCGAGACCGGCCAACGCATGAGCAAGATCGTCAAGCATAACGGCGTGGCCTATCTGTGCAGCGAGGAGGGGTGGGCGCGACGGTGGCCGGGCAGACCCGCCATGACCCTGAAGATCGCCACCCAAATCTACGGATGCGGCCAATTCCAAGGGAAGATTGGCGGGTGTCGGCTCTCGGACATGGTGACAAAACGCAGCAGAAAAACGGCGCGCTCGACACGACTGGAACGCAAGCATCCTGTGCTTGCATTCGGCGGGAAGCGGACGCCGGAGACCGCCCCGCCTGACACCAAAAGACGTTTCGACATGTCATATTTCCACATGCGTGATGGCACGCCGCCATGCTCGACGTGGCCTTTCGGCAACGCCGGTTTTGTTGTTTCACATGGCCGGTACTTTTCTTGGTATTACGGTGTGGCGCTCTGATATGCGACCGGCATGTTCCGGAGATTGTATCTTAAGATTTTTACCTGCGGCGTTGTGGTCACGGTATCCACGGCTTGCGCAGCCTTTGCCGAGACGCAACCGCTGATCGAGACTGGATATAACAGCTATGGCTATCCCGGCATGATTGACATGCCCGTGGCCACGAGCCGCCCGGACGGCGAACTGGCCTTCTCGATCAGCAGTTTCGCGGGACAAACCCGCAACACGCTGACCTTCCAGATGCTGCCCCGTCTTTCAGGGAGTTTCCGGTATGCCGAATTGCAGGATTTCCCTACGACCGGGGGCACCGTCACGAACTATGACCGCAGTTTCTCGCTGCATTATCGCTTC
Source organism: Roseovarius sp. MBR-78 (assembly GCF_040547535.1). NCBI lineage: Bacteria > Pseudomonadati > Pseudomonadota > Alphaproteobacteria > Rhodobacterales > Roseobacteraceae > Roseovarius > Roseovarius sp. MBR-78. The sequence goes on from NZ_JBEPPX010000010.1 coordinate 36,108, forward strand.
GCGGATGAAACCGATCTGCGCCCGGCTTTCGCAGTAGGGTTGAACGATTTCCTAGGCACGGGTATCTACTCATCGGAATATATCGTCGCCACCAAGACCTTCGGCAAGAGCCTGCGCGTGACCGGCGGGCTGGGCTGGGGCCGACTGGGTGGGGTGGGCGGCTTTAGCAACCCATTGGGCATCCTCGACGACCGGTTCGACAGCCGTCCGCAGCGTGATGCTGGCAGAGGGGGCGACGTCGAATCGCAGCAGTTTTTCCGGGGCGATGCGGCGTTCTTTGGCGGCATCGAATGGCAGGCGACAAAGAAACTCAAGCTAACGGCCGAATATTCCTCGGACGATCATCCGCGGGAGGACCCTTCCGCCTTTGAGCGCGAGACGCAGTTGAATTTCGGGGCCACCTACAAGGTCGGCCCGATGACGGACCTGTCGCTGCGGTATCTCTACGGCAGCGAGATCGGCGTGCAGATCAGCACCGCGCTCAATCCGAAATCCCGGCCCAACGGGGCCGGGCGCGATCCGGCCCCCCCGCCGGTCTTGCTGCGCGAGGTGACGCCGGCGGCGGCGCTGGGGTGGTCTGGCACCGTCGAAGAGCGCAAGGATCTACGCACCCGCCTGGCCGAGGCGCTTGCGTCTCAGGGGGTGAGGCTGCACGGTCTCGTGGTCGAGGCAGACACCGCCCGTGTCGAGATCGAAAACCTTGCCTATCCGCAGGAGGCGCAGGCCATCGGGCGGACGGCACGGGTTTTGTCGCGGCAATTGCCGGTCTCTGTCGGGAGGTTCGATATCGTGATGGTCGTGAGCGGCCTGCCCGTGACCGAGGTGACGATCGCGCGCGCGGACATGGAATTGCTGGAACACGATCTTGATGGAAGCTGGAGGAGCTTTGCGCGCGCGCGGATCACGTCTCCGACAGGGGGAACGCAGCCCGTGCCGGATCGCTATCCGCGCTTTGACTGGGGGCTCAAGCCCTATCTCAGCCCCAGTCTCTTTGATCCGGACAATCCGCTTCGGGCCGATGTCGGGGCCCAGCTTGATGTCTCCTTTCAGCCTGCGCCGGGGTTTGAGCTGTCGGGCAGTCTGCGCCAGAAAGTCGTCGGTAATCTCGACGAGTCAACGCGGGTATCCGATTCGGTGCTGCAACATGTGCGCAGCGATTTCACGCTCTATGACCGCGAGGGCGAAACCGCGCTCACGACCCTGACCGCCGCCCATTACTTCAAGCCCGGTCGCGACCTCTATGGCCGGGTGACCGTGGGCTACCTGGAGCGGATGTTCGGGGGAGTGTCATCAGAGCTTTTGTGGAAGCGCAACGACAGCCCCTTTGCCCTCGGGGTGGAGGTGAATTACGCGCAACAGCGCGATTTCGACGGGGGGTTCGGCTTTCAAAGGTACGATGTGGGGACCGGCCACGCCTCGGCCTATTGGGATATGGGCAACGGGTTTCACGCGCAGATCGATGCCGGGCGCTATCTGGCGGGAGACTGGGGGGCGACCTTCGCGCTCGACCGTGAATTCAACAACGGCTGGAAGATCGGCGCCTTTGCCACGCTGACCGATGTGTCCTTTGACAGGTTCGGCGAGGGCTCGTTCGACAAGGGCATCCGCATCACGATGCCGATCTCATGGCTGCTGGGCGAGCCCAACAAGACCGCCTTCAGCACCACGATCCGCCCGGTCCTGCGCGATGGTGGCGCGCGCCTGGATGTGCCCGGTCGCCTTTACGATCGCGTTCGCCCGGTTCAGAAGCCGGCCCTTCAAGATGGCTGGGGGAGGTTCTGGCGATGAGGTCGGGCGCGTTTCGTCTTCTTTCTCCGGTGGTGATGATCCTGTCTGCGGCCCTGCTCGCTGGCTGTGACCGGATGCTGGGCGCGCTCGAACTGACCGGCAATGTGTCGGGCACCGCGCCGCAGCTCATCGGCCCTGAACGGCTGCGCGTATCGATCCCCGAAACCGGGGCCGTCGCGGTGCTGGGCCCGGTGTCGCGCAACGCGGATGTGACGGTGTGGCAAACGCTGGACGGGATCACGCTGTCGTTCCGGCACGGTATCGTGGTCGCGACACGAGGTTTGGGCGACGATCTCATGTCGGCGGATGTCGACGGCGATATCACTCTTCTGCGCGGCATGGGGGGCAGCGGATATTACCCGCATATCCGGTCCTATCTCGATGGCGAGGATCGCACCGTGTTTCGCGCCTATCAGTGCCGCCAGGCCGGGGTAGCCCCCGACCGTGTCGCGGCCGGCGGGCAAGACATATCCTTGCAACGAACCGAGATTGCCTGCGTCTCTCCGGGGCACAGCTTTACCAACATTTTCTGGCAGGACGGGTCCGGGCAGGTTATCAGATCGCGACAGTGGATCAGCCCAGCCATCCAATACATGGACACCGAGCGCGTCGCCCGATAGCAAAGATACATTTTCCGGAGGACTACGATGACATACGGCAAACACATCTCCGCACCGCGCACCGCGATCGCAATGGCGCTCGCCGCCGTCATGATCCTGCCTGCGGGGTGCGGTGTCGTCTACAAGAGCCCCACGGTCAGCCGCTCGGCGGGCACCAATTTGGATGTGCGCGAAATCACGTTGACGCCCCAGACGGTGCTGGTGGCCAACCGCACGCCCTATAGCCCGCGCAACCTGCCAGGGGAATTCTTCTCATCGGCCTCGGCGCGGCAAGGGATGGGTCTCGGCGCCCTGCCTGCGGCCCCGCAAGTGCCCGATGAGCAGCCCGGTCGTCTCGAATTGCGGCCGCCGGCGGATTTCGAGGTGCCCCCCTACCGGATCGGGGTAGGCGATGTTGTCCTGCTGGCCACCCGCCAGGCCGGAAATTCGGTCGAGGAGTTGAGCGGGCTGCTGGCCGCGCAGACGCAGCGGCAAGGCTATGTGGTCTCCGATGACGGGGCGATTTCCATTCCCGATATCGGGCGGGTCGAGATCGGCGGGCTGACGCTCGCCGAGGCACAGGATCGCATTTTCAGGTTCCTGTTGGAAAACCAGGTCGATCCGGCATTTTCGCTGGAGGTGACAGGGTTCAACTCGCAACGCGTTACCGTCGGCGGGGCCGTGCGTCAGGCGGCGCGGGTGCCGGTCACCTTGCAACGCCTCACCATCGGCGACGCGCTGACCGCCACCGGGGGCGTGATGGTTAAGGACGAGCAATTCGCCTCGATCCGCATATACCGCGATGGCACGCTCTACCAGATCCCCTATGAGGATTACCTCGCACGGCCGAACCTGCGCGAGTTGCCGCTTCGGGACGGCGACGCGCTCTATGTCGACACGACCTATGACCTCGACCGCGCCTTTGAATTCTACCGCCAGGAGGTGGACGTGATCCGGCTGCGCAACGAGACGCGCAGAAACGCGTTCGAAATGATGACCGCCGAGATGGAGATGCGCCGCAGCGTGCTCGAGGAAGGACGCAGCAATTTCCGCGCGCGCGAAGAGCTTGGAGCGGAGGCGCGCGACTATATCTATCTCACGGGCGAGGTGGAAAAGCAGGGGCGCATCCCGCTGCCCTACGAGCAGCAGGCGACACTCGCCGATATGCTGTATGGTGGTGGCGGCGTCCCGACGGTGACCGGGAATGTGTCTAACATCTACGTCTTGCGCCCGTCGCAGGACCCGGCGGAATTCGGCGCGATAACCGCCTGGCACCTTAATGGACGCAACGCTGTGAACATCACCCTCGCCACGCAGATGCAGATGCGCCCGAACGATATCGTTTTCGTCGAGGAACAGCCGGTCACCAAATGGAACCGCGCCGTGCAGCAAATCGTGCCGTCGCTGATTTTCTCGACGGCAAGTATCGCGACACAATGACGCGGTGTTGCCGGAGGATATCGGTCGCGACGGGAACTGAAATTCCCGCCTTCCGATATGCGGACGCACCCGATCGCGGCGCGCGCTCGCTTTGACATAAAAAAGCGGCACTCACCGTGCCGCTTTTTCGATTTCACCACTGTCGTGCGGTCTTCACAAGCCTTGTGGCTCGCCAGATCCTCGCGGCACTCAGTTCGTGCCGGTCGTGCTCGTCGTGCTCGACCCGCCGCTGCTCGCCGCTGCGGCCACACCGGCTACTGCAGCGACGCTCAGCGCGACCGTGCCCGCGACGCCCAGGCCACCAACAAGACCGCCTGCCGCGGCAGTGCCTGCACCGCCAGCCCCCGCAGCTCCAGCGCCCGCCGCGGCACCTGCACCCAAGCCACCGACGCATCCAACCTTCAGAAGGCCGCCCGCATCACTGAAACGCGCGGTCCGGATGCCGGCACTGTCACAGGCACCGATCCGGCTTGCCATCTGCATGGCAGATTCGCCCTCAAGCCGCTCATATGCCTGTTGTGCAAATGTTGGCGCAGCCACGGAAAAAGCGGCAACAAGCGCCAAAGTCGAAGCAATAAATTTCTTCATGGCAAGATATCCTTTCTACCATCACCCATCGTCGGGAAGTTTACACCTTAATATGGCCAAATGAAATAGGCGCATAAGGCCCAAACAGAAATCATCCCGCCTCGTAATAGCCTTTTCCATAGGCCCCGTAATAGGCCCCGTATTTACCCCCGTAGCCATAGCGATGCATTCCCTTGGGGTCAATCTGGGCCAAGGCGATTCCGGTCACCCGCACGTTGACCGACTCGAATTCGCGCAGCGCCGCGACCACCTGGGCACGCTGGGTCTTGTCCCAAGCGACCGAAAACAGAATCGCGTCAACATGCTGGCCGATGACGCGCGCATCCGGCACCACCAGAACCGGCGGGGTGTCGATGATGACGAAATCATAGGCCTCGCGCGCCCGTGTGACAAAACGGGCGAAGCGATCCGATGAGAACAGGTCAGCCGCGTTCGCGCTCGATTTCTCGCCCATGAGCACATCCGCGCCCAGCCGGTCATCGTGAAACACGACCTCGTGCAGTGGCACCTCGCCCGACAGCGCCGTGAGGATCCCGCCCTTGGGCACGTCCGAGAAATATTGCGCAAGCGTGCGCCGCCGGATATCGCCCTCGATCAGCAACACCTTCTTGCCCAGGCCCGACAGGTTCTGCGCGAGTGCCACGGCCTGCGTCGTCTTGCCCTCGCCGGGCAGCGAGGAGGTGGACATGATGACCTTGGGCGGGTTGTCGATATCCGACAGCAAGAGCGAGGTGCGCAGGTTGCGAATCGCCTCCGCCGGGGCCGAGGTCGGCTTGTCGCGCAGATAGCTGATCAGGTCGGTGCGCGCCTTGAACGGCATGCGCGGGACCTGGCCGAGCACCGGCAGCCCGGTCGCCGCCTCGATCTCTTCGGCGCTGCGGAACGTGTTGTGCAGGAATTGGCGAATCAGCACGACGACCGCACCGGCTATGAGACCCAGAACAAACGACAGCGCCAGGATAAGCGCGGTTTTCGGGGCGACCTTCTGGCCAATAATCGCATCCGACAGAACCCGGCTGTCGGCCTGCTGCAAGCCGCGCTGGATCGTGGTTTCTTTAAGTCGTGTCAGGAAAGTCTCGTAGAGCGTGCGCGTCGCCTCGACCTCGCGGGCCATTTGCTCGATGCGCACAAGATCGGCGGATTGCCGGTCGATCCGATCCTGAAGAGACAGATAGGATTCGGCCAATGCGTTCGCTTGCCCGCGCAGCCGCTCATACGCCTCCCCGGCAGTCGCCACCAACGTGTCGAGCTGCTGCTCGAACAATGCCGCAGCACCGCTATCGCCGCTCTGGATGGCCGAGAGCAACCGCCGCAACGCCGGATTTCCTGTCTCTTCGACAATGGCCGCGCGATCACCGGCTGCGCGCAATGCACGTAGCCGTTCGGCCTGGTCACTCGCGGTATCCGCGCGCGTGCGCATCTCGGCCAGCCGTTCGCGCAGGTCCTTGGCCTGCACGTTGAGCCCTTCCAGCGCTTCGGGGCTGATAAGATCGGTCTCGGCCCGTGCCTGCTTGAGCGTATCCTCGCGTTCGCGCAGGTCCGTTTCAAGCACTGCCACCCGCGTCGAAAGCCAGTCTACCGCCTGTTCGGTCGCCTCGAACTTCACGGCGATCTGCTCTGCGATATAGGTTTGCGCAAGGGTGTTCACGATCTCCGCCGATTTTTGCGCATCACCGGTCGTGGCGCTGATGGTAAACACGTAGGTCTCACGTTGGATCGAGGCCGAAAGCGCGGTCAGCAGCGTATCTACCGTCTTGTCACGCGGCGATTTCTGGATTTTCGGCCCGGTTTCGACACCACCACTTACAAGCCCCTTGACCGCCTTCACGGCTCCCGACAAGCGGGACGGCTCGCGCAGCTCGGGGTTGAATTCAGGATCACCGGTCAGGCCCATCTCATCCACCAGCCTGCCCAGCACGCGGCGTGACAGCATGATCTCGATCTCGGTATTGAGCGCTGCCGTTTCGGTGGACACCCCGGACATCACACTCGCGATATCGACAACCTGGTTGGTCCGCACCTCAACCGTGAGCTTGGCGGTGGAGCGATATTGCGGATCGGCAATGCCAAAAGCGTAATAGCCACCAACAAACACCGCCGCGACTGCCGCCAACGCAATCAACCACTTGCCGCGCCACAGGGCGCGGAACAGCTCCATCAGGTCGATCTCATCATCGTCCGCCTGAGCAGGCAAAACCCGTGTGGCACCCCGGCTGCCCGCGATAGGTGTCGAATCTTTCATGGAATACTCGTATCAGTAATTTGCAACTGAGGGCTGACTACCGCTTTCGTGGGGCAATGACAAAACATTTCGGGCCCGATGCCTGTCGTGCAAGCGCCGTTATGCTGGTCCGGTCCCAAGGAAATCAACACCCTCGGCGGAAATCGCGGCCGCGCTCAGGCGACCGGTGGCATAGGCCCCGGTATCAAGGGCGATTCGCCCCGAGAGGGCATGTGGCGCATCCACGATGGTATGCCCGTGGATCACCCATTGCCCGTCTGCCCGCGGCCTGCGCCGGAATGCGTGATGCCCCCAGAGCAGCGCCTCGTCGGCCTGTTCTTCCATCGGCAGATCGGGATCGGCACCGGCATGGACCACCCAGACATTGCCACCATGCCACGAGAGCGGCCGCGCGCGCAGCCAGTCGATCATCGCGGGGCCCATTTTCTCGGCCAGCCGGTCGCGCAGATCGCCGAGCGCCGATGCGTCCCCCGCCGTGCCAAGTGGCGGCGCGAGGCCAAAGCTTTCCAGCGTCTGCAGCCCGCCATTACGCAACCAGCGCGGCCCCGCTTGCGCCGGAGCATCGAGAAAATCCAGCAACATCCGCTCGTGATTGCCCATCAGGCATGTGACCGGTGGCGTGCCCTCGGGCGAGACCGACATCAAAAGCTCCAGCACCTCGCGGCTCCGGTCGCCTCGGTCAATATAATCGCCCACGAACACCACCGGCCAGCCTGGGCAGCGCGCTGCAATCAGGCGATCCATTTCCAGCAACAGATCGGCGCGCCCGTGAATATCCCCCACGGCAACAAAAGGCCGATCCGGGGCCACAGGCGCGTTTGGCCACGGCCCTTGCGGGGCGGGTATCGGCTTTGCCCAGTTCAGCACACGGCGCATCACGTCTTTCATGACCGTCATATTTATCATTCGCGGCAAAGGTTCAAGCTGGCCCGCCCGCTCAACCCGCACAGCGCGCCCCGGATTGGCGACATCATCTCGACCCCGCTGAAACCTGCCCTCCCGGCCCCCCGCCTCGGCGACGGGCGCATGAATTCCGTGAAATACCGTCTCGCCCTTGCCCCGATCCCAGATCGCAACAAACAAAAACGAACGCCGCTTTTCCTGCGCGCCATACTTGACGCCAACCGGCTTTGCGCTTAATCACCGGCAATGGAATTCGAGGCGCTGCCTGTGGCGGTGCCTTTTGATGTTTAGACGGGGCGTCGATGCCCTCACCCAAAGACGAGGATGATCCCATGTCGCGCCGCTGCGAACTGACCGGAAAAGGCCCGATGACCGGCAACAATTCGAGCCACGCCAACAACAAGACCCGGCGTCGCTACCTGCCGAATCTCAACGATGTGACGCTGCAATCGGAGGCGCTGAACCGTGGCATCAAGCTGCGCATCTCGGCACACGCGCTGCGCAGCGTCGATCATCGTGGCGGGCTTGATGCCTTTCTCGCCAAGGCCAAGGATGAAGAGCTTTCGGCCTCGGCGCTGAAGGTCAAGAAAGAGATCGCCCGCGCACAGGCCGCCACCGTCTGAACACGGGCTGCATCGCGATATTTCCGGCCCCGTCGCGCCTGCGACGGGGCTGTTTCCTTTTGTCGCTTGTCGCGCGCGGGCCGGGGGGCCTATACCGTTGGGCGATGACGGTCTTGCGCGGCATAACCACCCTCGGGCTCTGCCTGTTCCTGGCGCTCACCAGCGTCACCCTCGCGGTTGCGCGCGGCGCGCCCCGGCCGGTTGCGCTGCTGGTGATCTGCTCGGGCGAGGGGCTGACCCATGTCGCGCTCGATGCCCGTGGCCAGCCGGTGACCCCGCAACATGCCTGCCCCGATTGCCTGCTTGCGTTTCACGCCAGCGTGCCGCGCGATCCGCTGCCCGCGCGGCACGCAACGCTCACGTGCGCGCGCACGCCCTTTGCCCATGCCCGCCACACCACCGATCCCGTGCGCCCGGCAATGCTGGCACGCGCGCCGCCGCGCCTGGCCTGACACCGCGTTTTTTTCCGAAATTCACACCAGAGAGGAGCGACTGAATGTCCCTCAAATCCACCGCTTTCACGGCGCTTGCCGCCGTTGCCCTCACCCTCGCCGCCCCCGCGATGGCGCAGGAAATCCATGTGCTCGATCCCTATGCCCGCAGCGCCAGCCCGATGGCCAAGACCGGCGCGGCCTTCATGCTGATCGAGAATATCGGCGATGCCGATGACCGGCTGATCGGCGTCAGCAGCCCCGCCGCCAAGATGGTGCAGCTTCATACCCACCGCGAGGAAGGCGGCGTGATGAAGATGGTCCATGTCGAGGAGGGCTTTGCCGTGCCCGCAGGCGAGACGATCTTCCTTCAGCGCGGCGGCGATCACGTCATGATGATGGGCCTGACCGAGCCGTTCGAGCAGGGCAAGACGATCCCGCTCACCCTCGTGTTCGAAACATCGGGCGAGATCGAGATCGAGGTGCCGGTAGACCTCGCGCGCAAGGCCGAGCACGGGCACAAGCACGGCCAGAGCAACTGACGCCTGCCTACATCACCGATCGAGGCGCGGCCCCGCCGCGTCTCGGCCATAGACTATCCGACCTGATGAGACCTGCGCGCGGGGGCTTGCCGCGCGGCCCTGACCCGCGCGCGCTTTCGGAAACTCCGAAACCCGGTTTCACGGGCCGCAAAAACCCCCTCACATCCCCGGCAAATCGCTTGCCCAAGGCGGCACCGCCCCCCATTCCAGAGGGGAAGGAGACCCGCATCATGCCGCTCATATATCTCAAGACCGCCCCCGGAGAGCCCGCGCAAACCCCGGCCGATATCGCCGACACGGTGCAGGTGATGCTTGCGCGGCTGCGCATGGGCGGTGCGCAAGTGGCGCTTGAATACGCCCGCGATCTGGATGGCTGGCAGGGGCCGGTGGTGCTCATAGGGGACCAGATCGCGGCGGCCTCGGCCCGCGTGGCCCCGACGCTCAAACACGATATCGCCTGGGCGCATGACAACATCTCGCGCTTTGCCAAGGCCCAGCGCGCCACCGCACAGGATATGGAGATCGAGCTGCGCCCCGGCCTGATCGCGGGGCAGAGACAGATCCCCGTGCAGGCGGCGGGCTGTTACGTGCCCGGCGGGCGCTACAGCCATATCGCCTCGGCGCTGATGACCATCGCCACGGCGCGCGAAGCCGGGGTGGCCGATATCACGGCCTGTTCGCCGCCCTCTGGGCCGGGCGGCATTCCCGATGCGCTCATCCACACGATGCGCCTCGCCGGGGCCACACGCATCCTGTGCCTTGGCGGGGTGCAGGGGGTGGCGGCGATGGCCTTTGGCCTTTTCGGCGCGCCGCGCGCCGATATCCTTGTCGGCCCCGGCAATGCCTATGTCGCCGAGGCCAAGCGCCAGCTTTTCGGCCCCGTGGGCATCGACATGGTCGCAGGCCCCACTGACAGCCTGATCCTCGCCGATGACACGGCCTGTCCCGAGACCGTCGCCGCCGATCTGGTGGGCCAGGCCGAGCATGGGGCCAATTCGCCCGTGTGGCTCGCCACCACCTCGCGCGCTCTGGCCGAGGCGGTGATCGCCCGCGTGCCCGAACTCATCGCCACCCTGCCCGAACCCAATCGCACCGCCGCGCACACTGCGTGGCACGATCTGGCCGAAGTGGTGCTTTGTGACAGTCGCGAAGAGATGGCCGCCCATGCCGATACCCGCGCACCCGAACACCTGCATGTGCAGGCGCGCGATCTCGACTGGTGGCTGGGGCGGCTCAGCGCCTATGGCTCGCTCTTTCTCGGAGAGGCCACCACCGTGGCCTTCGGTGACAAGGCGGCGGGGCCGAACCATGTCTTGCCCACCTCGGGGGCGGCGCGCTACACAGGGGGGCTTTCGGTGCATAAGTTCCTGAAAACCGTCACCTGGCAACGCGTCACGCCGCAGGCGCGCGACCACCTCGCCGGGGTGACCGCCCGGCTCAGCCGCGCCGAGGGAATGGAGGGGCACGCCCGAAGCGCCGATATCCGGCTTGGCACGGGGAGCCACGCCCTCACCTCGACAGGATAGAACACGACCATGAGAACCGTTGGAATTCTGGGCGGGATGGGGCCGGAGGCCACAATCCTGCTGATGCAAAAGGTGATGGCGGCGGTGCCCGCGCGCGACGATGCCGATCACGTGCCGCTTCTGGTGCATCAGAACCCGCAGGTGCCCAGCCGCATCAAGGCGCTGATCGAGGGCGGCGGCGAAGATCCCGCCCCCACCCTCGCGCGCATGGCCCGCGATCTCGAGGCCGCAGGCGCGCAGGCGCTCGCCATGCCCTGCAACACCGCGCATTATTATGCCCCGGCGATCCGCGAGGCGACCGGCCTGCCGTTTCTCGACATGCTCGCGCTGACCGCCACGCATCTGGCCGGGACGGGCGCGCGACGGGTAGGGATGCTCGCCTCGCCCGCGACGCGGCTGGCGGATGTCTTTGCCGCGCCCTTTGCCGCGCGCGGGCTGGTGCCGGTGTTCCTCGATGACGATACCGCGCTCTTGTCGATCATCCGCGCGATCAAGGCAGGCGATCCACCCGCCACGCTGACCGGCCCCTTGCGCAGGCAAGCCGACGCGCTGCGCGCGCAAGGGGCCGATCACCTGCTGGTGGCCTGCACCGAACTGTCACTGATGACCGATGCCCTGCCCGACGACCTGCCGTGCAGCGACAGCCTCGATTGCCTGACCGGCGCGATCGTGGAGTTTGCGAGGGGATAGCGGGCGGGTGGCCTGTTGCTGTCATCCGCTTTCTGCCCCGCGCGGAATCAAGGCGCGCTTGCGCGCCGCCGCGCGAGCGCCCGTCCGCCCCGTCGCACCGAAGGTGCGCCGATTATGGTCGGCACGCCTTCGGCGTGACGGGCGGGCGCTTTTGCAACGGTGCAATCTTTACAATCGTTGAAGTATTTGGCCGCCATAAAGTGCCACTCTAATACGTTTCTGCGCCCACCCGGCGGACGGGCACCCGCGCGGCTCCCTCAACGCCTCTCCCAATCGAGGCACCCTCTGCCCTCAGTTGATCAGCCCCGCGTGGCGCAAGCCGTCCTCGACCAGCGCCTTGACCGGATCGCTCAGCCCCACCAGCGGCAGGCGCACCTCCTCGCTGCACAGGCCCAGCCGAGACATGGCGTATTTCACCCCCACCAGTCCCGGCTCGACAAAGATCGCGCGGTGCAGCGGCATGAGCCGGTCCTGAAGATCGAGCGCGGTGGCGTAATCGCCCGCGAGCGTCGCCTCCTGCACCTGCGCCACCAGTTTCGGCGCGACATTGGCGGTGACCGAAATCACCCCCCGCCCGCCTTGGGCGTTGAAGCCATGCGCGGTGGCATCCTCACCGGAAATCTGGAGGAAATCCTTGCCGCAGGCGATGCGCTGCGTGCAGACGCGCGCGAGATCGCCGGTGGCATCCTTCACCCCGATGATGCGCGGCAGTTGCGCCAGCTTGCCCATCGTCTCGGGCGTCATGTCCACGACCGAGCGGCCGGGGATGTTGTAGATGATGATCGGCAACTCGCAGCAATCGTGCAGCGCGGTAAAATGCGCAATCAGGCCCGCTTGCGTCGGCTTGTTGTAATAGGGCGTCACCACGAGGGCGGCATCCGCGCCCACATCGGCGGCATGGCGCATGAAGCGAATCGCCTCCAGCGTGTTGTTGCTGCCCGCCCCTGCGATCACCGGGATACGGCCAGCGGCGGCGCGCACCACTTCGGCGATCACGCGCTCATGCTCGATATGGGTCAGCGTCGGGCTCTCGCCGGTGGTGCCCACCGGCACAAGGCCATGACTGCCCTCGCCGATATGCCATTCCACGAGTTTGCCGAGCGTGTCCCAATCCACTTCGCCGTTCCGGAACGGCGTGACGAGGGCCGGGAATGATCCTTTGAACATGACGCGCTCCTTCGTGATCGCGGGGTGGGCGGAGGCAACAGCCGCTCTTGCACTCTTGAGTGGACCGCGATGGCCGCGCCGCCTAGGCTGGCCCCGTCTATCCTGATTCAGCGCGCAAAAGGCAAGAGATGTTAAGATTTCTGGCAACGGTTTTGATCTCTGCGTTGCCGCTTTCCGCGCTGGCGCAGACGGATGTGGCGCGCCTCGCCCCGCGCCCGCTCGCCAGCGCGCTCAACGCCATGCAGGACGGCCGCTGGGAGGTGGCCGCCCGCCTCGCGGCGCGCGATGGCCCGGCGGCGGCGGACCTCATCGAATGGCACCGGCTGCGCGCGGGGCTGGGCACGCCCGCCGACATCCTCGGCTTTCTTGCGAAGAACGGCCATTGGCCCGGCCTCGACCACTTGCGCGCGCAAAGCGAGGTGGCGATGGCCCATGGCACATTCGATCAGATGCTCGCCTTCTACGATGGCTACATCCCGCAAACCGGCACCGGCGCGCTGTCTGCGGCGCGTGCGCGGCTGGCGCGCGGGCGGCAGGGCGAGGCCGAGGCCGGGATCGTCATGGCCTGGCGCACGCTCGACCTCACAGCGGCAGAACATGCCGATGTCCTGCGCGAGTTTGCCACGCTGATGGCCCCGCATCACGAGGCGCGGCTCGACATGGCGCTGTGGCGCGGGCTGGATGACGTGGCCGTGATGCTGCCACTGGTGGGCGATGCCGCGCGCAGCCGCGCCGAGACCTGGGCGCGCGTCGCAACCGGCACCATCGACGGGCTGAGCGAGACAGAAGCCCGCGACCCCGGCATCGCCTTCGCGCTCTTCTCCCACCATCTCGACCGTTCCGCCGAGGATGCCATCGCCGTGCTTTTGCGCCAGAGCCGCATCCGGGGCGGGCTGGGCGTGCCCGAGCGCTGGGCCGGATGGCGCCGCGCGCTGGCCCGTCAGGCCATGCGCGACGGCAACGCCGCGCGCGCCTACGAGATCGCATCGCTGCATCAGCTTGCCGCAGGAACCAATTACGCCGATCTCGAATGGCTCGCAGGCTACATCGCGCTCACCCATCTCGACGCGCCCGATCTGGCGCTGGATCATTTTCAGCGCTTTCGCGCCGCCGTCTCGACGCCCATTTCGCTGGGCCGCGCGGGCTATTGGCTGGGCCGCGCCCTCGACGCGGGCGGCGATCCCGAGGGCGCGCGCGACGCCTATGCCCTGGGTGCCGACCACCCGACGAGCTTTTACGGCCTGCTCGCCGCCGAGGCGATCGGGCGCGACATCACCGCGCAAATCACCGCCGCCGATACCGCCGATACCGCCGCCCCGTGGCGCGCGGCGGATTTCGCCCGAACCGACCTGCACGAGATCACCACGCTTGCCCTGCGCATGGGCGATACCGGGCTGGCGCGCCGCTTCCTGCTGCACCTCTCGGAGACACAAGACCGCGAGGGCCTTGAGCAGATGGGCGCGATGCTTGCCGAACTGGGCACGCCCTATCTGCAAGTGATGCTCGGCAAGGCGGCGGCAGAGCGCGGGCTGACCATCCCCGGCCCCTATTACCCGCTGCACCCGATGACGGGCATGGACCTGCCCGCGCCGATGCACTGGGTGCTCGCCATCGCCCGGCGCGAGAGCGAATTCAACCCCGATGTCATGAGCGGCGCGGGCGCAACCGGGCTGATGCAGCTCATGCCCGCCACCGCCCGCGAGATGGCCCGCGATCAGGGGCTTGCCTATGACGCGGCCCGGTTGGTGAGCGATTGGCGCTACAATGCCCGCCTCGGTGCCGCCTATCTCGCGGGGCTGCTTTCACGCTACGACGGCAACCCGCTGCTGGTGGCGGCGGCCTACAATGCCGGTCCGGGTCGGCTGGCCGGGTGGCTCGAAAGCTACGGCGATCCGCGCCTCATGACCCCCGAGGCGGTCCTCGACTGGATCGAGCACCTGCCCTTTCGCGAGACGCAAAACTACGTGATGCGCGTGGCCGAGAGCCTGCCGATCTATCGCGCGCGCCTTGGCCAAGAGGCCCTGCCAGGCCCCTTTTCCGCCGAAATCAAGGGCGATAGCGGCGGGAGCATGACAGACTGACCGCCCCCCCGGTCAAGCCTGCCACCTCACGGCGAGAGCCAGCGCACCGTGCCCATGGCCCCGGTGTCATAGCCGCCCAGCGCGGCGGCCTTGGCGGCGATCACCTCCGAGCGCATGAACCCGGCAAGGCTCTGCACCGGCGCGGTAAACCAGGCGCGGCGATCCACCAGAAGATCGAACCGCTCACGCACAAGCGGACGAAACACCAGCCGGAATTGCCGCGCCATCGCCTCGATCCCGAGCGTCGCCTCGGCCTCGCCCGCCGCCACCGCCGCCGCCGCCTCGCTCTCGGTATGGGCGGGCGCCGCCGGGGTCGAGAGATCCGCCGCCACCAGCCCCGCCTCCTCCATCAGCCGCTGAAACAGCGCCGTGGTGCCCGCCCCCTCCTGCCGCAGGATCACCCGCCGCCCGCGCAGATCGGCGAAATCGCGCACCATGTCGGCGACCGAAGGCGCAAGGATCAGCCCGCGCACCCGCGTGGCCCAGCCGATGAGCACCGCATCGCGCAGCCCCCGCGCCTCCAGCGCGTCGATATTCCACGCGCCCGCCTCGCCGGGGATATGCAGCCCCGCCATCGCCGCCTCGCCCCGGCAAAACGCGTCAAGCCCGCCGGTGCTGCCGTTCCACAAGGTTGCCAGCGCCGATCCGCTCTCGCGCAGCGCCCAGTCGAGCAGCGGATCATGCGAGCCGGTCACGACGCCCGGCCGCACGGGCGCACGCAGCGCGCCCTCGCCCTCGATCCACGCAGTGATCTCGGACTGCGGAAACAGCAGCTTGCCGGTCACCTTGCGATGCGGAATCTCGCCCGCCGCCACCATGTCATAGACCTTGCGCTCGCGCACGCGCAGCAGATCTGCGACTTCCTTGGTGGTGAGGTAACTCGGGTCCATCGGCTCTTCATCATCGCGGGGGCACTCCCCCGGTCCTAGCCGATCCACGCCGGGAAATCAGCACCAAAGCGCGATCAGAGCCGGTTCACCGGCAGTTTGAGCATCGGGTTGCCATCCGCGTCCTTCGGCACCGCGCCCGCCCGCATGTTGACCTGCAACGAGGGCAGGATCAGGCGGGGCATCGCCAGCGTCGCATCGCGCGCGGTGCGAAAGCGCACGAACTCCTCGCGCGTCTTGCCGCCGCCGACATGGATATTCCCGGCCTTTTCCGCCGCTACCGTGGTCTCCCACGCGATATCACGGCCACCCGGCCCGTAATCGTGACACATGAAAAGCCGCATCGCGTCGGGCAGGGCCAGCACCTTCTGAATGCTGTCATACAATTCCCCCGCATCGCCGCCCGGAAAATCGGCCCGCGCCGAGCCGCCATCGGGCATGAACAGCGTATCGCCGACAAAAGCCGCGTCGCCCATCACATGCACCATGCAGGCGGGGGTATGGCCGGGCGTGTGCATGGCAAAACACGCCATCCCGCCCACGTTATAGGTATCGCCATCGTGAAACAGGCAGTCAAACTGGCTGCCGTCGCGCTGAAACTCGGTGCCCTCGTTGAAGATCTTGCCGAACACGTCCTGCACGGCCATAATTTGCGCGCCGATGCCGATCTTGCCGCCAAGGCGGTCCTGGATATAGGGGGCGGCAGACAGGTGATCGGCGTGCACATGGGTCTCGATGATCCATTCGAGCGCCAGCCCCTCGCGCTCTATATGGGCAATCATCGCGTCGGCATGGGCGTGGCTGATCCGCCCCGCCGCCATGTCGATATCCATCACCGAATCGATCACCGCGCAGGCGGTCGAACCGGGATCGCGCACCACATAGCTGATGGTGTTGGTGCCCTCGTCGAAAAACGCCTCGACCTGCGGCCTCACCGCCATGTTGACGGGATAGCCGGTCATGCCAATGCCCCCTTTCCGGTCGGCCTGTCGCGGATCATGCGCGCAGCCCACAGCCCCGCCAGCAGCGCCGCGACGAAAAGCGCGACCTCCCACTTGCCGGAGCCGAGCGCCGGCACCGCCGCGCCGGGGCAGAACCCCGCGATGCCCCAGCCGATCCCGAACACCGCCGAGCCGCCAACCAACCGCGCGTCGATATCGCGCGCCGTCGGGAGCTGGAACCTCGCCTCGATCAGCGGCGCTTCCCGGCGCAGCACAAGGCGATAGCCGATGAAGGTGGTGAGCAGCGCGCCGCCCATGACAAAGGCAAGGCTCGGGTCCCAAGCCCCCGCGACATCAAAGAAATTCAAAACCTTGGCGGGGTTTATCATGCCCGAGACGGCAATCCCCAAACCAAAGATCAACCCGACGATGAATCCAGACAAAAGCCGCATTCCTCAGCCCCCCAAAACATGACGGATGACATAGACGGTGATCCCGCAGGCGATCATGAAGGTGACCGTCGCCACCGCCGATCGCGGCGACAGCCGCGCATTGCCGCACACCCCGTGCCCCGAGGTGCAGCCCGCGCCGAATGTCACCCCGATCCCCACGACAAAGCCGCCGATCACGATCATCGGCCAGCTGACCGGCACATCGACAGCGGGCATTTGCCCGGTGACGGCCAGCACCACCAGCGGTCCCGCAATCATGCCCGCGACCATCGCCGCGCGCCATCCCCTGTCGCCGGGGGCGGTGCCCGCGATCAGCCCCGAAAGAATACCCGTGGCCCCCATGATCCGGCCCTGCGCCAGCATCAAAAGCACCGCCGACAGCCCGATCAGCACCCCGCCGGCCAGCGATTGCAGCGGGGTAAACGCCGTCTCCAGTCCCGTCATGTCCGTTTCCCGTGTCCGCGATATATTCGCGAATGAGTATATGTATTCCACCACGATTTTGACAGGGCAATCGCACGATCTACACGAATGTGACCGCGCGATCAGCCCTTCGCGCGCCCGGCAAGCAGCGTGCCACGCGTGATCGCCACGATGGCAATCACCGTCAGCGTCCAGAAAAACCACGTGATCGGCCCGCGCAGCAATATCTCGGGGCTGCCGCCCGACATGAGCATGGCCTGGCGGAAATTATCCTCGAGCAACGGCCCGAGGATAAAGGCGATAAGGAACGGGGCCGCCGGGATTTGATAGCGCATCATGGCAAACCCGACCCAGCCCATGACGAACATCACGCCCACGTCGAAAATGTTGTTGTTGACCGCGAAAACGCCATAGATGCACAGCACCAGAACCATCGGCATCAGGATGCGCTTGGGGATATCGGCCACCGGGCGAAACCCGCGAATCGCCAGTCCGCCGACGATGAACAATATCCCCGAGGACAGGATCAGCCCGATGAACAGACCATAGATGATATCGACATTGAGCACGAACATCATCGGCCCCGGTTGCAGCCCGTGCACCATGAACGCCCCGATGATGATCGCCGTGATGACATCGCCGGGCACGCCCAGCGCCAGCAGAGGGATGAGCGTCGCCCCCGCCACGCCGTTATTGCCCGCCTCTGAGGCGGCGACGCCCTCGATCTCGCCCTTGCCGAAATTGGCCTTGTTGGGCGATTTGCGCCGCGCCTCGGAATAGCTGAGAAACGCCGCCGGGGCCGCCCCGATACCGGGGATAGAGCCGAGGAAAACGCCGATGAAACTGCCCCGCAGGATCGAGCGGAAACAGCGTTTGTATTCCGCGAAAGTCACCCATTTGCTACCCAGCTTCTGCACCTTGCCCATATGGCCGGTCGGGTGCCAGACCATGTTGATGACCTCGGGGATTGCGAAAAGCCCGATCAGAACGGCAATGAAATTCAGCCCCCCCATCAGGTTCGGATCGCCGAAGGTGAAGCGGTTGGTGCCATAGACCAGATCAAGGCCGATGGTCGCCAAGAGCAGCCCCAAAAGCGCCGACAGAGCGCCGCGCAACAGGCTATCGCCTGACACGCCCGCGATGATCGTGAGCGAAAAGAGGATCAGCGCGAAAAATTCCGGCGGCCCGAAGCTGAGCGCAAAGGACGCGAGGAACCCGGCAAAGAAGATCAACGACAGGTTCGAGACGAAATCCGCCGTGCACGACGCCCAGAGCGCCATGCCGAGCGCCCGCCCCGCCTCGCCACGCTCTGCCATCGGGTGGCCGTCAAGGATCGTGGCCGAGGATGCGGGCGTGCCCGGCGTCTTGATCAGAATCGCCGGGATCGAGCCGCCGAAAATGCCGCCCTTGTAGACACCCAGCAGCAACAGGATACCGTTGATCGCCTCCATCGGAAAGGTGAAGGGCAGCGCCAGCGCCACCGCCATCGTCGCCGATATGCCGGGGATCGCGCCCCCCACCACGCCGATCACGATGCCTATGGCCAGCGACAACAGCGCCTCCCAGTTGCCGACAAGGCCCAGCCCGGCCATCACGCTGTCATAAAGGCTCATGGCAGGCGCACCAACTCGCCTTGCGGAATGGCGACGCTCGCCACATGCGCGAAAAAGGCGTAGAGGATCAGCGGCACGATGACGGCGCAGACCACCGCCGTGGCCGGGTGTCGCGTGCGCACCAGAAATGCCAGCGCCACGAAGGCCAGCATCGAAACCCAGACCATGCCGAGATAGGGCAGCGCCCAGAAGGTAACGGCCATCATCGCCGCGAACACCACCAGCCGAACCACCCCCGCGCCGGCATCGTCGATCGCCTCGTTGACCGGCCCGGCCTCCGGTGCCGCGCGCCAGCCCGCAACCACGAGGCCGAGCCCCACAAGCCCGGTCAACCCGCCAAGGATATAAGGCCAGAACAGCGGCGACAGCACGATATTGCGCACGTTGCTTGGCGATGACACCCAGTTCGGAATGGCGTGGATCACAAGAAACGCCGCCGCAAGGATCGCGCCGATCCCCAGCCGCAATTGCAGTGCCCGATGACTCACCCGCGCCCCTCCCGGCTCGTTGTTCATGCCTGTTGTTCAGACCTGTATCATGCCAGTGACCCGGCCGCCGCCTCTCCCGCCGCAGCCGGGCATCTTACGCCTCAGCCTTCGATGCGCATCCCCAGCTTGTCAACCAGCGCGCGGAAGGTGTCATATTGCGTCTGGATAAACTCGTTGGCCTCTTCGGGGCTCATCACCTTGATGACAGAGCCGCGCGCCGTCATCTGCTCGACGAATTTCTCGTCGCCCGCGGCCTCAGCCATCCATTCCCCCCATTTCGCCGCCACCGCGTCGGGCAGGTCATCGGGCCCGGCAATGCCGGTCCAGCCGACAAGCTGTTGCAAGTCCGGCTTGCCGAGGCTGCTGGCCGAGGGCACGTCGAAACCGGGCACCGGCGCATCGGTGGTCACCATCAGCGGCTTGAGCTGCCCGTTCGCCACGAAACTCGCCAGCGCCGAGGTGTTGGTGCACAGAAACGTTGCCGTGCCATTGAGCACCGCCGTCGCCGCCGCACCACCGCCCTTTTGCGGGATATGCGTGGCCTTCTCCAGCGGGTTCTTGACGCCGAATTCATCGAGAACGAACACCGCCGCCAGGTGCAGCATCGAGCCGACACCCGAAGAGCTGTAGCTGGTGCCCTCGCTCTCGGTCAGCGCCACCAGATCCTCCATGCTCTCGATGCCGGAATCGGGGCGCACGGCGCAGGCCACCGGGTTGATCTCGTAGACCGTGACAAAGCGGAAATCATCGAGCGAATAGGGCAGCGTCGCCTTCATCGCCGGGTTCACGGTATGCGAGCCGACGCGCGCGAAGAGCATGGTATAGCCATCCGGCTTGGCGTTCTGCACCGCGACAGAGCCGGTCGCGCCGCCCGCGCCGGTGATATTGGACATCACAAGCGTGCCGCCCACGGCAGTGCCCAGCGGCTCGGCGATGGTGCGCGCGGAAATGTCGGTGGCACCGCCCGCGCCATAGGGAATGACCATGTTGATCGGGCGTTCGGGATATTCGGCAAGCGCGGGTGACGCCGCCAGCGAGAGCGCGAAAAGCCCCGCAGTTCCGATGGTCTTGATGTTCATCTTTCCCTCCTGTCTGGATGACGTGATTGCACGGACAGTATCAGGCGCGGGCGATCAGGCAATCGCGAAGCCAGCCCGCGCATGGAACACACCATGCGTTTTCAGCCGGTTTCATGGAAAAATCCTATCGCCGTCACCGCTGTGCCTCCCAACACGCCCGATGCCTTGCTTGTGCTTGGGAAACGATATACGTAAAATTTACTTGAGATAAGCAATGTTGTGTTACACTCACTGTTAGCTTCCCTTACAGATGCCGCCCATGTCCATCCGTCGCCTGCGCACGCTCATCGCCGTCCACGATCACCGGACCTTCAGCGCTGCGGCGGATGCGGTGCATGTCACCCATGCCGCCGTCAGCCAGCAAATGCGCAGCCTGGAGGAGGAATGGGGCGTCGCGCTTTTTGATCGCTCCCGCCGCACGCCCGATCTTACCCCGGTGGGCCGCGCCCTCGTCGCCCGCGCGCGCGAGATCCTGCGCGCCTATGACGGGCTTGTGCCCTCGGTGACGGGCGACGAGGGCTTTGCCGGGGAAATCTCGCTTGGCGCGGTGCCGATGACGCTTACCGGTCTCACACCGCTCTCGGTGCGGCTTCTCAAGGCGCGCTATCCCGGCCTGCATGTGCGCGTGGTGCCCGGCATGACCACGGCCCTCATCGCCGAGGTCGAGCGCGGGGCGCTCGATTGCGCAATCCTGTCGCGGCAGGCACCGTTGCCACCGGGGATCGACCATGCCGATATCGCCCGCGAGCCGATGGAGCTTCTGGCCCCCGAGGATACCACCGGCGACGATGTGCGCGCGCTTCTGGCGGTCCATCCCTTCATCCGCTTCAGCCGCGACGCGGTGGTGGGCGGGCTGATCGACGGCTGGCTGCGCGAGCAGGCCATCGCCGTCGATGTGACGATGGAATTGCAGGGGCTGGAGGCCATTTCCAGCATGGTTCTCGCCGGGCTTGGCGTGTCGATCGTGCCCGCGCGCTGCGTGCGTGGCGCAAGCCCGCTGCCGCTGCGCCGCCTGCCCCTGCCCGAAGGCGCGCCGGTGCGGCAGTTGACGCTGGCGCATCGCCGCGACAACCCCCGCCTGCGGGTGATCGAGGCGATCCACACCGCGCTTCTCGGGGCGGTCGAGATCGGTATCTTCCGCCCGGTCACAGCCGCATGAGCGCCGAGACCATCGCCCTTGTCATCGCCGGTGCCGCGGCGGGCGGCCTCATCAACGGGCTTGCCGGGTTCGGCACGGCGCTTTTCGCGCTGGGGTTCTTTCTCAACGTCATGCCGCCGGTGCAGGCGGTGGCGGTGGTGGTGGTGCTCTCGGCGCTCACCGGGTTGCAGGGGCTTTGGATCGTGCGCCACGCCATCGGCACCAACAAGCGGCGCCTGGCGCGGTTTCTCCTCCCCGGCGTGCTGGGCATCCCCCTGGGTGTGCTGGCGCTATCGTTTCTCGACGCGCGCAGCCTCAAACTGGGGGTCGCGGGGTTTCTCATCCTCTATGGCGGCTATTTCAGCCTGCGCACCCGCCTGCCCCGCTTCACCCGCCCCACCCCGGTGCTCGATATGCTCGTGGGCCTCGCGGGTGGCGTGCTCGGCGGTGCGGCGTCGCTCTCGGGGGCGCTGCCGATGATGTGGTGCGCCCTGCGCCCCTGGCCCAAGGCCGAAACGCGGGCGGTGTTGCAGCCGTTCAACGTCACGGTGCTGGCGCTCACGGCGGCGGCGCTGGCATTCAAGGGTGCCTATACGCGCGAAACGCTGCTCTATATCGCGCTGGCGCTGCCGGTCTCGATCATCGCCGCGCAGGCGGGGATCGCGATCTTTCGCCGCCTGCCGGATGCCGCCTTTCGCCGCCTGCTGATCGCGATGACGCTGATCTCGGGCACGGTGCTCATGCTGCGCGAGATGCTCTGACGGCGCGGCCCGCGCGCCTCACCAATCCATCACCACCTTGCCCGAATTACCCGAGATCATCGCGGCAAACCCCGCCTCGAAATCGTCGATCCCGATCCGGTGGGTTATCAGGCCCGACAGATCGAGGCCCGATTGCACCAGCGCGATCATCTTGTACCAGGTCTCGAACATCTCGCGGCCATAGATGCCCTTGATATGCAGCATCTTGAAGATCACCGCGTTCCAGTCCACCGCGAATTCCGTCGGCGCAATCCCCAGAAGCGCCAGCTTGCCGCCATTGTTGAGCCGCGCGATCATCTGCTGCATCGCCGCCGACGCGCCTGACATCTCGAGGCCCACATCGAACCCCTCGGTCATGCCGATCTCTGCCATCACGTCATGCAACTGCTGATTGGCCACATCGACCACATGCTGCACCCCCATCCGCCGCGCCAGATCGAGGCGGTAGGGGTTGATATCGGTGATCACCACCTTGCGCGCGCCCACCTTCTGCGCCACCAGCGCGCCCATGATGCCAATGGGCCCCGCGCCCGTCACCAGCACATCCTCGCCCACCAGATCAAAGCTGAGCGCGGTATGCACGGCATTGCCGAACGGGTCGAAAATCGCCGCGATCTCATCGGGGATATCGTCGGGGATCGGCACCACGTTCATCTCGGGAATGCAGACATATTCGGCAAAAGAGCCGGGCCGGTGCACGCCGACACCGCGCGTATTGCGGCACAGATGCCCCCGCCCCGCGCGGCAATTCCGGCAGGTGCCGCAGACGATATGCCCCTCGCCCGAGACCCGCTGCCCGATCCGGTATTTCACCGCCGCAGGCCCCGTATCGACGATCTCGCCCACGAATTCGTGCCCGACCACCATCGGCACCGGCACTGTCTTGGCGCTGAACTCGTCCCATTTCCAGATATGCACATCGGTGCCGCAAATCGCGGATTTCTTCACCTTGATCAGCACATCCGACGGCCCCGGCTCAGGCACCGGTACATGCTCCATCCAAAGCCCCGGCTCCGCGCGGGCCTTGACCAGCGCCTTCATTTCATTCCGCATCAGATCACTCCCAATTCCCGGCCCACGGCCTCGAATGCCCCAATCGCCCGGTCGAGCATGTCACGGCTCAGCGCCGCGCTCATCTGCGTGCGGATACGGTCCTGCCCTTTCGGCACCACCGGAAAGCTGAACGCCGTCACGTAAACGCCCCGCTCGCCCAGCCGCTTGGCCATCTCCTGCGCCAGCTTCGGGTCGCGCAGCATCACCGGGATGATCGCATGTTCCCCCGGCAGCAACTCAAACCCGAGCGCGCCCATCCGCTCGCGGAAATACGCGGCATTGTCCCAGAGCCGCGCGCGCCGCGCCTCTCCATCCTCCAGCAGGTCGAACACCTTGAGCGACGCCCCCGCAATCACCGGTGCCAGCGTGTTGGAAAAGAGATAAGGCCGCGAGCGTTGCCGCAGCCAGTCCACAACCTTTGCGCTCGCCGCCGTATAGCCGCCCGACGCGCCGCCCAGCGCCTTGCCCAGCGTGCCGGTCAGGATATCCACCCGATCCATCACCCCAAACCGCTCCGGCGTGCCGCGCCCGGTCTCGCCCACGAACCCGGTGGCGTGGCAATCATCCACCATCACCATCGCGTCATAGCGTTCCGCCAGATCGCAGATTTCATCGAGCGGCGCGTAAAACCCGTCCATCGAAAACACGCCATCGGTGGCGATCAGCCGGTGCCGCGCGCCTTCCGCCTCGCGCAGGCACCGCTCCAGATCGGCCATGTCGCGATTGGCATAGCGATAACGCGCGGCCTTGCAGAGCCGCACCCCGTCAATGATGCTGGCATGGTTCAGGCTGTCGGAAATGATCGCATCCTCCGGCCCCAGAATCGTCTCGAACAACCCTGTATTGGCGTCAAACGCCGCAGCATAAAGGATCGCATCCTCCTTACCCAGAAACCCGGCAATCCGCGCCTCAAGCTCCTTGTGCTCCTCCTGCGTCCCGCAAATGAACCGCACCGAGGCCATGCCGAACCCGTAGCGATCCAGCGCCCCATGCGCCGCCGCGATGATCTCGGGATGATCCGCCAACCCCAGATAATTGTTGGCACACAGGTTAACCACCTCGCGCCCATCCGCCAGCCGCACCTCGCCCGCCTGCATCGAGGCAATCACCCGCTCCACCTTGTAAAGCCCGTCCTCGCGCAGGCCCTCAAGCCGCCCCGCAATATCCGCGTCAAACCGATCCGCCGCACCCATGATCCGCTCCTTCATCTTGCCCCAAATATTCCGGGGGGTCGCCCACCGGGCGACGGGGGCAGCGCCCCCTCATCCCGCCGCAACGCGCGGCCGCCCCCCTGCCTCTACCACGATCGCGGCCTCGATAAACACCCGCCGCCCCTCGGCCTCGGCCTCTTTCAGCTCGCGCCGCACCGCGATCTGCACATCGACGGCCCCCGCCGCCTCTGCCTCATCCCGCGCCTCGGCACTCAAAACCGCCTCCAACGCCACCATCGCGGCCTCGGCATCAGAGAAATCCTCCGGCCCGTTTTCCAGATGCGCGCGATAGCGGCCCTCGGCGGGCACGCTCACCACGCCCGCGCGCCGGATCACCACCCGGCCCACCACCGCGCCGATGGCATTGGCCACGCCGCCATGCTCGGGCAGGATCATCTCGCATCCCAGCCGCGCCCCCACCGCGCCATAATAGCTCGCCGCCGAGGCTCCAAGCCCCACCACCGGCACGTTGAGGCCCGCCTCGATCCGCACCAGCCCGCGATGCGGCCCAAGGCCCCGCTGCATCAGCACATGCCCCGCCAGCACCTCCGGCGGCAGGTCGAAATCCGCCTCCTCCTCGGCAAAGCCCACCTCCAAGAGCGCCAGCGCGGTCTGATGCGTCAGCCGCTCCACGATCATCGCCGCCAGCGCCTCGGGCCCCTCGGCCAGCCGCTCGCCCGATCCCACGCGCCTGCGCGCCAGCAGGTCCAGCGCCAGCCGCGCGGCCTCACCGTCCCATACCGCGACCTTGCCCAGCACATGGGCGGCATCCGACGGCGTGACGCCCGCCAACTGCACCAGCCCGCGCCGCACCAAACGGGCAAGCGCGCCGTGATCCATCCGGTTGCGCAGCACCGCGCCCAGCGGCCACACCTCAGCCCCAATCCGCGCCAGCAGCATGGCCTCCCGCTCGGCCAATCCGCCCGCCTCCATCCCCGGCACGGCGCGCACGAACCGTGCATCCATCTCGCTTGGGGCCGCCGCGCGCGCCTGCGCCTCCAACGCCTCATGCACCACCTCGCGCGCCTCGAGCGCCATCAGGCTCACCGGCACAAGCCGCCGCGGCCCAAGCCGCAGCCCGCCCCCCAGCCCCTCGGCCAGATGCACCTCGCTATCGCCACCAAGACCAAAGGTGCGCATCGCCACCGCCTCGACCATCGTGCGCCACGGGCCAACGCGCGCCCCCTCGGGATCAATGGCAGGCCGCCCATCCCGGAGCACCGCCACATCCGTCGTCGTCCCGCCGATATCCGAGACCAGCGCGTGCCCCGCCCCGGTCAGCCAGCGCGCGCCCACAATGCTCGCCGCAGGCCCGCTCAGGATCGTCTCGATGGGCCGCGCCCGCGCCTGATCCGCCGAAATCAGCGCCCCGTCGCCGCGCACCACCATCAGGGGCGCGGTGATACCCAGATCGCGCAGCTTGCCCTCGGCGCGATCAATCAACCGCGCGATCATCCCCACCAGCCGCGCATTCAAAAGCGCCGTCAACGCCCGCTTCGGCCCGCCCAACTTGGCCGAGAGGTGATGCGACAGGCTCACCGGCTTGCCCGTCACCTCGCGGATGATCGCGGCGGCGCGCAACTCATGCGCCGGATTGCGCGTGGCAAAAAGCGCGGCCACCGCATAGGCCTCGGCCCCCGTGCCCGCCGCCAGCCAGCCGCGCAAGGCCGCCTCGTCCAGCGCCGCCGCCTCGGCACCCGCATGGCCATGCCCGCCCGCAATCACCAGCGCCGGATCACCGCCCAGCGCCTCGCGCAGCCCGTGCGTGGCCAGATCCGCCTCGCGAAACCCGATATAGACCAGCCCCGCGCGCCCGCCCTGCCCCTCCACAAGCGCATTGGTCGCCAGCGTGGTCGAAAGCGATGCCAGCCCGATCTCGCCCGCCACCGCCCCGCTTGCTGCCAGCACGGCGGCCACCGCCTCGCCGATCCCGATGGCCAGGTCGTGCCGCGTGGTCAGCGCCTTGGCGCTCGCCACCACCTCTGCCTCGTCGCGCATGAGCACGGCATCGGTATAGGTGCCGCCCGTATCCACCCCCAAAAGCAATGCCATCCGCGCGCGCCCTCCATGCCTCGCCGCGCATAGCCCATAGCGGCGCGCCTATGCCAGCCCGTTTGCGTCACGATCCAGTCGCATCACGGCCCATCGCGCCGCATCCGCCACCGCCGCATCCGCATCCTCGCATAATCCCTGCGCCACCGCCCGCAATCCCGGCTCACCGGAATTGCCAATGGCATAAAGCACGTTTCGCACGAACCGGTCCCGCCCGATCCGCTTGATCGGAGAGCCGGAGAACCGCGCCCGGAATCCGGCATCATCGAGCACCGACAGATCCGCCAGCTTTGGTGCCAGCAGATCGTCGCGCGCGGCATATTTCACCTCCCGCGCCTCGACCGCGAACTTGTTCCACGGGCACACCGCCAGGCAATCGTCGCAGCCGTAAATCCGATTTCCCAGACCGGGCCGCAAATCCTCGTCCACCGGCCCCTTATGCTCGATCGTCAGATAGGAAATGCAGCGCCGCGCATCGAGTTGATAGGGCGCGGGAAAGGCATCTGTGGGGCAGACATCCAGACAGGCCCGGCACGACCCGCAATGATCCACTTCCGCCGTATCAGTGTCTAATTCCAGCGTGGTGAACACCGACCCGATAAAGAACCAGCTCCCCAGATCGCGGCTCACCAGATTGGTATGCTTGCCCTGCCACCCGAGCCCCGCCGCCTGCCCCAGCGGCTTTTCCGGCACCGGCGCGGTATCGACAAACACCTTCACCTCGCCGCCCGCGCCGTCGATGAGCCACCGTGCCAGCCGCTTCAGCCGCTTCTTGACCGTGTCATGATAGTCTCTGTTACGGGCATAAACGGAGATATTGCCCCGATCCCGCCGCGCCAGCCCCGCCAGCGGGTCCGCCTCGGGCGTATAGCTCTCGCCCAGCACGATCACCGTGCGCGCCTCGGGCCACAGAACCTCCGGTGCGCCCCGCCAATGGGCGCGCTCCTCCATCCAGCCCATCTGCCCGTGCCGCCCCGCATCCAGAAACGCCGCCAGCCGCGCGGGCACATGGCCCACATCCCACGGCCTGCACAGCCGACAGGCATCGAACCCCTCCTCAAGGGCGCGTGCCACCAGTCTCTGTTTCAGCCCTGTTTTCATGTTGCCAAAAATATTCCGGGGGAGTCGCCGCCCCGCGGCGACGGGGGCAGCGCCCCCGGTCTAGAAATCCAGATCGGCATAATGCGCGGGCGGCGGGAATCCCGGCACCTGATCGGCCAGCAAGCCCCGGAACGCAGGGCGCGACTTGATCTTGGCATACCAATCCTTCACCGCCTCCGAGCGATGCCAATCCACATCCGAGATGTAATCCAGCACCGACAGATGCGCGGCGGCGGCGAAATCCGCCAGCGTCATCACATCGCCCGCCAGCCAGCGGCGATGATCCAGCAAAAGCGCCATGTAATCGAGGTGGAACTTGATCGCCCGCGCCCCGTCCTTGACATTGCGGCTATCGGGAAATCCCTGCTTCATCAGCTTCTTGTTGACCCGCTCATAAAGCAGCTTGGCGGTCACCTGATGGTGGAACGTGTCATCGAACCACCCCACCAGCCGCCGCACCTCAAAGCGCGCCTCGGCTCCTCGCGGCATCAGGGGCGGCGTCGGGTGGCGCTCCTCGATATATTCGCAGATCGCGGCGCTTTCGCTCAGGTCGCGGCCATCCATGCGCAGCACCGGCACCTTGCCCGCCGGGTTGCGGCGCAGGAAATCGGGGTCGCGCTCCCAATAGCGCTCCTCGACCAGTTCGCACTCGATCCGCTTTTCGGCAAGGCACAGCCGCACCTTGCGGCAAAACGGCGAGAGCGGAACGTGATAGAGCCGGGCCATCGTCAGGGCTACCTCGGGTTGGGGAACGCGCCCCTCCATGCCCGCTTTGGCCACCGGATTCAATCCTCGAAACAGGCGGCGCGCCCGTCACGCGCGATGGTCGCCGCCCCGTCCATGATCGCCGCCGCGCGCTCGCGCAGCGCCGCCGAGGGCCGCGCCGCCGAGCGCCCCTTGGGATCGGGCAGCACGGCGGCAAGCCGCGCGGCCTGCACCGCGCTTAGCTCTGCGGCGGTGACGCCGAAATAATGCCACGCCGCCGCCTCGACACCGAACACGCCCTCGTCGAATTCCGCCTGGTTGAGATAGATTTCCAAAATGCGCCGCTTGGGCAGGGCCGCCTCCACCAGCGGCGTGATCGCGGCCTCCAGCGCCTTGCGCGCCCAGCTTCGCCCATGCCAGAGCCAGACATTTTTCACCACCTGCTGGCTGATGGTCGAGGCCCCGCGCCCCGATCCTTCGGCAATCGCCACGCGAATGGCGGCCATGTCAAACCCCCAATGCTGGCAGAAATTGGCATCCTCTGCAGCCACCGCCGCGCGCGCCATCACCGGCGCGATCCGCGCCATCGGCACCGGCTTTTGCGCGATCATGCCCAGCCGCCGCCCCTCTTGCCAGGTATAGATCGTCACCGGCGGATCGACCCAGCGATAGGCCAGCAGGCTCAGCCCCAGAGCACCCACAATCACCAGCGCCGCGCGCCACAGCCACCGCCAGAACGCGCGCCGCAGCGCCTGCGCCGGTCTCTTGCCCTTTTTCTTTGCGCGCCGTCCCCGTGCCATGACCCAGCTATACAAGCCCGAACCGCGCGGCAAAACCGCTTAGACGCGGCCCGCGCATCTTCTTGGTGAAAATACCCGACACACCCCGCTCGGACAGCGCGGCCCGCAGCCGCCCCTACTCGGGCCGCCTGAGGCTGAAGGTCTCCCTAACCACGGCGTAATCCATGTAGCCCAGCCGCGAGAGCGGGTTGAACCGGGTCACGTCAAAGCGGCCATCGACAAGGCAGGCGTCGTCCATATGCACGCCCATGACCTCGCCGAAAACGGCGAAATTGGCCTCGCCCGCAAGCTGTACGATCTGTGTCAGGCGGCATTCGAGCGCAGCGGGGCTGGCGGCGACGCGGGCGCAGTCGATGGTCTCGCAGGCGGCCTTTTCCAGCCCGGCATCGGCGAATTCATCCACCTCGCGGCCCCACGGCCCCGAGCTGCGGTTCATCGCATCGGTCAGCGCCTCGCTCACCACGTTGACGCAGAACACGCCGGTTTGCCGAATATTGGCGACGCTGTCCTTGGTGCCGTCGCGGTCGGGCTTGGTCGCGGTCGAGGCAAACATCACCTGCGGCGGCACATAGGCCACCGCGTTGAAAAACGAATAGGGCGCAAGATTGTCGTGGCCGTCGCTGTCACGGGTGGAAATCCAGCCGATGGGGCGCGGCGTGACGATGGCGTTGAACGGGTTGTGCGGCAGGCCGTGGCCATCCTCGGGGCGGTAGAACATGGGCATCTCCTTGGCGTGGTGATCGGGTTTGTGCAAGCGGTAACGCCGTGCTACGCGGCCTTCCAGTCAATTCTCGCGACGGGGCGGCGTGTCATGGTCGAGCTTGGGCCCGAGAGGCCGGAGGATCGGTGGGAGGTCGAGGCGCTTTACGACCTGTGCTTTGCACCGGGGCGCGAGGCGCTGTCCTCCTACCGGCTGCGCGACGGGGTGGCCCCGGTCGCCGATCTGTGCCTCGTGGCGCGCGAGGCGGGCATCATCGCGGGGGCGATCCGCTATTGGCCGGTGCGGGTGGGCGCAGCAGAGGCGCTGCTTCTGGGGCCGGTCGCGGTGCACCCCACCCATCAGGGCGAGGGGTTGGGTGCCTGGCTCATCCGCGAGAGCGTGGAGCGCGCGCGCGCGCTTGGCTGGGCGCGGGTGATGCTGGTCGGGGATGCGCCCTATTACGCGCGATTCGGCTTTGAGCGGCTGGCAGGCGTCGAAATGCCGCCACCGACCAACCCGGCGCGGGTGCTGGGGCTGGCGCTGGTGCCCGGTGCCTGGGACGGGGTCGCGGGCGCGGTCACGCGGGCGGCTTGAAATCGGGCGCGCGCGCGGTAATCTCTTGACGACAGTCTGGAGGCGGGCGGCATGGAACTTCTCGGACGGCCCATCGACGAGCCTGCGGTGAATGCGCGGCTCGATGCGCTGGTGGCGCGCAATGCGCGCGCCAGCGGCGGCGTGATGGAGGTGCTGAACCTCATCGGCACGCAGGCCGAGGGGCTGCTGGACCGCCTGCCGCCCGAAGCACGCACCCGCATCGGAACGGTGACCGAGCGCGCGCTCCACCACGCGGCAGAGGCGGCGCACGGCACCCGCGCCTCGGTGCCCGATCTGCCGGGCTGGCGCGCGCGTTTTTTGACCACGGCGATGGGGGCGGCGGGCGGCATGGGCGGCCTGCCCACGGCGCTGGCCGAATTGCCGGTGACGGTGACGGTGCTGATGCGCGCCATTCAGGATGTGGCGGGCGATCACGGGTTCGATCCATCCGAGCCGGGCGTGCGGTTCGATTCGATCGCGGTTTTCGGCAGCGCGGGGCCATTGGCGAGTGATGACGGGGCCAATCTCGGCCTGATCGGCACGCGGGTGACGCTGACCGGGGCTGCGCTGCGGGCGCTGATTGCGCGGGTGGCCCCGCGGCTGGCAACGGTGCTGGGGCAAAAACTTGCGGCGCAGACCGTGCCGGTTCTGGGGGCGGCGGCGGGGGCGGCCACCAACTACGCCTATACCCGATATTATCAGGACATGGCGCATGTCCATTTCGGCCTGCGCCGCCTCGCCATCGACGCGGATCGCGACATGGACGAAATGGTGGCGGCGTTCCGTGAGCGGGCGGACGAGGGGCGCATCACGCGCGGCTAAGGCACCTACTGCAAATCCGCGAACGCCACCTGAAGCCGCTCCACCGCCTCGGCCACCCGCGCGCGCGGGGTGGCGATGTTGAAGCGCAGGAAGTCCTCGCCGCCGGTGCCGAAGGTGGGCCCGTGATTGACGCAGATCCGCGCCTCGCGCTCCACCCGGCGAGTGAACTCGGCGCGGTCCATGCCTGTCCCTGAGAAATCGACCCAGGCCAGATATGTCGCCTCCAGCGGCATCGACCGCAGGCCCGGAATGGCGTTCACGCCCGCATCAAAAAGCGCGCGATTGCCGTCGAGATAGGCGCAAAGCGCATCGACCCAGGCCGCGCCTTCGGGCGAATAGGCGGCTTCGGCCATCACGAGGCCAAACGAGTTGGGCGACACCCCGAGCGCCGCCATCCGCGCGGCGAAGCGCGCGCGCAAGCCCTCGTCGTGAATGATGACATTGCCGGTATGCCCGCCCGCTATGTTGAAGGTCTTGGTGGTCGCGGTCATCATCACCAGACGGTCGGCGATCCCGTCGATATGCGCCATAGCGATATGGCGCTGGCCGGGCATCAGCAGATCGTGGTGAATCTCATCCGAGACAAGGATCAGGTCATGCCGCCGCGCGAACTCGGCCACGCCCTCCAACTCGGCGCGCGTCCAGACGCGCCCGCCGGGATTGTGCGGCGAACACAGGATCAGCATACGCTCATTGCCGGTCATCAACCCGTCATAGGCCTCGAAATCCATCTCGTAGCGGCCCGCGTTATTGACCAGCGGACATTCCCGCACCTCGCGCCCCGCCGCTTTGATCACGCGGGCAAAGGCGTGGTAGACGGGGGTAAAGATCACCACGGCATCGCCCGGCGCGGTGAACGCATCGACGCAAAGCCCGGTGCCATTGACCAGCCCATGCGTGGTGAATATCGCCCCCGGCTCCACCTGCCAGCCATGCCGTTCGGCCATCCACCACTGAATCGCGGCGCGATAGCCCGCATCGTCGCCGTAATAGCCGTAAATCCCGTGATCGGTCATGCCGCGCAGCGCCTCGGTGATGCAGGCGGGCGGGCGGAAATCCATATCGGCCACCCACATCGCGATCCCGTCCTCGGGAGAGATTCCGTATTTGGCCTGCATCATGTCCCATTTGTCGGAATGGGTGCCGCGGCGGTCGATGATCTCGTCGAAATTCATGGGGCTCTCCTTGGGGTATTGCCCCGCAGGCTAGACGAATGCGCGCCGGGCGCAAGACCGTTGCGGATCATGCGTCGATCCCCTAAATCAAGCGCCATGAAACGCCCTATCCTCATCCACCCCGATCCGCGCCTCAAGAAGGTCTGCGCACCGGTGACCGAGATCACCGACGATCTGCGCAGGCTGTCGCAGGATATGCTTGAGACGATGTATGACGCGCCGGGCATTGGCCTCGCCGCGCCGCAGGTGGGGGTGCTCACGCGGCTCATCGTGCTCGATTGCGTCAAGGCCGAGGGCGAGGCCCCGCGCCCGCTGGTGATGATAAACCCCGAGGTGGTGGCGGCCTCGGATGAAACCAATGTCTATGAAGAGGGGTGCCTCTCGATCCCAGAGCAATTCGCCGAGGTGACGCGACCCGCCGAGGTGGAATTGCGCTGGACCGACGCGGAGGGTGCCGAGCATCGCGAGGGGTTCGGCGGTCTCTGGGCGACCTGCGTTCAGCACGAGATCGACCATCTCAACGGCAAGCTCTTCATCGACTATCTGGGCGCGATGCGGCGGCAGATGATCACCCGCCGCATGGTCAAGCTCAAGCGCGAGCAGGCCCGCGCGTGAGGGCGGTTCTGCGCTGGCCCGATGCGCGGCTGCGCATGGCCGCCGCGCCGGTGGATGCGATCACGGATGAGACCCGCGCAATCTGGTCCGAGATGATCGCGGTGATGGAGGCGATGCCGGGCGTGGGCCTTGCGGCGGTGCAGCTTGGCGTGATGCAGGCGCTTGCCGTCGTCGATGCCAGCGAGGCGCGCGGCCAAGTTGTGCGCATGGCCAACCCTGAAGTGCTGCACGCCAGCGTGCAGTTGCGCGAACACGAGGAGGCAAGCCCCTGCCTGCCCGGCGTCTCGGCGATGGTGGCGCGACCGCGCGCGGTGACGGTGCGGTTCCTCAACGCGGATGGCGCGACCGAAGAGCGCGATTTCGTTGGCCTCTGGGCGACATCTGTGCAGCACCAGATCGACCATTTGCAGGGGCGGATGTATTTCGACAGGCTGAGCCGCGTGAAACGCGACATGCTGCTGCGGCGGGCGCGCAAAGCGGGCTGAGGGCCGTGCCCGTGGCTCGCGTGTGATTTGGATATTTTTTGCAGGATGAAGGGGGGGACGATGCGCGTGATCTTCATGGGAACGCCCGAGTTCTCGGTGCCGGTGCTCGATGCGCTGGTGGCTGCCGGGCACGAGGTGGCCGCCGTCTATTGCCAGCCGCCGCGCCCGGCAGGTCGTGGCAAGAAGGATCGCCCCAGCCCGGTACAGGCGCGCGCCGAGGCGCTTGGCCTGCCGGTGCGCCATCCGGTGAGTCTCAAGGGGGCGGAGGCGCAGGCGGAATTCGCCGCGCTTGAGGCCGATGTGGCGGTGGTGGTGGCCTATGGCCTCATCCTGCCGCAGGCGGTGCTGGATGCGCCGCGCCGGGGCTGTCTCAACATCCATGCCTCGCTCTTGCCGCGCTGGCGCGGGGCCGCGCCGATTCATCGCGCAATCATGGCCGGGGATGCCGAGACGGGCGTGTGCATCATGCAGATGGAGGCGGGGCTTGATACCGGGCCGGTGCTGCTGCGCGAGGCGGTGGCGATTGGCGCAGAAGAGACGACGGGGCAGTTGCATGACCGGCTGTCAGGCTTGGGCGCGCGGCTGATCGTCGAGGCGCTGGCGCGGCTGGACGGCCTGACGCCTGAGCCGCAGCCCGAGGCGGGCGTCACCTATGCCGCCAAGATCGACAAGGCCGAGGCACGGGTGGACTGGTGCCGCCCGGCGGAGGAGGTGGACCGGTTGATCCGGGGCCTGTCGCCCTTTCCCGGCGCGTGGTGCATGGCGGGGGCAGAGCGGGTCAAGCTGCTTGCCTCGCGCGTGGCTGACGGGCAAGGCGCGCCGGGCGAGGTGCTGGACGACGCGGCGACGGTGGCCTGCGGGCAGGGCGCGGTGCGGCTTTTGCGCTTGCAACGCGCGGGCCGCGCGGCGCAGGATACCCGCGAATTCCTGCGCGGCATGGCATGGCCGCGCGGCACCCGATTGGAGTGACGCGATGTTCCTGCAACTCTTCGGCACGGTGGTGATCGCAGGAATCGTCGGCTATGCCAGCGAGAAAAGCGGTTTTACCCGCAACGGATACCTGCCCTCGATCATCATCTGCGTCGGCGGCGCGTTCTTGTTTTACTTCATCCGCATCATGTTCGGCATCCGTTTCGGCGCGCCAGGGGTGGATGCGATCCTGTCCTCGATTGGTGCGCTCATCATTGTGCCGACGCATTGGCGCAAGCGGAGGTAGCGGATGGGCGTGGTTTATCTCATCATGATCGGTGCGGCGGCGGGGTTTCTGGCCACCCGGCTGATGCGGATCGAGGCCGGTGTGGTGCAGACCGTGATGATCGGCATCGCGGGCGCGCTCATCGGCGGGGTGGTGATCCGGGTGCTGCTGATGGTGACGGGGCTTTTGGGCGGGCTGATTGGCGCGGTGCTGGGATCGCTGTTGCTGATCTGGCTTTACCAG
This sequence comes from Roseovarius sp. MBR-78, assembly GCF_040547535.1. NCBI lineage: Bacteria > Pseudomonadati > Pseudomonadota > Alphaproteobacteria > Rhodobacterales > Roseobacteraceae > Roseovarius > Roseovarius sp. MBR-78. Next base: position 71,261 of record NZ_JBEPPX010000010.1, read on the forward strand.
GTCTATCTGGGGCGCAAATAGGCTCGACCACAGAAGGCGGCTCTCCAACGGCAGGTGTGATCTCTGGACGGTCTAGAAGCTGAAGATATCGCCGATATTTTCAATGATCGCGACGAGCAGGATCACCCCGGCGACCAACAGCGCGATCCACCAGACAAATTGAAAGACAATCGCCGCGACACCAAGGCTTGTTGCATAAACCGGATAGCGCCAGTTCTCGCGCAGGAGACCGGAGACAAGGGAAAGCACCACGGCCATCACGCCGAAAACCGGTGCGGCCATCGCGACGTAATTCCAGATCGAAACAGGTGCGGGGTCTGGTTCAGGTTTGGGAAATCCCAAAAACGACAGCCAGGCGGACCGCTTGATCTCGCCAGCGATCGTGCCGATTTGCGAGGCGGCAGAGGGCTTGGCTTCAAATGTCGGGCCGATGAATTGAGCGAAAACAAGTATAAGAGCCGTTGCGCCGGCCATCACGGCCCAGAACCCCCATTTCATGAGAAACCTGGGAGCGTCTTGCATGGGTGGTTCGATGTGCTGTTCCATGGCAAAGAAGAAACCATGGAAACTCGACAAAACTGTGACGTAAATTCGGGTTATGCGGTGGTTGCTGTTCCCGCGCTCACATCCGGGGTGGGCGCGGGCGATAGACCGGCAAGCGCCACCCGAAGGCGAGCGAACCTGCGCGCAACGCCCATGTGAGCACCGCGCAAGTGGCGAGGATCACCAGCGGCTCGGCCCCGAGGCGCGCGGCGACCACCGCACCAAGCGCACCCGCAAAGGCCGCCGAGACATAAAGCTCTCCCTGTTTCAGCACCAGGGGCACCTCGCCCACCACCACGTCGCGCATGAGGCCCCCCATACAGCCGGTAACCATGCCCATCAGCACCACGATCACGGGGGCCTGCCCCATCGCCATCGCAGCGCTGACGCCTGCGGGCACGGCGACGGCGAGCGCGAAACTGTCGAGCCACAAGAGCCATCGATAGCGGCTCTCGACCAGATGCGCGGTGACAAAAACCAGCAGGGCGGCGGCGCAGGCAATCAGGATATAGTTCGGATTGCCCAGCCAGAACACCGGGTTGCGATCCAAAAGCACATCGCGCAACGTGCCGCCACCCACCGCCGTCAGGCAGGCGACAAAGCCAAAACCCACGATATCAAGTTGGCGGCGCGAGGCGACAAGCGCGCCGGTCAGCGCGAATATCAGCACCGAGGCATAATCGAGCAGGGCGAGCGCCGTCATGGCTTGCCCGGCTTGAACGGGGCCATGCCCGCGCGCGCAAGCTCGTCCGCGCGCTCATTCTCAGGGTGACCCGCATGGCCCTTGACCCATTGCCATGTCACTTGGTGGCGGGCCTGCGCCTCATCGAGGCGTTGCCACAACTCGACATTCTTCACCGGCTTTTTCGCTGCGGTTTTCCAGCCGTTGCGCTTCCATCCGTGCATCCAGCCGGTGATGCCGTTCTTCACATAGGCGCTGTCGGTGACGATGGTGATGGAAGAGGGTTTCGACAGCGCCTCCAACGCATGAATGGCAGCCAAAAGCTCCATCCGGTTGTTGGTGGTCTGCGCCTCGCCGCCCGACAACGCGCGTTCCTTGACGATCGCGCCGCCCTCCATCGCGCGCATCAGCACGCCCCAGCCGCCGGGGCCGGGATTGCCCGAACAGGCCCCGTCGGTATAGGCGAAAAGCTCAAGCATCGAGGCCGACATAACCGTCAAGGGCCGCGATGCGCCCCAACCAGTCGCGCAGCGCTGGGAAGGGGGCAAGATCGAAGCCGCCATGCGTGTCCGCCGTATGGGTATAGGCGTAAAGGCACAGGTCCGCGAGGCTGACATGCCCCCCGACCAGCCAGTCGCGCCCGCTCAGGTGATCTTCCATGACCTTCAGCAGGGCATGGCCGCTTGTCAGCAACTCGGCCAGCCGCTCGGGCGTGGCCTGTGCCTTGCGGTGCGGATATTTGAGCAGCGCCGCGCGCACGGCGATCACGCCCTCATGCTGGTTCTGCTCCCAGAACATCCACGACAGCATCCGCGCCTGTTCCAGCGCGCCCAAAGGCACAAAGCGCGTGCCCTGTCCCAGCCAGAAAAGGATCGCATTCGATTCCGGCAATAGCGTGCCGTCGCCAAGCTCCAGCACCGGGGCCTTGCCAAAAGGCAGACGGCCCTCCGCCTTGGCGCGGGTGAGAGATTCCCATTCGTATTCGACGTCGATTGTGTCGACCGTCCTGCCCAAAAGCGCCAGCAGCAGCCGCACCTTGTAGCTGTTGCCCGAGGAGGGCATGGAATAGAGTTTGAGATCGGTCATGGTGTGGTCCTCAGACAAAGACGCCGGTGCCAGGTCACGCGATCACCGCCGCGCTGAAAAGGTGCCATAGCGTCATCGGTTGCGTATCGAATCCGGTTAAAAAAGCATTACCAGTCTGTCTTGTCCGGGCAGAGACGCCCGGCGTTTGGCGGTTCACGATTTTGCCCTGCCCGCGATCATTCGGCAAGCGCGGCGAGATAGCTGCCATACTCATTCTTGGCAAAGGCTTGGGCGCGGGCGCGCAGCGCGTCGGCGTCGATCCAGCCCGCGCGAAAGGCGATCTCGTCGGGCGAGCCGACCTGCAAACCCTGCCGCTCGGTCAGGGTGCGCACGAAATTGCCCGCATCCAGCAGGCTGCCATGCGTGCCGGTATCGAGCCAAGCAAACCCGCGCCCCATTTGCTGCACATTGAGCGCGCCCTCGCGCAGGTAGCTCTCCAGAAGCGTAGTGATCTCCAACTCGCCGCGCGCCGAGGGGGTGACGGCGCGCGCGCGCGCGGGCGCGGTGCCATCAAGGAAGTAAAGCCCGGTGACCGCGTAATTCGACGGAGGCACCGGCGGTTTCTCGACGATGCTGCGCGCCCGGCCCGCGTCGTCGAAATCCACAACGCCATAGCGTTCGGGGTCCACCACGCGGTAGCCGAACACCGTGCCGCCGGTCTCGGACGCGTCGGCGGCGGCGAGCATCTCGGGCAGGCCGTGGCCGAAAAACACGTTGTCGCCCAGCACCATCGCGGACGGTGCCCCATCGAGAAAATCCTCGGCGAGCAGATAGGCCTGCGCAAGACCATCGGGCGAGGGCTGTTCGATATAGGTGAACGAAAGCCCCCATTGCCCGCCATCGCCCATCAGCCGCTTGAATTGGTCCTGATCCTGCGGCGTGGTGATGATCGCGGTCTCGCGGATGCCCGCCAGCATCAGAACCGACAGCGGGTAATAGATCATCGGCTTGTCATAAAGCGGCAAAAGCTGTTTCGAGACCGCGATGGTCACCGGATAAAGCCGCGTGCCGGACCCGCCTGCGAGGATGATACCCTTGCGTTTCGTCATCGTGAAATCTCTCCAAGCTCTGTCAGGATGTCGCGCAGCCCCGCGCGCCAGTCGGGCGGGGCAAGGCCGAATGCGGCCTGCGTTTCGGTGCAGTCGAGCCGCGAATTGAGCGGTCGCCGCGCCGGGGTGGGATAGGCGGTGGTCGGGATATCCTCGACCGTGCAGGCGATGCCCGCCATCTCGAATATGGCGCGGGCGAACCCGGCCCATGATGTCTCGGGCGTGCCCGCGAAATGGTAGGTGCCGGTGAGGCCGGGATCGGCGCGCAGGCGGGCTGCGACGCTCAGGCAGGCATCGGCCAGCGCGCTTGCGGGCGTCGGCCCGCCGATCTGATCGGCAACCACGCGCAGGGTGTTACGGTCGCGCCCGAGCCGCAGCATCGAGCGCACGAAATTGCTGCCATGCGCCGAAACCACCCAGGAGGTGCGCAGGATCGCATGATCCGCGCCGCTTGCGCGAATCGCCACCTCGCCCGCCAGCTTGCTGCGCCCATAGGCCCCGAGCGGGGCGGGCGCATCACCGGGCTGCCAGGGTGCGGTGCCTGCGCCGTCAAAGACGTAATCGGTCGAGACATGCACCAGCGGCACGCCAAGCCCGGCGCAGGCGGCGGCCATCGCGGCGGGGGCTGTGGCGTTGACCCGCGTGGCGCGGTCTTCGTCTTCTTCGGCGCGGTCCACGGCGGTGTAGGCGGCGGCGTTGATCACCGCGTCGGGGCCCGTGTCGCGAATGAGCGCAGCGCAGGTCTCGGGGGTCTCAAGATCGGCGCGGGCACGCCCGGCCATGTCGAGGTTGATACCGCCCGGCGCGCGGCGCGCCAGCTCGGTGGCAAGCTGCCCGGTGTCGCCGAAGACCAGAACTCTCATGCCGTGACACCCAGCCGCGTGCCAACCCCGTGGCGATCCAGCAGTGCCTGCCACCACGGCGCGTTGTCGAGATACCACGCGACCGTGCGGCGCAGCCCCTCCTCCACCGTCACCGAGGGCCGCCAACCAAGCTCGTCCCGGATACGCGCCGGATCAATCGCATAGCGCGCATCATGGCCGGGGCGGTCGGTGACAAAGGTGATCTGATCGGCATAGGAACCCGCCGGTTTGGGGCGCAGATCGTCGAGAATGGCGCACAGCGTCTGCACCAGGTCAAGGTTGGTCCGCTCGTTCTCGCCGCCGATATTGTAGCTGCGACCGACCGTGCCCTTTTCCACCACCAGAAGCAGCGCGTCGGCGTGATCCTCGACATAGAGCCAGTCGCGCACGTTGGAGCCGTCGCCATAGATGGGCAGCGGCTTGCCCGCGAGCGCGTTGAGGATCACCACCGGGATGAGCTTTTCGGGGAAATGATAGGGGCCGTAATTGTTGGAGCAGTTGGTCAGCACCACCGGCAGGCCGTAGGTCTCGAACCAGGCGCGCACCAGGTGATCCGAGGCGGCCTTGGAGGCCGAATAGGGGCTGCGCGGATCATAGGGCGTGTCTTCGGTGAACTTGCCCTTTGGGCCAAGCGAGCCGAACACCTCGTCGGTGGAGATATGGTGAAAACGAAAACTGTCCGGCCTGCCCGTCCGGGTCCAGTGGGCACGCGCGGCCTCGAGCATGTTGTAGGTGCCGGTGATGTTGGTCTCGACAAAGGTGCCGGGGCCGTCGATGGAGCGATCGACATGGCTCTCGGCGGCAAGGTGCATCACCGCATCCGGCGCATGGGCGGCGAATATGCAGTCAAGCGCGGCGCGGTCGCGGATATCGGCGTGCTCGAAGGTGTAAAGCGGGCTATCGGCCACCCCGGCCACGTTTTCCGGGCAGGCTGCATAGGTGAGCGCGTCGAGATTGACCACCTCGTGCCCGCGCGCGATGGCAAGCCGCACCACGGCCGAGCCGATAAAGCCGCAGCCTCCGGTGACAAGCAGTCGCATGGTCAGTCCTTCCAGTCGAATGGTGACTCGAATGCGGCGAAGGCGGGGGCGCGGGCGTCCTTTTCCGACAGGATCGCCGCCTTGCCGCCCAACCCCCAGTCGATGCCGAGATCGGGATCATCGAACCGCACCGCGCCGTCACACTCGGGCGCGTAGTAATCGCTGCATTTGTAGACGATCTCGGTATCCGGTTCGCGGGTGACGAAACCGTGCAGGAACCCCGCGGGGATGAGCAACTGCCGCCCGTTGTCAAAGCTGAGCTCAACCCCGAACCAGCGCCCGAATGCCGGGCTGCCGCGCCGGATATCCACCGCCACGTCAAAGAGCCGCCCTCGCCCGCAGCGCACCAGCTTGGCCTGCGCGTGGGGCGGGGCCTGATAATGCAGCCCGCGCACCGTGCCCGCCTGCGCCGAGAGCGAATGATTGTCCTGCACGAAGTCGATGTCGAACCCGGCATCGGCCATCCGCGTCCTGTTCCAGCTTTCGCTGAAAAATCCCCGGTCGTCGCCGAACCTGTCAGGGGTCAGCACGACAAGGCCGGCAAGGGGCGTGGTTTCGATCTTCATGCCTGCTCCAATATCTCAAGAAAGTCGCTTGTCCAGACGGGCCTCTTCATAGAGTGGTTTTTCGTAGTCCTCCAATATCCAGGGCCTTGGCGAAACAAACCGCGCTGCCCGCCCCCCCGGCACCTCGCACTCATGACGGATCGGGCCCGCCAAGACGATGGGCATACGCATGAAAGCGTGCATTTTTACGAGTCGTTTGTAGCAAGTTTGTGTCCTGAAGGGCACCGGCCCTATTGCCACCCCGCCAATGGCGATGCGGCGCAGGTCGGGCGTGCCCAAAACGACAGGCGCGCGCGTTATGACGCAAGGGCGATCCCACCATGGCGCTATACCCATCCGCCCCGCGACATCAGGCCCAGCGCCTCAAGCTGTCGCCAACCGGAAAGCCGGGTAGAGCGCGCGCACCACAGATCGGGATCGGCGGTCAGCGCATCGTAATACGCATCGTAAAGCGTGCTGTTGGCAAAATGCTCCTGCCGGTGCTTTTCTTCGCCCGCGCGATCCACCACGGTGGCGAGGAATTTCGAATGCAGCAGCACGCCCGAGGTCAGCTCGCCGCCCGCGCTGTCATAGACATGGTTAAGATGACGCGGCAGCAGGTTGTGGGTCGAGCTGGTATAGGCATAGCGCCAGTGCCATTTCACCAGCGGCACCTTGCCCATGGTCGGCGCGCGGCGCGGATCAGCGGCAAAGAACATCCGCGCGCGCGGGCCGCCCTGGATCCATAGATTCTGTAAATCGTGCTTGCGCCGCATCGAATAATTCCCGGCATCAAACCAGCACAGTGCCTCGAACGGATCGCCGCCTTGCGGGACGGGCTGCGCCGAGAGCCGCCCCTTGGGATACATATCGAGCATCAGCGCCCCGAAAGACGCGCGGCCCTGTTGCTCCAGCCAGTCGCAGAGCGCCGGAAGGGGCCGGGTTTCGTGATAGGGATAGACCAGGCATTCATCGGCATCGAGCGTCAGACACCAATGCCCGTGCCCGTGCCGAATCATCAGCCAGGTGAGCCAGTCCATGCCAAAGCGCGCGCGCTTGTAGCTCTGCGCCGTGGTCCATAGCGAAACATCGGGTTGCGCGGCAAGGTGCGCGCGGGTGCCATCGGTGCTGTCGTTCTCGACGATCAGGAAATGATCCACGCCAAGGCGGCGGTGATGGTCGAGGAAATGCCCCACCCGCTGCGCCTCGTTGCGCATGGTGGCAAAGCACAGGATCGCGCCCGGCGCGATGGTGCCGGTGCGGTCGGCCACGGCGTGCAACTGCCGCCGCTTGGCCACGGCGCGCACCAAAAGCCTGCGCCGCCGCCAGCGCAGCTTGTAGGCCAGTGCCAGATCGCCAATCTTTGCGCGCGCCATCCGCTGCCCTCTTGCCACCGGGCGCAGCGTCGGTGCTACGCGTCGTAATGTCCAGCGCGGTGCCAGCGCCAGGCATCGCCGATCATCTCGCGAAGCGTCGAGCGCGCGGGCACCCAGCCAAGCTCGGCCCCGGCGCGGGTAGAGCCAGAGACCAGCCGCGTGCAATCGCCCGCCCGCCGCGCGCCCTCGACCACCGGCACCGGGGCACCGGTCACCGCCTCGGCCGCGTCGATCACCTCGCGCACAGAAAACCCGGTGCCGGAGCCAAGGTTGAACACGCGGCTGTCATGCCCCGCCTCAAGCCAGCGCAAGCCGAGGATATGCGCCTCTACCAGGTCCATGACATGCACATAATCGCGGATGCAGGTGCCGTCGGGTGTCTTGTAATCGGTGCCAAAGATGGTGAGCGCATCGCGCCGCCCCGCGACGGCATCGAGCACCAGCGGCACAAGATGCGTCTCGGGCTGGTGAAACTCGCCCACCTCGGCCTCGGGGTCGGCACCGGCGACGTTGAAATAGCGGAAAATGACATGGCGCAGCCCGTGCGCCACCTCGAAATCGCGCAGCATGTCCTCGATCGCGCGTTTCGACGCGCCATAGGCATTGATCGGCACCTGCGCGCAACCCTCGTCGAGCAGCACGTTATCGTGGTCGCCATAGGTGGCGCAGGTCGAGGAAAACACGAGATCGAGACAGCCTGCCGCCACCGCCGCCTCCATCAGGCAGAGCGATCCGGCGACGTTGTTGTGCCAGTAAAGCCCCGGCGCGCGAATGCTTTCGCCAACCTGGCTCAACGCGGCGAAATGCATCACCGCGCTGGGCTGCCATGCGGCAAAGACCTGATCGAGCCGCGCGCGATCGGTCAGATCGCCCTCCTCGAACGGGCCAAAGCGGACCGCATCGCGCCAGCCAGTGCTCAGATTGTCATAGCTGACCGGCGTATATCCCGCCGCGCGGAGCACCTTGCAGGCATGGCTGCCGATATAGCCCGCGCCGCCGGTGACGAGAATGTTGCTCACGGAGACGCCCCCGGCCTATTGCGCAGCCTTGTCTGCATGGACCACGTCGGTGATGTAGTTCAACAGGTCGTCGCGCAGGTCGTCACGCGCGAGCGCAAAGGCCACGGTCGCCTGAAGGAACCCGGCCTTGGAACCGCAATCGAAACGGTGCCCCTTGAAGCGAAAACCATAGACCTCCTCGCCATCCTCGCGCGCGGCATCAATGGCATCGGTGAGCTGGATCTCGCCCCCCGCGCCGGTCTGTTTCTTGTTCAGCTTCTGCAACACCGTCGGCGTCAGGATATAGCGCCCGATCACGGCAAGGTTTGACGGCGCGGTGCCCGGCTCGGGCTTTTCCACCATGCCCTTGGTCGAGACGATGCTGCCCATGTCTTCTTTCACATCGAGGATACCATAGGATTTCGTCATCGCGTCGGGCACTTCCATCGCGGCGACCATGTTGCCGCCGGTCTCGTCAAAGGCCTCGACCATCTGTTGCAAACAGGGTTTTTCGGCGGCGATCACGTCATCGGGCAGGATCACGGCAAACGGCTCGTTGGCGATGAAGCGGCGCGCGCACCACACCGCATGACCAAGGCCCAGCGGCTTGTGCTGTCGCATATAGGCGATCTCGCCCGAATCCATATTGGTGGATTTGAGGATTTCGAGCAGCTCATCCTTGCCCTTGCGGCGCAATTCCTGCTCAAGCTGCGGGGCGTTGTCGAAATAATCCTCCAGCGCACTTTTGCCGCGCGAGGTGACGAAGATGAATTCCTTGATCCCAGCCGCGCGCGCCTCGTCGATGGCGTATTGCACCAGCGGGCGGTCGACCAGCGTCATGATTTCCTTGGGCACCGATTTCGTTGCCGGAAGAAACCGCGTGCCAAGACCCGCCACCGGAAAAATCGCCTTGGTTACTCGTTTACGCATGAACTGCTCCTCAATCGCTTTTTGTCAGCATAATACATCGCTGACGCCTAATTTGTATTAAGTTAAGGAGCAACTGTGAAAATTCTTTGTCAGGCGATGCATCAGGCACACGGCCCGAGGGCCAGCGGCATGTGCCGGTTCACATCCTTGTAGAGCAGATAGCGAAACGGCCCCGGCCCGCCAGCATAGCAGGCCTGCGGGCAGAACGCGCGCAGCCACATGAAATCGCCCGCCTCCACCTCGACCCAGTCGCGGTTGAGCCGGTAGACCGCCTTGCCCTCGAGCACGTAAAGCCCGTGCTCCATCACATGCGTTTCCTCGAACGGGATCACGCCACCGGGCTGAAAGGTGACGATGGTCACATGCATGTCGTGGCGCAGGTCGTCAGGATCGACAAACCGCGTCGTCGCCCAGACACCGCCGGTATCGGGCATCTCCACAGGCGCGATCTCGCGCTCGTTCAGCACCACGGGCGACGGCGCATCCAGCCCCTCGACGGGCACATAGCGCTTGCGGAACCAGTGAAAGCGCAGCGGCGCCTCGCCCATATTGCGCAGACGCCAATCGGAACCGGGCGGGATATAGGCATAGCCGCCGGGTGCCAGATCATGGGCTTTTCCGCCAAGATAGAGCCGCATTTCGCCCTCGAGCACGAAAAGCACCGCCTGCGCGCCCGGCTCTGTCTCGGGGCGGTCGCTGCCGCCACCGGGGGCGATTTCGGCGAGATATTGCGAGAATGTCTCTGCAAAGCCCGACATCGGCCGCGCCAGCACCCAGAACCGCGCGCCCTCCCAGAACGGCAGAAGGCTTGCCACGATATCGCTCAGGCAACCGCCGGGAATGACGGCATAGGCCTCGGTAAAGACCGCGCGCCCGGTCAGCAGCCGGGTCTGCGGCGGCAGCCCGCCCTTGGGCGCGTGGTAGGGCCGCTCAGGCAATCCCCATCTCCTGCATCATCGCCTCAAGGCGCGGCACGTCCTCGGGGTTGTTCAACTCCCAGAACTGCCGCCCGCGCGCCTCGACCTCGACACAGAGGACCGCGCGCCCGTTTTCCAGGAACCGAAGCTGTTCCAGCCCTTCCAGCCCTTCCAGCGGCCCCGCCTCAAGGCCCGGACAGGCCGCGAGCGCCTGCGCGCGATAGGCATAGACGCCGACATGGTGAAATACCGGCGTGGCATCGCCGTCGGAATAGCGCGCAGAGGTGTAGGGAATCACCTCCTTGGAGAAATAGAGCGCGTGGCGGTGGCGGTCGAAAACGGCGGTGGTGCCGCCCACGCGCCCCGCCGCGCGATCCTCGAGAAAGCCATTGAGCGCGCGCCCGTCGCAGCGCAAGACCGGCGTCGCCACCTCGGCCGCTGCATCCGCGCGCAGCCCCGTGATGAGATCCGAAACGAACCACGGCGGGGTCAGCGGCGCATCGCCCTGAAGGTTGACGACGATTTCATACCCCCCGCCCAGCGCGGCATGTGCCTCGGCGCAGCGCTCGGTGCCGTTGGCACAATTCGTCGATGTCATCACCACCTCGGCCCCGAATCCCTCTGCGGCGTCGCGGATGCGGTCATCGTCGGTGGCCACCACCACGCGATCCACGCCCGAAATCTCGCAGGCCGCGCGCCACGACCGCTCTATCAGCGTGCGCGCCGCGCCCCCCGCGCCCCGGAGCGGCACCAGGGGCTTGCCGGGATAGCGGGTCGAGGCATAGCGCGCGGGGATGACGATAAGGACCGACATGGCCTAGCCTTTCCTGAGATCGACGCCCGGCGCGCAGGCGATGAAGAACGGGTTTTCAAAGCCGGGCTTGCCATAGGCCAGCGGCGCGAGCGTGTCGAAATCGAGCACATGCCCGCCCGCACCCGCCAGCACGGCATGGCCTGCGGCGGTGTCCCATTCCATCGTGCGGCCAAGGCGCGGATAAAGATCGGCCTCGCCCGAGGCCACGAGACAGAACTTGAGCGACGATCCCGCGCTCGTCATGTCGCGCACGTCATAGCGCGAGATGTAATCGTCGGTGGCCTGATCGCGATGCGATTTGGACGCCACCACCATCAGCGCCGCGTTGTCGGGCCGTGACACGCGCAGCGGGGTTTGCCGCCCCGGCACTTCGGGGTCGAACGGGCCTGTCTCCTCGACCGCGCTGCCATCGGGCAGGGTATAGAACATGCGACCGCGCGCGGGGGCATAGACGATCCCGCGCACCGGGGTGCCCTCATCGACCCAGGCGATGTTGACGGTGAAATCGCCACGCCGGTTGATGAATTCCTTGGTCCCGTCCAGCGGATCGACGATGAGAAAGCTGCGCGCGCTCTGCCCGTGCGAGGCGGCCTGCTCCTCGGTGACCAGCGCGACATCGGGAAACGCCGCCCGCAGCCCCGCCGAGATGAGCGCATCCGCGGCCTCGTCGGCCTCGGTCACGGGGCTGTCGTCGGATTTCAGCTTTACCTCGAAATCCGGCCCCTCGTAGATCTCCATGATGCGATCCCCGGCCACAAGCGCCAGCCGCCGCATTTCCGATATCAGCCGTTCATGCTCCAAATCGTCATTCCCTTGCCTGTTTTGCGCCACTTTACCGCGCTAGGAGATGGTTCTGTCAGACCCCCTTATGATATGCTCGAGGCGGTTCGGCAAGGAACCGGGCGCGCAGATCGCGCAGTCAGATCGCCGCAAACGAGGCAAAACCGAATGTTCAAGACCGTCCGGCCCAAGTCTTCGCTACACTCGGCGGTGGTCATCCTCGAACTGATCTACCACGCCACCGTGCGCAGCATCCGCCAACAGCACGGCAACGCGATCGTGGCGCTCGGGCTCAACATCCTGACCGTGGTCATCATGGTCCTCGCCTTCTACCTGTTCTTCAGCGTTCTCGGCCTCAAGGCGGCCAAGATACGCGGCGATTTCCTGTTGTTCATGATGTCGGGAATTTTCATCTACATCACCCATATCAAGGCGATGGGCGCGGTCGCCGGATCCGAGGGGCCGGCCTCTCCGATGATGCAGCACGCGCCGATGAACACGGCGATCACGATTTCCTCGGCGGCGCTCGGGGCGCTTTATATCCAGACGCTGTCGCTTCTCATCGTGCTGTTCGTCTATCATGTCATGTTTACCCCGATCACCATCTATCAGCCGATTTATTCCTACGGCATGGTGCTTTTGGGCTGGTTCACCGGGGTCGGGGCCGGACTTGTGATGCTCGCGCTCAAGCCGTGGTTTCCGACATTCGTGACGCTCTTCACCTCGATCTACCAGCGGGCCAACATGATCGCCTCGGGCAAGATGTTCGTGGTCAACATGCTGCCGCCCAAGATGTATTACATGTTCGCCTGGAACCCGCTGTTTCACAACATCGACCAGGCGCGCGGATTCGTCTTCATCAACTACTTCCCGCACAAGACATCGCTGATGTATCCGATCTATGTCGGGATCGTTCTCGTGGCACTCGGGCTGATCGGCGAGTTCTACACCCGCAGGCACGCTTCGCTGTCGTGGAGCGCGCGGCGCTGAGGCCTTGGCGATGGTGACAATTAAACCGAATTGGCCGAAAAGCGCGGGCAGCTATGCTTGCAGGGGTGATGGACCCTGCCTATATAGCGCTCGAAACGCGGGGCAGGCCACCGGCCTTCCCGCTTCACAAAACCGGGGCCCGATGCCGAAACGGGTCGGAGCTCCGCCACATCGCCTGACTGGAAAGGGATCGAAAACATGGCCAAAGTGATTGGTATAGACCTCGGAACCACCAATAGCTGCGTCGCGATCATGGATGGCAGCCAGCCCCGCGTGATCGAGAATTCGGAAGGGGCACGCACCACCCCCTCCATCGTCGCCTTCACCGAGAGCGAGCGCCTTGTCGGCCAGCCCGCCAAGCGGCAGGCCGTGACCAACCCGGAAAACACCATCTTTGGCGTCAAGCGCCTGATCGGGCGTCGTGCCGACGATGCCGATCTCGCCAAGGACAAGAAGAACATGCCGTTTGCCGTCATCGACGGCGGCAATGGCGATGCCTGGGTCAAGGCGCGCGACGAGAAATATTCGCCCAGCCAGATTTCCGCCTTCATCCTCGGCAAGATGAAGGAAACCGCCGAGAGCTATCTCGGCGAAGAGGTGACGCAGGCCGTCATCACCGTGCCCGCCTATTTCAACGACGCCCAGCGCCAGGCCACCAAGGACGCAGGCAAGATCGCCGGCCTTGAAGTGCTGCGCATCATCAACGAGCCGACGGCGGCCGCGCTTGCCTATGGTCTGGACAAGGAAAACACCCACACCATCGCGGTCTATGACCTTGGCGGCGGCACGTTCGACGTGACCATTCTCGAGATTGACGATGGCCTCTTCGAGGTGAAATCCACCAACGGGGATACCTTCCTCGGCGGTGAGGATTTCGACATGCGGATCGTCAACTACCTCGCCAGCGAGTTCCAGAAAGAGCATGGCGTTGACCTGACGCAAGACAAGATGGCGCTGCAACGCCTGAAAGAAGCCGCAGAGAAGGCCAAGATCGAGCTCAGCTCCAGCAGCCAGACCGAGATCAACCAGCCGTTCATCTCGATGGGTTCCAACGGGCAGCCGCTGCACATGGTGGTCAAGCTGACGCGCGCCAAGCTTGAAAGCCTGGTAGGCGATCTCATCACCGCCTCGCTCAAGCCGTGCAAGGCCGCGCTCAAGGATGCCGGGATCTCGGCCTCCGAGGTGGATGAGGTGGTGCTTGTCGGCGGCATGACGCGGATGCCGAAGGTGATCGAGGAAGTGACCAAGTTCTTTGGCCGCGAGCCGCACAAGGGCGTCAACCCCGATGAGGTGGTCGCCATGGGTGCCGCCATTCAGGCCGGCGTGCTGCAAGGCGATGTCAAGGACGTGGTCCTGCTCGACGTGACACCGCTGTCGCTCGGGATCGAAACGCTCGGCGGGGTGTTCACGCGCCTCATCGACCGCAACACCACCATTCCCACCAACAAGTCGCAGATCTTCTCGACCGCCGAGGACAACCAGTCCGCGGTGACGATCCGCGTCTTCCAGGGCGAGCGCGAGATGGCCGCCGACAACAAGATGCTCGGCCAGTTCAACCTTGAAAACATCCCCCCCGCGCCGCGCGGGATGCCGCAGATCGAGGTGACTTTCGATATCGACGCCAACGGCATCGTCTCGGTTTCGGCCAAGGACAAGGGCACCAACAAGGAGCAAAAGATCACCATCCAGGCCTCGGGCGGCCTCACGGATGAGGATATCGAGCGCATGGTGCGCGAGGCCGAGGAAAACGCCGAGGGTGACAAGGCCCGCCGCGAGCTTGTCGAGGCCCGCAACCAGGCTGAAAGCATCGTCAACTCGACCGAGAAATCGCTCGAAGAGCATGGCGACAAGGTCGATCCGACCACCGTCGAGGCGATCGAATTGGCGGTTGCCGCGCTCAAGGACGATCTCGCCAAGGATGACGTGACCGCCGACAAGATCAAGGCCGGTATCCAGAACGTCGCCGAGGCCTCTATGAAGCTTGGCGAGGCCATCTACAAGGCCACGCAGGACGAGGGTGATGATGGCGTCAACCCCGCCGATGCCGGCCCCGGAGAGGATGACATCGTCGATGCCGATTTCGAGGATATCGACGACGACAAGCGCCGCTGAGGCCGATGCCTTGTGCCGGGGCCGATACACGGCCCCGGCCCGCGCTTGAAGGAGATCCCAGATGGCCAAACGCGACTATTACGAGGTGCTCGGCCTGTCCAAGGGGGCCTCGGCAGACGAGATAAAGCGCGCCTATCGCCAGAAGGCGAAAGAGCTGCACCCCGACCGCAACAAGGACAGCGCCGATTCCGAGCGCCAGTTCAAGGAAGCGGGCGAGGCCTATGACGTGCTCAAGGACCCCGAGAAAAAGGCTGCCTATGATCGCTTTGGTCATGCCGCCTTTGACGGGAGCATGGGCAACGGGGCCGGGCCACGCCCCGGTGGTGGCTTTGGCGGCGGGCAGGGGCAGGGCGATTTCGCTTCGGCCTTCTCGGACGTGTTCGACGACCTCTTTGGCGATTTCATGGGCGGCCAGCGCGGCGGCGGGCGGCAACGCGCGGCGCGCGGGGCGGACCTGCGCTATAACCTGCGCGTGACGCTCGAAGAGGCCTATGCCGGACTTCAGAAGACCATCAAGGTCACCAGCGCCGCCACCTGCGAGGCCTGCGACGGATCGGGGGCCGAAGGCGGCGCGCAACCCAGCACCTGCCCGACCTGCTCGGGCATGGGCAAGGTGCGTGCGCAACAGGGCTTTTTCACGGTCGAACGCTCCTGCCCCACCTGCGGCGGGCTTGGCCAGATCGTCAAGAACCCGTGCAAATCCTGCCAGGGCCAGGGCCGCGTGCCCAAGGAACGCGCGCTGAGCGTCAATATCCCCGCAGGCGTCGAGACCGGCACCCGCATCCGCCTTTCGGGTGAGGGCGAGGCGGGGATGCGCGGCGGCCCGGCGGGCGATCTCTATATCTTCATCGAGGTGGCCCCGCACGAGATTTTCGAGCGCGAAGAAAGCAACCTCTTCTGCCGCGTTCCGGTCTCGATGACCCGCGCGGCCCTTGGCGGCGATATCGAGGTGCCCACGATCGACGGCGGGCGCTCGCGCGTCAAGATCCCCGGCGGCTCGCAATCGGGGCGTCAGATGCGCCTGCGTGGCAAGGGGATGCCGGCGCTGCGCGGTGGCGGGCGGGGCGACATGATGATCGAGCTTGCGGTCGAAACCCCGGTCAACCTCACCACCCGCCAGAAAGAGTTGCTGCGCGAATTCGAGGAGATGAGCGAGGACAACAACCCCGAGAGCAAGAGCTTCTTCTCCTCGGTCAAGGATTTCTGGGATTCGATGAAAAGCTGACGGCAGGCGTGCCGACGTTAAGCCTTTGGTAACGCGGGCGCGCGATGCTGCGGGACATGCACACGCCCGCCGCCTTTAACGATGCCAGCCTGCCGCTCTTTGCCGCGGCCCCCGCGCCTGTCGCGCGCACCCGCACTGCCGCGCCGCAGCCCTCCTATATCCGCGATCACCGCCGCCGCCTGCGCGAACGGTTTCTCAACGGCGGCGCGGCGGCGATACCGGATTACGAGATGCTCGAGCTTGTGCTTTTTCGCGCCATCCCCCGCCGCGATGTCAAACCCATGGCCCATGCCCTTCTGGCGCGATTCGGCGATTTCGCCGGGGTGATCTCCGCCCCGTCCGGGCAACTCTGCGAGGTCGCGGGCGTGGGCGATTCTGTCGTCACCGAGTTGCGCATCGTCGAGGCCGCCGCCCACCGGCTCGCGCAGGCCCGCGTGATCGGGCGGCCCGCGATCTCATCCTGGGCTGCGCTGATCGCCTATTGCCGCACCAGCATGGCTCATCGCGCAACCGAACAGTTCCGCGTCTTCTATCTCGACCGCAAGAACATGCTCATCGCCGACGAGGAGAGTGCGCGCGGCACCGTCGATCACGTCCCGGTCTATCCCCGCGAGGTGGTCAAGCGCGCGCTGCTCCTCGATGCCAGCGCGCTCATCCTCGTGCACAACCACCCCTCCGGCGATCCCACCCCCTCGCAGGCAGATATCACCATGACCGCCGAGGTGCAGCGCGCGGCCGAGGCGCTTGGCCTCGTGCTCCACGACCATGTCATCATCGGAAAATCCGCCGAGGTGAGCTTTCGCGCCGACGGCTATCTCTGAGCGCTCAGCGCACCCAGACCTCGACCCGCCGATTCACCCGACGGCCCCAGGCGGTGTCGTCGCAGGCCATCGGCATCGCCTCGCCAAAGGCATCCACCGACATCGCCACCCGGTCGAGCCGCGCGGTCTCGGCCATCGCCACCACCGCGTCACGCACCGTCTTTGCGCGGCGAAGCGCAATCTCGCGGTTGGCCCGCGCCGCCCCCTCGCCATCTGAAAACCCGACAAAGACGATCTGCCGATTATCGTAAAGCCCCTGTTGCAGCGAATCGGCCAGCCGTTCGACATTGGCGCGCGACTGCACGTCAAGCCGGGCCGAACCGGTCTCGAACCGAAAACTTGTCGTCAACCGCCGCAGCGGGGCCAACAGCCCAACCATGCGTTTGAGCTCGTCAAGCCCGGTCTCGGGCTCGGCCCGCGCGATGGCATTGGCAAACCGGTCGCCCTGCCGGGCAATGCCGATCTCCTCAGGGGCCTGATCGACAAAACCCGCCCGCCGGATGACAAGCTGCGCCGAGGGATCGTCGAGATAGGCGATGAAATCGCGTATCAGCTTGGGCAGGCGGCGGGCGGGGAGGTAGAGAAGCAGCGGCGCGGTCAGCGGGTAATCCTCGGTCTTGACCGTCCGTCGATCCGCCCGCAGCGCAAAACCGCACGGCCCGGTCAGGGCCAGTTCCCACGCCTCGCCCTGTTCCGAACGCAGCGTGAGTCCGAATGCAAAGGGATTGGCCGCCACCGCACGCGCCAGCCCGGCCCCGTCGCGATGCGCTCTGATCGCGGTTGTCAATTCGCTCGCATCCACGCGCACGACCTGATCGGCGGTAGCCTGGCCTATGCCCGTCTCCGGGGCCCACAAATGCACGTCAATCGGCGCATCGGGGCCGCCCAATGCGGCCCAATTCGCGATCTTGCCGGTCAGGATGGCCGACAGGTCGCGCAGGCTCAGGCTCTGCACCGGGTTGGCCGGGGCCACGATCGGCACCAGCGCGTCGAGCGCCAGAACCCGCATCCGCGCCGGGGCGGCGAGATCGCCCAGACCGGCCTCGCGCGCGCGGGCCAGTTCCCCGGCACGCGCCTCGCGCAGGCTCATAGAGATATCCGCCTCGCCGGTGAGCAGGTCGGCCAAGCCTTCGTCCGAGCTGGTCAGCCGGAACCGAAACTCGCCAAGCAGCGTTTTTTCAGCGTTTTTCGCATGAAGAGTCACCCGAAGATCATCGCCGTCACGCGTGCCATCGTGGCGCGCAAGAACGTATCCATCTCGTATGGCAAAGGCCTCGAGCAGCGATGGCACAAGCACGCGCCCGATGATCGGCGCGCCAGAAAACACCGCGTGCGCGACGAAAGCCTCGAGATCGGGACATCCCGGTCCCTCGCAGGTCACGCCCGAGCCGTCGATGGTCAACTCGCCATAGATGGTATCGACGCGGTAGAACTCGCCGTCAAAGCCCAGCAGGTCTCCGGCGATTTCGACCGCGCCGTCATGTGACCGCAGCAGCACATCTTGCGCCGCAAGCGGCGCGAACCCCGCCAAGATGAGCAACGCAGCGAGGCCAGCCGCACGCAGTCCCGCCATGTTTCGATCCCTGAATTGCCGCGCGTCAGTTTTGCGCGATATTCAGGTCATTGAACAGGTTTTTCAACACCAGAAACTCGCCCACCGCCGCGCAATCGGGCATCGGGAGAACCAGATCGCTCACCTCCAGCGCCGCATCCTCGCCCCCGGTGGAAATGCCCTGGGCCTCAAGATCGCGGCCGCAGTTATCCTTGGTCACCTCGGCCTCGAGCCGCAGCGCCACCGTGCCGTCGCGCGTCGCGCCCGCTGTGGGGAAGGTGTAGATTTCCGCGCGCAGGGCCGGGGCGGGCGCGTCATCGCCAAGGCGCATGACAAAGCCCTCGGCCTCGTCATGGCCAGACCTGGACCAGACATGGCCGGGCTGGCCGAAATCGGCACCGTATTCAAAGGCATGAAGCCGCAGGCTCTGCGCATCGCCGCGCCATTGCACCACGTAGCGGTCGTAAAGCGGCAGATCGTCGACCTGCGCCGTTGCAAGCGCACCCTTTCCATCCTCGAAGGCGAGGATGAACACCGCCGATTGGCTTAGCGCGGGCACATCTATACGCGCGCGCCCGTCCGAATCGGTCAGCACCGTAACCATCATTCCATAATGATGCAGCGTGGCTCGCGCGTTCGGGCGGCAAGTGGCCTCGATGTCGAGACGCACGATGGCGGCGTCGCGCGGCGAGGCGGTCATTTCCGCCTCGCAGGAAAAGGACGGCGCGCGCTCCTCCGACGGGAGATCGCCGGACAACGGCACATCGCGGGCGACGGCGCGGATCACGCGCGCATCGGGCAGCGGCACCGCATCGGGCAGGACCGGCAGCGCCGGGGCCGATGCCAGCTCGATTGCCGATATCTTTACGGGGGGCTCTGCGCGCGGTGCCGCGCTCTGCTGCGGTGGCGTGGTGGCCCCCGCTTTCATTATGAATGCCGCCCCGAGCGCGCATACAAGAATGCCGCCGGCGATGATGTAACGCTTAATCTGGGCCATACCGCCCTCCAAACCTCGACCACGTCAAGGCTAGGGGATAGCCGTTAAAAAAGGCCTCACAGTGTCAGGAAAGCGGGATCATTCGGGCCGCTTCAGGCCAGCCGCCCGTGGCAATGCTTGAATTTGCGCCCCGAGCCGCAGGGACAGGGATCGTTGCGCCCCGGATTGCCCCAGGTCGCCGAGTCCGCCTCGACAAAGCCGGGGATCGCGTCGGGAAACCCCTCCGACGGGTCTGCGGGCTGCGCCGCCGCCGCCATCGCCGCGCGCTGCGCCTCGAGATCGCGCATCAGGGCGGTCTGTTCCTCCTCGGTCATCGGCCTGATCTGGGCGAGTTTCTGGCTCACCTCGCTTCGCAGGCTGTCGAGCATGGTTTCAAACAGGTGGAACGCCTCGGTCTTGTATTCGTTGAGCGGATCGCGCTGCGCATAGCCGCGAAACCCGACCACGGATCGCAGATGCTCCAGCGTCAGCAGATGCTCGCGCCATTTGCTGTCAATCGCCTGCAACAGAACCTGTTTTTCGATCATGCGCATCGTCTCGGAGCCGAATTGCGCGGCCTTAGCGGCCATCATCTCGGATGCGGCACGGTCCAGCCGCTCGATGATATCCTCGTCGTCAACGCCTTCCTCGGCGGCCCAGTCGGCGACCGGCAGATCCATGTTGAGCCGTTCACGCACCGCCGCCTGCAACCCGTCGGTATCCCACTGATCGGCATAGGTTTTCGGCGGCATGAACTCGTCGACCAGATCGCCAATGACTTCGGCGCGCATGTCGCCGACGATCTCGCTCAGATCCTCGGCCTTCATGATGTCGAGCCGCTGCTTGAAGATCACCTTGCGCTGCTCGTTCATCACGTCGTCGAATTTCAAGAGCTGCTTGCGGATGTCGAAATTGCGCGCCTCTACCTTGGCCTGCGCACGCTCAAGGCTCTTGTTCACCCACGGGTGAATGATCGCCTCACCCTCTTTCATGCCCAGCGTCGAGAGCACCTTTTCGAGCCGATCACTGCCGAAAATGCGCATCAGGTCATCTTCGAGGCTGAGATAGAAGGCCGACAGCCCCGGATCGCCCTGACGGCCAGAGCGCCCGCGCAACTGGTTGTCGATGCGGCGGCTCTCGTGGCGCTCGGTGGCGAGCACAAAGAGGCCCCCCGCCGCGATCACCGCCTGTTCATCGGCGGTATGCGCATCCTCGATGCGCTTGCGGATTGCCTCGGGGTCGCTCTCGGGATCGGCGGCGATGGCCTCCATGACCTGGAAATCGACATTGCCGCCCAGCTTGATATCGGTGCCGCGCCCGGCCATGTTGGTGGCGATGGTCACGGCACCAAGCTTGCCCGCGTCGGCGATGATCTGCGCCTCTTGTTCATGCTGGCGCGCGTTGAGAACGTTATGCGGTATACCCGCCTTGGTCAGAAGCCCGCTCAGCATCTCGGATTTCTCGATCGAGGTGGTGCCGACAAGGGTCGGCTGGCCCTTTTCATGGGCCTCGCGGATTTCCTCGACGATGGCCTCGTATTTCTCGCGAGCGGTGCGATAGACGGCATCATCCTTGTCGATCCGGGCGATGGGGCGGTTGGTGGGCACCTCGACCACGCCAAGCCCGTAAATCTCGCCGAATTCCTCGGCCTCGGTCACCGCCGTGCCGGTCATGCCAGACAGCGTATCGTAAAGCCGGAAATAATTCTGGAATGTCACGCTGGCGAGCGTCACGTTCTCGGGCTGGATCTCGCAGCCCTCCTTGGCCTCGATGGCCTGATGAAGCCCGTCCGAGAGCCGCCGCCCCGCCATCATCCGCCCGGTGAATTCGTCGATCAGCACCACCTCGCCGCCGCGCACGATGTAATCCTTGTCGCGCGAGAAAAGCTTGTGCGCGCGCAGGCCCTGGTTGACGTGGTGAACGATGGTCGTGCTTTCGGGATCATAGAGCGATTGCCCCTCGGGCAAGAGCCCGCGATCATGCAGCAGCTGTTCGAGAAACTCGTTGCCCTCGTCGGTATAGGTGACGTTGCGGGTCTTTTCATCGAGGCTGAAATGCTGCTCGGTCAATTCCGGGATGACCACGTCGATGTTGCGATAAAGATCGCTGCGATCCTGGCTCGGCCCCGAAATGATGAGCGGCGTGCGCGCCTCGTCGATCAGGATGCTGTCCACCTCGTCGACAATCGCGAAATTGTGGCCGCGCTGGTTCATCTCTTCAAGCGAGGCTTTCATGTTGTCGCGCAGATAGTCAAAGCCAAGCTCGTTATTGGTGGCATAGGTGACATCGGCGGCATAGGCGGCCTTTTTCTCGGCCTCGGGCTGTTGCGGATAGACGACGCCCGTGGTCATCCCGAGAGCGGCAAAGACCTTGCTCATCCAGTCGGCATCGCGCTTGGCGAGATAGTCGTTGACGGTGACGATATGCACGCCCTTGCCCGAGAGCGCGTTGAGATAGGCGGGCAGGGTCGCCACCAGCGTCTTGCCCTCGCCGGTCTTCATCTCGGAGATATTGCCCTGGTGCAGGAATATCCCGCCCATCAACTGCACATCAAAGGCCCGCAGGCCCAGCGCCCGGCGCGCGCCCTCGCGGCAATTGGCAAAGGCCTCGGGCAGGAGCGCATCAAGGCTTTCGCCGCCCGCTATGCGCTTGCGAAACTCCTCGGTCTTGGCGATCAGTCCGGCATCGTCCAATGCCTCGAATTCCGGCTCCAGCGCGTTGATCTGCGCGACCAGCGGGCGCGTCGCCTTGATCTTGCGATCATTCGGTGTCCCGAAAATCTTGCGCGCGACCGTTCCAATACCAAGCATGTCTCGTCCGATCCGGTGTTTTGACTTCTGTGAAAGGCAATCGCTTGCCCCGCTTGCCTGCGCGCCCTAGAACGGGCGCGAGCAGGTGGGTCGCGCCTTCGATACCAAGGCGATGTAAGGGGCCGCCGGAAAACTGTCAACGTCGCGGGCCCTCAGGGCGATGCGGCGTCATGGATAAAGGACAACGCCGATGTTTCACAAACTTGTCGCTCCCGCGCTGATCGCCGCCCTCGCGGCCACAACACCCGCCGCCGCGCAGGATGCGCCCGACCTCGACAAGGTGATGGCCACCGTGGGCGAGACCGAGATCACCCTCGGCCATATGCTTGCGCTGCGTGCCACGCTCCCGCAGCAATACAACCAGATTCCCGCCGATGTGCTCTTCAAGGGTGTGCTCGACCAGCTTGTGCAACAAGAGCTGTTGCGCCAGTCGCATGAGGGCGATCTTTCGGCGACAGCGCGGCTGCGGCTCGACAATGAGGAACGCGCGGTTACCGCGTCGGATGTGATCAGCACCGTCACCGAGGCCGCCGTTACCCCCGATGCGCTTCAGGACGCGTATGACAGCGAATATGCCGAATCCGCCGAGGAAACCGAGTATCGCGCCGCGCATATCCTTGTTGAAACCGAAGAAAAGGCGCAATCGCTCGTTGAGGAAATCAACGGCGGTGCCAATTTCGCGGCGCTGGCGCAAGAGCATTCCACCGGCCCCTCCGGCCCCTCGGGCGGCGAGCTTGGCTGGTTCGGGGCGGGCGTCATGGTGCCGGAGTTTTTCGAGGCGGTTGCCGCGCTTGAGGTGGGCGAGGTCTCGGCCCCGGTGCAGACGCAATTCGGCTGGCATGTCATCAAGCTCAACGAGACCCGCGTGAAGGCACGCCCCACGCTTGACGAGGTGCGCGACGAATTGGCCGACACACTGCGCAGGCAGGCACTCGAGGCCCATATCGCGCAGCTTGAGACCGAGGCCGAGGTTGACCGCTCCGGCAGCGACGGAATGTCGCCCGATCTCATCAACCGGTTCGACCTGCTGGAGAACTGATCCCATGGGCAAATCCCTGCCGGCCTCGCCGCTTGCACCGCCTGCGTTTCCCGACCTGCCCGAAATCGGCGGCGTGCGATTCGCCACTGCCGAGGCCGGGGTGCGTTATGCGGGCCGCACAGATGTGATGCTGGCAAGCCTCGCGCCGGGCACGGCGGTCGCGGGGGTGTTCACCCGCTCGGCCACGCGCTCGGCGGCGGTTCTCGATTGTCAGGCCAAGATCGGCGGCGATCCTGCCCCCGGCGCGGCGATCCTTGTCAATTCCGGCAATGCCAATGCCTTTACCGGGCGGCGCGGGACGGCCTCGGTCGAGGCGGTGACGGCGGCGGTGGCCGAGCGGCTGGGCGTGCCCGCCGCCCGTGTCTTTACCGCCTCCACCGGGGTGATCGGCGAGCCGCTGCCCCATGCGCGCATCACCGACTGTCTTGACGATCTGGCGGGCAGGCTTGCGCCCGATGGCATCGGTGCAGCCGCACGCGCGATCATGACCACCGACACTTTCCCCAAGGGCGCGCACGAGACCGTCACCATCGACGGGCAGAGCGTGCATATCGCCGGTATCGCCAAGGGATCGGGGATGATTGCCCCCGACATGGCGACGATGCTGGTCTATATCTTTACCGATGCCGCGATGGAGCAGGCGGTGTTGCAGGATATGGTGAGCGCGCTCAACCGCACGACGTTCAACTGCATCACCGTTGATAGCGACACCTCCACCTCCGACACGCTGTTGATGGCGGCAACGGGGGTCTCGGGCATTCGCGTGACCGAGAATAACGTCGGTTTCATGGAGGCGCTGCGCCGCGTCATGCTCGATCTGACGCATCAGGTGGTGCGCGACGGCGAGGGGGCGACGAAATTCGTCGAGGTCTCGGTCACCGGGGCCGCCTCGGATGCCGAGGCGCATATCCACGCCAAATCCATCGCCAATTCGCCGCTGGTCAAGACCGCCATAGCCGGCGAAGACCCGAATTGGGGCCGCGTTGTCATGGCGGTCGGCAAATCCGGCATGCGGGCGGATCGCGACCGCCTGTCGATCTGGTTCGGCGATCTGGAGGTGGCGCGCGAGGGCGAGGTGAGCCCCGCACATGACGAGGCAAAGGCCGCCGCCTACATGAAAAACGCCGAAATCGTGATCCATGTCGATCTTGGCCTCGGCGGAGGGACCGCGCGCGTCTGGACCTGCGATTTGACCCACGGCTATATCGAGATCAACGCGGATTATCGGTCTTGAAGGTTGTTCTTGTTTCGGCGGTCGCGCTGATCGACGTGGATGGGCGCGTTCTTCTGGCGCAGCGGCCCGAGGGTAAATCCCTCGCAGGGCTGTGGGAGTTTCCCGGCGGCAAGGTCGAACCGGGCGAGACCCCCGAGGCGGCGCTGATCCGCGAATTGCGCGAGGAACTCGGGATCGACACATGGGCCTCCTGCCTCGCGCCGCTCACCTTCGCCAGCCATTCCTACGAGGATTTTCACCTGCTCATGCCGCTTTTCGCCTGCCGCAAATGGCAGGGCATGGTGCAGGGGCGCGAGGGACAGGCATTGAAATGGGTGCGGCCGCAGGATTTACGCGCCTATCCCATGCCCCCTGCCGACCTGCCGCTGATCCCGATCTTGCGCGACTGGCTGTAGGCCCACCCATGAAAAAGGGCGGCCCAAAGGCCGCCCCGATCCCGGTTGATCCAGCGATCACGCCAGCGTGCGGGTGATCTCCTCGCGCTCGAAAATCTCGATCACGTCGCCCTCGCGGATATCGTCGTATTTCTCGAAGGCCATGCCGCATTCCTGGCCCGATTGCACCTCGGCAACCTCGTCCTTGAAGCGCTTGAGCGTCTTGAGCGTGCCCTCGTGCACCACCACGTCATCGCGCAACAGCCGCACCCCGGCAGACCGGCGCGCTACGCCCTCGGTGACGAGACAGCCGGCAACCTTGCCCACGCCGGTGACCTTGAAGACCTCCTTGATCTGGGCGTAACCGATGAATTTCTCGCGGATTTCCGCCCCGAGCAGGCCGCTTGCCGCCGCCTTCACATCGTCCACAAGGTCATAGATCACCGAGTAATACCGGATTTCCACACCCTTCTGGTTGGCGCTGTTGCGCGCGGGCGCGTTGGCCCGCACGTTGAAGCCCAGAACCGGCGCGCCAGAGGCCTCGGCGAGGCCGATATCGGATTCGGTGATCGCGCCCACACCCGAATGCAGCACGCGCACGCGCACTTCCTCGTTGCCAATCTTCTCCATCGCCTGAACGATGGCCTCGGCAGAGCCCTGCACATCGGCCTTGACCACGATGGGCAGTTCCTTGACGCTCTCGTCTTCCTTGGCCTTGGCCAGAAGCTGCTCGAGCGAGGTGCCCGCGCCAACGGCGGCGCGCTTTTCCTTGGCCGCATCGGCGCGGTATTCCGCGATCTCGCGCGCCTGCGCCTCGGTCTCGACGACGTTGAGAACATCGCCTGCCTCGGGCGTGCCGTGGAGGCCAAGCACCTCGACCGGCACCGATGGCCCGGCTTCCTTGACGCGCTCGCCCCGGTCGTTGATGAGCGCGCGCACCTTGCCGTATTGCTCGCCCACGACAAAGATATCGCCCTGGCGGAGCGTGCCCTTCTGCACCAGAACCGTGGCCACGGGGCCGCGGCCCACGTCAAGCTGCGCCTCGATCACGGCACCCTCGGCGGCGCGGTCGGGATTGGCCTTGAGTTCCAGGATCTCGGATTGAAGCGCGATGGCCTCAAGCAATTCATCAAGCCCCTGCCCGGTGATCGCCGAGACCTCGACATCCTGCACATCGCCCGACATGGCCTCGACCACGACTTCGTGGCGCAAGAGATCGGCGCGCACCTTGTCGGGATCGGCAGCGGGCAGGTCGACCTTGTTGATCGCCACGATCATCGGCACCTTGGCCGCCTTGGCGTGGTTGATCGCCTCGATCGTCTGCGGCATCACCGCGTCATCGGCGGCAACCACCAGAACGACGATATCGGTGACCTGCGCCCCGCGCGAACGCATCGAGGTAAAGGCCGCGTGGCCGGGCGTATCAAGGAAACTCAGCACCGCGCCGGTATCGGTTGTCACCTGATAGGCGCCGATATGCTGGGTGATCCCGCCCGCCTCGCCGGCCTGAACCTTGGCGTCGCGAATGGCATCGAGGAGCGATGTCTTGCCGTGGTCAACATGGCCCATGATGGTGATGACCGGCGGGCGCGGCTTCATATCCTCGGGCGCATCGTCGATATGCGCGATCACGTCCTCGACATCCGAATCGCTCACCCGCACGACGCGGTGGCCGAATTCCTCGATGATGAGTTCTGCGGTATCGGCGTCGATGGATTCGTTTTGCGTGACCATCATACCGTTCTGCATCAGCGCCTTGACCACGTCGCCGACGCGCTCGGCCATGCGGTTGGCAAGCTCGGAGACAACGATCACCTCGGGCAGTTGCACATCGCGCACGACCTTTTCGCGCTCCTGCGCCCCGCCCATCGCCTTTTGCCGCGCGCGCTCCTGCTTGCGCTTCATCGCGGCCATGCTTTTCTGGCGTCCGCCCTCGCCACCAGACAGCGCCTGGTTGAGCGTCAGCTTGCCCGCGCGGCGGCCATCCTCGCCGCCACGGCCCTTGCCGCGGCGCGCGCCCTTGTCGTCATCCTCGTGCTTGCGCGGCGCGGGGGCGGCCTTTGACGGCGGTGCCTGCCGGACCGATCCGGGCGCGCTCTCTGGAGAGACCGGCGCGGCGGCCTTGGCGGCATCCGCCTCGGCTTCGCGCTTGCGGCGCTCTTCTTCCTCGGTTTTCTGGCGGGCCTTTTCCTCGGCCTCGCGCTGTTCGCGCTCCTTGGCCTCGGCCTCGTCGCGGCGGCGCTGGCGCTCTTCCTCGCGGGCCTTTTCCTCAGCCTCGCGTTTCGCGGCATCATCCGCCTCGCGCGCCTTGGCGGCGGCAAGCGCCTTGAGCCTGCGCTCAAGCTCGGCCTCTGACACCCCGGCGGGGCGCTTGTTGCTGCTGGCAACTCCGACGGACGGCTTGGCGGACATGCCAGCGCCCGGCGCGGCACCCGGCTTGGGCACCACGATCCGCTTGCGCTTGGTTTCCACCACGACGTTCTTTGTGCGTCCGTGGCTGAAGCTCTGCTTCACGTTTCCCGCACGGGGACCGCCACGCACACCCAGAGGTTTCTTTCCGTCGTTGTCGCTCATGTTTTCTTACTTTCCTTTCCGGCGCGAAGTCTCGCCGTCCGAGACCCGCAGACCTTTCAGTCTTGCGGCCTCCTCTACAACACGTTGCGCCAAACCTCCATAGCCGAGCACGGCATGGATCGTGGTTTGACGGCTGAAAGCCTGGCCAAGCTCGTCGGCGGTAAGCCAGCCGATATAGGTGGCCCCTTCGGGCGTGGTCAGCCCCGATTTGCCGCGTTCCGAGCCGTCGCTGGCCTGGATGAGGGCGCGCACGCCGTCCTGTGTCAGCCGGTTCTTGACCTTTTCATACCCGGCCACCGCCCCGCCACCCTTGCGGGCAAGGCTGATGAGGTTGATGAGCCGCCGCGCGATCAGCGCCTCGACCATTCCGGCAAGATCCTCGGGCACAGTCACCGGCTGTTTCGCCGCGCGAGCAAAAAGGCCCTTGGTGGCGGCGCGGGTCAGCGCCTCGCGCGTGGGCATGACATAGATGCCGCGTCCCGGCAGCTTGCCCGCCACATCCGGCACCACCGCGCCATCCGGCCCGATCACGAACCGCACAAGCTCCGCCTTCGGGCGCTCTTGCCCGGTTGCGATGCACTTGCGTGCCGGACCGTCCGTGCGATCCCTGGATTGCCCACCGCGACCCATGAGTGACCCCGAGGCCTGAGCGATCAGGCCCCGGTCTCCTCTTCTGTTCCGGTGCTGTCATCGGCCTCATCGGCCTGCGGTGCCAGATCATCGGGATCGACCCAGCCAAGCATGACCCGCGCGGTCATCACCATATCCTGCGCTTCCTCAAGCGACACGTCGAACGGCTCGAGTATGCCATCATCCTTTACCCGCGTGCCATTATCCGTGGTCCAGCCACCGGCCAGCTCCCAATCGGCGCAGGTGGCGAAATCCTCCAGCGATTTCACATCGTCCTTGGCCAGCGCCAGCACCATTTGCGGGCTCAACCCCTCGAAGCCGATAAGGCTGTCATCGGCCCCCAGCGCGCGCGCCGCCGCGAGCGCCTCGGTGGCCTGCGCCTCGAGCACATCGCGCGCCCGCGCCTGAAGCTCACCGGCGGTGTCCTCGTCCACCCCGTCGATGGTTAAAAGCTCGTCGGCCTCGACATAGGCGACCTCTTCGAGATTGGTGAATCCCTCGGCCACCAGAAGCTGTGCAAAGAATTCATCAAGATCGAGCGTATCCATGAAGAGCTTGGTGCGCTCCTCGAAATCCTTCTGCCGCCGCTCGCTGTCCTGCGCCTCGGTCATGATGTCGATATCAAGCCCGGTCAGTTGGCTTGCCAGCCGCACGTTCTGCCCGCGCCGCCCGATGGCCAGCGAAAGCTGATCCTCGGGAACCACCACCTCGATGCGCTGCGCGTCCTCGTCGATCACCACCTTGGCCACTTCGGCGGGTTGCAGCGCGTTGACAAGGAAGGTCGCCTGATCCTCGTTCCACGGGATGATGTCGATCTTCTCGCCCTGAAGCTCGTTGACCACCGCCTGAACGCGGCTGCCGCGCATACCGACGCAGGCGCCGACCGGATCAATCGAATTGTCATAGGAAATCACCGCAATCTTGGCGCGGCTGCCGGGATCGCGCGCCACCGCCTTGATCTCGATGATATTGTCGTAGATCTCGGGCACTTCCATCTTGAACAGCTCTGCCATGAACTGCGGATCGGTGCGGCTCAGGAAAATCTGCGGGCCGCGCTGCTCGCGGCGCACGTCCTTGACATAGGCGCGGATGCGTTCGCCGGGGCGATAGGCCTCGCGCCCGATCTTTTCGTTGCGGCGCAGCATCGCCTCGCCAAAGCCCTGAAGCTCGACGATGACATTGCCGTATTCCTCGCGCTTGACCACGCCGTTGATGATCGTGCCCGCGCGATCCTTGAACGCCTCGTATTGGCGGTCGCGCTCGGCCTCGCGCACCTTTTGCAGGATCACCTGCTTGGCGCTCTGCGCGGCGATGCGGCCCATTTCCACCGGCGGCACCGCCTCGTGAAACGCGTCGCCCACTTGCGGCGCGCCCGCCTCTGCCGGGTCGATCCGCACGCCGTCGCGCAGCCAGAATTCATCGCGCCCCGGTTTGGCAGGCAGGAAAAAGGCCTTGGCCTGCTCGGGGGTGAACTCGGCCTGATAATTCTCCAGCGCCTCTTCCTCGACCACGGTGCGCACGCGGGTGAACGCGGCGCGCCCGGTCTTGCGGTCGATGGTGACGTGAATATCCATCTCCGCGCCGTAGCGGCTCTTGGCGGCGCGCGCGAGGCTCTCTTCCATCGCGTCGATCACCAGACCGGGGTCGATCATCTTTTCGCGCGCCACCGCCTCTGCCGTCTGCAAAAGCTCAAGCTGGTTGGCCGATGTGATTGCCATTCTCAGTCCTCCTCGGAACCGCTATCGGTTTCTATCGCGTCAAAATCTGTCTCGTCGATAACGCCCGCCGCCTTGCGCGCGCGCAGCATCTCGCGAATAAGCTCGTCGGTCAGGATCAGCTTGGCATCTGACAGCCAGTCAAACCGCAGGCCGATGGTGCCCTCGGCAACGTTCACCATCACCTCGTCACCCTCGACACCGGCAAGCACACCCTTGAACCGCTTGCGCCCGTCGATCGGCTCGGCGGTCTCGATCTTGGCCTCGTAGCCCTCGAATTCCTCGAAATCCTTGAGCCGGGTCAGCGGCCTGTCGATGCCCGGCGATGACACTTCGAGCGTATAGGGATCGCTCACCGGGTCCTCGACATCGAGAATCGCGCTTACCGCCGTGCTGATCGCCGCGCAATCATCCACCTCGATACCGCCCTCGGGCCGATCAGCCATGATCTGCAAGAGCGGCAGCTTGCCCCCCATGAGACGCACGCGCACAAGCTCGAATCCCATATCCTCGATCACCGGCGTGATGATCTCGGCAAGCCTGCGGTCAATGGCGGCCTTGGCGATGAGGTCGTTGGTCATGATATCCACGCAGAAATCGGGGCACAAAAAAACGGGCGCGCGGCCCGTTGTCTTACCCGGTGGAACCGGCGGAAGGCCCGCGGTGCCGCTGTCAATGGCGCATATAGGCCGCCTCTGCGCGCTTTGCAAGCGCGGATTTCTAGCGCAAGCGGCGGTAGACCTGCGCCGCCTCGCGAAACACCGGCAGCCGGTCAAACCAGCGCAGATCGTGCACATCGGTGCGCGAGGCGCGCTGATGGCCCAGCGTCGGGCAGGCCGCTTGCGTCACCATCTGCGGATGATCGGCGCGAAAATGCGAATAGGCGCCATCGACATGCATCGGCCCGCCCTTTGGGTCGCCCATCTCGCGCCGCGTCATTGCCTCTAGGTAGGGCACCAACGCCGCAATCGCCGGGCGCCGCAGCGCCAGAAAATGCGTACAAAGCACGTTCTGCCCCGGATCGAGCCGCAACAGGCCCGTCGGCACCTTCATCCCATGCGCCGCAGCGTCGAAACCACCGTAGAAGATATCCCACTCCGCCGCCGCCAGCGCATCGAGCACCGCAGGCGCGCGCACCTCGAAATCGGCGCTGAAATCGAGATCATCCTCGCAAATCGCGATCCGCTCTGCCCCAGCATCGCGCGCCGCGCGCAGGATATCGAGATGGCTCAGGAAACAGCCCCGCGCGCCGATGGTTGGAAACCCCGCCAGCGTATCGGGCCGCACGGCATCAAAGAGCACCACCCCCGGATCATCAAAGCCCAGCCCGACGCGCCGCAACTGCCGCGCAAATTCGCGCCGCCTGTCATGGCGTTCGGCAAGGTTGATGACATGGATCGGGCCAAGCACCTCCACCATGCGCGCGCCAAGGGATGTCATTCTGCGGTCTGCCTCATCTCTTTACCATAACTGTGCCAGAACAATACGGCAGGCTTATGGCAAGCGCGCTCAGCCATCCTCCCCCCAACCCGCCGATTGCATCTCGCGCAAGCGGCTTGCCGTGCGCGCGAACTCAAACGATCCCTCGCCCTCGATATACAAGTATTCCGGCTCTGCGGCTGCGAGGCAGATCAGCCGCACCCGCGCCTCGTAAAGCGCGTCGATCAGCGTCACGAACCGCTTGGCCTCGTTGAAATTGCTGCGTCCCATCTGCGGGATATTCTCCAAGACAAGAACCCGCACCGCCCCCGCCAGCGCGAGGAAATCCGCCGGCCCCAGCGCGCGACCGCACAGGTCATAGAATGTCGCCCGCGCAACGCCGTTGTAAAACGCCGGGATCACCACGGCGCGCTTGTTCACGATGATCTCGTGCGGCGCGGCGCGGCCCTCGGTCAGATCGTGCCAAAGCGTCTCTATTTCGGCGCGATTACCCTCGTTCACGGGGGTAAAGTAAACCCGGCTCCCGGCCAGCCGGTCCTGCCGGTAATCGACCGGCCCCGCCATTTCCCGCACCACCATACGCTCTTTCACAAGCGCGATGAACGGCTCGAAAAGCTGCCGGTTGAGGCCGTTTTCATAGAGATCATCGGGCACCCGGTTGGAGGTGGTCACCACCACCACCCCGGCCTCGAACAAAGCGGTGAAAAGCCGCCCGACGATCATCGCATCGGTGATGTCAGATATCTGCATCTCGTCAAAGGCCAGAAGCCTCACCTCACGCGCCACACCGGCGGCCACCGGGGCGAGCGCATCGGCCGCGCCCCGCGCGCGCTCGGCGTGAAGCGCGGCGTGGATTTCCTGCATGAAGGCGTGAAAATGCACGCGCCGCTTGGGCACATCGACGCTCTCGACGAACATATCCATCAGCATCGACTTGCCGCGCCCGACCCCGCCCCAAAGGTAAAGCCCCTTTGGCGGCGGCGTCTTGCGCCGGAACAGTCCCTGCCTCGGCGTCTTGGCCAGCCCTGCGCGAATCCGCTCGAACTCCGGCAACACCGCCTCTTGCGCCGCGTCACGGCTAAGCGTGCCTTTCGCCACGCGGCTCTCATAAATCTCGCGCAAGCTGTCCATCACCGGGCCGCGCGCCGCTCAGGACCGCTCTGCCAGCCGCGCCATGACGCGGACAAGCTCGGCGCTGATCCCCGGCTCCGACAGCGCGTGCCCGGCCATCGGCACCATCCGCAGATCGCAGGCAGGCCAGCGCGCCGCAAGCCGATGCGCAGAGGCGGGCGGGCAAATCATGTCATAGCGGCCTTGCACGATGGTGCCAGGGATATGGGCGATGCGGTGCATGTGGTCGAGGATGTGCTCATCCTTTTCAAGAAACCCGAGATTGTGGAAATAGTGATTTTCCAGCCGCGCAAAGGCGCGCGCGTAATCGGCAGGCGTGTCGCCCCCAACCCCGGTTGATTGCACCGTGGCAAGCGCGTTTTCCCAGGCCGACCATGCCTTGGCATGGGGGATTTCCTGGCCCATATCGCCGGAAAACAGCCGCTTGTGATAGGCGGCGATCATGTCGTCGCGTTCGGCCTCGGGGATCAGCGCCGTGAACCGCGCCCATGTCTCGGGCCAGAACGCCGCCGCACCGCCGCCATAGAACCAGTCAAGCTCGGCCCGCGTCATGGTAAACACACCGCGCAGCACCAAATGCCGGGCGCGGTCGGGATGCGTCTGCGCATAAATCAGCGCCAGCGTCGCGCCCCAGCTTCCACCAAAAACAATCCAGGCCTCAAGCCCAAGCGCCACGCGAATCCGCTCGATATCGGCCACAAGATGCCATGTCGTATTGGCCTCAACGCTGGCATGGGGGGTGGAGCGGCCACAGCCGCGCTGATCGAACAGGATGATCCGATAAACCGAGGGATCAAAATAGCGCCGCATCGCTGGGCTCGATCCGCCCCCCGGCCCGCCATGCAGCACCACCACCGGCACACCATCGGCGCGGCCCGATTGCTCGACATAAATCGAATGCCCATCGCCCACATCCATCATGCGCCGGTCGAATGGCTCGACCGGCGGGTGGAGGTATTGCACTGCGCTCTTATGGCTCGCGACTCTGTCCATTCCCGTCCTATATACTGATCATATCCCATTGAGCCACAGAGAGACCGGAATGCAAACCACGATCGACCCTGCCGAAGTCGCAAAATTCGAGGCGATGGCCGCCGAATGGTGGGATCCGAACGGCAAGTTCAAGCCGCTGCACATGCTCAACCCCTGCCGCCTCGATTACATCACGTCGCAGATCGCCGCAGAATTTGACCGCGATCTTGGCACCGACGCGCCGTTCAAGGGATTGCGCCTGCTCGATATCGGTTGCGGCGGCGGGCTTCTGAGCGAGCCGATGGCGCGGCTCGGCGCCGA
The DNA here is from genome assembly GCF_040547535.1 of Roseovarius sp. MBR-78. NCBI lineage: Bacteria > Pseudomonadati > Pseudomonadota > Alphaproteobacteria > Rhodobacterales > Roseobacteraceae > Roseovarius > Roseovarius sp. MBR-78. The sequence continues at coordinate 104,800 of NZ_JBEPPX010000010.1, forward strand.
TGTCGTGGGTGCCGATGCCGCGCCGCGCAACATCCCCGTGGCGCAGGTCCATGCCGAACAGTCGGGCCTTGATATCGACTACCGCCACACCACGGCCGAGGACATGGCCGCCAAGGGCGAGCGTTTCGACGTGGTGCTCAACATGGAGGTGGTCGAACATGTCTCCGATCCGCTCGCCTATCTCAGCGCCTGCCATGATCTGCTCAAGCCCGGCGGTCTGATGCTCTGCTCCACCATCAACCGCAATGCCAAGAGCTTTGGCATGGCCATTGTCGGGGCGGAATATGTCATGCGCTGGCTGCCCAAGGGCACGCATCAATGGTCGAAATTCATCACCCCCGATGAATTGTTCGGCCTGCTGGCCAAGGCCGGTCTCGACCCGGTGGATCGCAAGGGGTTCGTGTTCAACCCGATCACATGGCAATGGCGGCTCTCGGATCGCGACCTGAGCGTGAATTACGTCACCGCTAGCCGTCGCGCCGTTTAAACTTTATCGCGCCCAAAGCGCGCCCTCGCCCATCGCGGCAACGAAGTCTTCATGCGCCGCGCGCTCGGCCTCGGTCAAGCGCGGCGCAAGGGGCCGAGAGCGCGGCTCAGGGCGCCAGTTTGCGGGACTATTCCCGCCTGATTTGACCCGTGTCGCCCCTTGCTCGGCGCTTAATGCAAAGTCCGGCTGCCGCCCGCCGATCAATTCCAGGTAGACCTCGGCAAGGATCTCGGAATCGAGCAGTGCGCCGTGCAATGTGCGCGCCGTATTATCGATACCGAACCGTCGACACAGCGCATCGAGCGAAGCAGGCGCGCCGGGGAATTTCTGTCGCGCCATCGTCAGCGTGTCGATGGACCGGTCCATCGGTAGGGGGGTCAGGTTGCACCAGCCAAGCTCTGCATTGAGGAATTTCATGTCAAACGCCGCGTTATGGATCACCAGCGGCGCATCCTCGATGAATTCGAGAAATCCAGGGCCTATTTCCGCGAAAAGCGGCTTGTCGCGCAAGAATTCCTCGCCCAGCCCATGCACCGCGAACGCCTCTTGCGGCATGTCGCGCGCGGGGTTGATGTATTGGTGCCAAGTGCGCCCCGTGGGCATGTGATTATAAAGCTCAACCGCGCCGATCTCGACGATTCGATGCCCGTCGAACGGCTCCAGCCCGGTGGTTTCGGTGTCCAGAACGATTTCACGCATCATCTGCCCCCTTCCTGATCCTTGCGAGGATCGCGCGCACCTGTGCGCGCGCATGATCCGGCGTGTCGGTCTCGATGACGTAATCCGCGCGCGCGCGTTTTTCCCCATCCGGTACCTGACGGGCCAGAACAGTCTCGAAATCCGCCTCGCTCATCGTGCCCCGTGCCAGCACGCGCGCGCGCTGTTCCTCGGGTGCCACGCTCACCACCGCAACGGCATCAAGATCGCGCTCGCCCCCCGTCTCGTAAAGCAGCGGAATGTCGAGAACCGTCACATCCGCCTCTCGCGCGGCGATGAACGCGGCACGATCCTGTGCCACGAGCGGATGAACGATCGCCTCGATCCGCGCCAGCGCGCCTGTGTCATCCGCGATAATCGCGCGCAGCCGCCCGCGATCCACCGCCCCATCAACCACCGCGTCAGGAAACGCAGCGGCGATCGGGGCCACGGCCGCGCCGCCCCTGGCATAAAGCCGATGAACGGCGGCATCCGCATCCCAGACGGCGCAACCCTCTTCGGCAAAAAGCTGCGCCGTGGTCGATTTCCCCATCCCGATAGAGCCGGTCAGCCCAAGCCGAAAGGTCATCGCAATGCCGCCGCGCGCGTTGCCGCGTCCACCTCCGGCCTTGTGCCGAACCATCTCTCGAACGCCGGCACCGCTTGGTGCAAGAGCATCCCGAGCCCATCGACCGCCACGCAGCCCATCTTTTCCGCCTCGATAAGCAACCGCGTCTGAAGCGGTGCATAGACAAGGTCTGTCACCACCGCCCCCTTGCGCAACCCGTCGAGCGGCACGCGCAACGGCGGCTGGCCGACCATGCCAAGCGTGGTGGTGTTTACCACCGTTTCGGCCTCTTCCAGCATGTTGCCTGCCTGAACCCATTCAACCACCACCACCCGACGGCCGAATTGTTGCTGCAAAGCCTCGGCCCGGACCCGCGTGCGGTTTGACAGCAGGATCTCCGGCACGCCCACATCCAGAAGCGCCGCGATCACCGCCCGCGCCGCGCCGCCGGCCCCAAGCACGGCGGCGGGTCCAGCCTCTGGCGTCCAGCCCGGCGCATTTTGCCGCAAATTTTCGGTAAACCCGTAACCATCGGTATTATCCGCCTGAATCTGCCCATCCTCGCGAAAGACCAGCGTGTTCGCCGCCCCGATCAACGTCGCGCGATCGGTCACCATGTCGGCGATTTCCAACGCCTTTTCCTTGTGCGGCACGGTGATATTTACCCCCCGGAACCCCATCATCGGCAAGGCCCGAAGCACGGATTCAAGATCGGCCTCGGTTACGTCCATCGGGATGTAAAACCCCTGGATCCCCAGCGTCTTGAGCCAATGGGCATGAAGCTGCGGCGAGCGCGAATGCGCGATCGGTGATCCGATTACACCGGCAAGGGGAATACGGTCATGGCTCATCCCGGCAAATCTCCACGCAAGGTCAGGTAGGCCAACAGCTCGAGAAGCGGCAAGCCCAGCACGGTGAAATAATCGCCTTCTATCCGGGAAAACAAGCGCACACCTTCCGCCTCGAGCTTATACGCCCCGACGGATTCGGAAATATCGGGCCAGTTGCGCTCCAGATACCCCTCCAGCCACGCATCGGAAAAGGCCCGCATCGTCAGCCGCGCACGCCCGATATGCCGCCATACCGGCGTGTTTCCCTCGCAAATCACCGCAGCCGACAAAAGCTCATGCGTTGCGCCCCGCATCTGGCGCAATTGCTCGCGCGCCTCACCGACGCTGCCCGGCTTCGACAAAAGCTGCCCCTTGAGGCTCAGCACCTGGTCACAACCCAGAACCAGACGCCCCGGCAGCTTGGCTCCAACGCGTTGCGCCTTCATTTCCGCAAGCGCATCGGCGATGTCACGCGCGGCCGCATTCTCCGCCACGAGCGAATCACGCAGCGTAGTCTCGTCAACGTTTGCGGGCCTGACGACGATCCGCAGCCCCGCATTCTCTAGAAGAGTGCGCCGGATGACAGAGCCGGAGGCGAGAATGAGGCCTGAATCCATGTGGATAACCTGATGACAAAATCGGCGACGGATCAAGCCCGGATGGCTTGTCCGGGAGAACTATCCTCACGGCTGATATTTCGGATGCCCTGCCAACATCTTGTCCGCTCTGGAAAAGGATAGAATCCGCCTGTGGAGAACTTCGCCCCTGTTAGTTATCCACTGACGCGACATAGCTCTCATAAGATGCTATCTTACATATAAATTATTGATCAACATAGGTAAATTTCGTTTCAGAACGATTGTGCCGGATCATTTGCACGCGATATCCACACGATTATCCTTAGTAGATAAAATTGACGATAACCTTGTAATCCACAGGCTGTGCCCTCCCCTACTTCATCATCATTTCTTAAAAATTCTTTATTTTATAAGAAAATGACGCCGAACTGCCTTGGCTTGACGTTGGCCTACACGAAGCCTAAGACAGTGTTGGCTGCCGTCCGGCGGCATCGAATTCCCCTCTCATCCGTTGCTGGCCCTTCCGGGTTTCGGCACCATTCGAGGCCTTTAATGTCTGAAGACCGTGTGAACCTGGCCGAACTCAAGGCACTGACCGCCAAAGACCTGCTCGACATCGCCGAGGATCTCGAGATTGAGAACGCCTCGACCATGCGCAAGGGCGAGATGATGTTTTCGATCCTGAAAGAGCGGGCCGAAGAAGGCTGGACCATTTTTGGCGATGGCGTTCTCGAGGTACTTCAGGACGGGTTCGGTTTCCTTCGCTCGCTCGAGGCCAATTACCTCCCCGGCCCGGATGACATCTATGTGTCACCCGATATGATCCGGCAGTTTTCCTTGCGCACAGGCGATACGATCGAGGGAGAGATTCGGCAGCCCGATGACACGGAGCGATATTTTGCCCTCACATCGGTCACCCAGATCAATTTCCAAGACCCCGAGCAGGCCCGCCACAAGATCGCGTTTGAAAACCTCACGCCGCTTTATCCCGACGAACGGCTCAAGATGGAGGTCGAGGACCCGACGATCAAGGATCGCTCGGCCCGCCTCATTGATCTTGTTGCCCCGATCGGAAAGGGGCAACGCTCGCTGATCGTGGCGCCACCGCGCACGGGCAAGACAGTGCTGTTGCAGAATATCGCCAACAGCATCGCGGTGAACCACCCCGAATGCTATCTCATCGTGCTGCTGATCGACGAGCGGCCCGAGGAGGTAACCGATATGCAGCGGTCCGTCCGCGGCGAGGTTATCAGCTCTACCTTTGACGAGCCGGCAACGCGCCATGTCGCTGTGTCTGATATGGTCATCGAGAAGGCCAAGCGCCTTGTTGAGCATAAGCGCGATGTTGTGATCCTGCTGGATTCGATCACCCGGTTGGGGCGTGCCTTCAACACCGTTGTGCCGTCCTCGGGTAAGGTGTTGACCGGTGGTGTCGACGCCAACGCGCTGCAACGTCCCAAGCGGTTTTTCGGGGCTGCGCGGAATATCGAGGAAGGCGGCTCGTTGACGATCATTGCGACCGCGCTCATCGAGACGGGCAGCCGCATGGACGAGGTGATTTTCGAGGAGTTTAAGGGCACCGGTAACTCCGAGATCGTGCTTGACCGCAAGGTTGCAGACAAACGGGTGTTCCCGGCGATTGACATCCTGAAATCCGGCACGCGTAAGGAAGAGCTTTTGATCGACAAGCTGGAATTGCAGAAGACATTCGTGTTGCGCCGGATTCTCAACCCGATGGGGACAACGGATGCCGTGGAATTCTTGTTGTCGAAGCTCAAGCAGACCAAGACAAATTCCGAGTTTTTCGACTCCATGAATACCTGACGGCGACTATAGTCTCGCGATGGACACTGTATTTGCCCTCTCCACGGTGCCGGGAAAGGCCGGTATCGCAGTGATCCGGGTGTCTGGCCCCGAGGTTCCGGCTACGGCCAGCGTGATATGTGGCGGGCTTCCCGCTCCGCGTGTCGCGAGCCTTCGGGTGCTGACCGATGCGAACGGGGCGCGACTTGACGAGGGGATCGTGCTCTATTTCCCCGAGGGCGCGAGCTTTACCGGGGAGCCTGTGCTCGAATTTCAGACACATGGCAGCCCTGCGGTTATCTCCGCGCTGCTTGCCCGTCTTGGCTCCCTGCCCGGTTTACGGGCGGCCGATCCCGGTGAATTCACACGCCGCGCGCTGTCCGATGGCCGCTTGGATCTGACCCAGGTCGAGGCGCTGGCTGATCTTCTGGAGTCGGAGACCGAGGCGCAGCGGCGCCAAGCGATGCGGGTTTTTTCCGGTGCTTTGGGGGCCACTTGTGACAAGTGGCGGGCGGCGCTTATTCGCGCCTTGGCGCTGCTTGAGGTTACCATTGATTTCGCCGATGAAGACGTGCCCGTTGATGTTTTTCCCGAGGTGCGGAAACTGCTGACAAATGTGTTGGCGAGCGTTGAGGCAGAGATATCGGGGTTCGCGGTTGCCGAACGTATCCGCGTAGGTTTCGAGGTCGCGATCCTTGGGGCGCCGAATGTGGGGAAGTCGACGCTTCTGAACATGCTCGCGGGGCGCGAGGCTGCGATCACATCGGAATATGCCGGGACCACCCGTGATGTAATCGAGGTGCGGATGGATTTGGGCGGCCTGCCCGTGGTCCTTCTTGATACGGCAGGGCTGCGAGAGACGGGCGATGCGGTGGAGTCCATCGGTATCGCCCGCGCCCGCGCCCGCGCCCGCGCGTCGGACCTGCGGATTTTTCTGGGCGATGACCCGGAAATATTCGAGGGCATCTGGCAAGAAGGCGATATAACACTCCGGCCCAAGGCCGATCTTTTGCCTGACATGGTGGATGGCGTCTCGGGGCTCACGGGGCTTGGCGTTGATCGGCTTGTCGCGCGGATTACCGAGTGCCTGAGTTCGCGCGCGCAAGGCGGCGGGCTTGCAATTCGCGCCAGGCACGAATCGGCGATGCGGCGTGCCACCGGGTCGCTTGGCTCTGCCCTGGCGGCGCTCGATGGCGGTGAGGCGCAGTCCGATATCGCGGCGGAAGAGATCCACACGGCTGTGCGCGCTCTTGATTCTCTGGTAGGGCGTATAGATGTGGAGGCGGTGCTTGGAGAAATTTTTGCGAGCTTTTGCCTTGGCAAGTGAGAGGTGTTTCACGTGAAACAATTCGACGTGCTGGTGATTGGTGGCGGTCATGCTGGGGCAGAAGCTGCCCATGCAGCGGCCCGAACGGGAGCACATACCGCACTCATCACCTTGTCTACCGAGGGGATCGGCGTCATGTCTTGTAATCCGGCCGTCGGTGGCCTGGGCAAGGGTCACCTCGTGCGCGAAATAGATGCGCTGGACGGTGTCATGGGATGTGTCGCGGATCGTGCCGGAATTCAGTTCCGGTTGCTCAATCGCCGTAAGGGCCCCGCCGTCCAAGGCCCGCGGGCGCAGGCCGACAGGAAAATCTACCGCACTGAAATGCAACGCATCCTCGCGGCGCAGCGAAGTCTCACGATTATCGAAGGTGAAGCCGCTGATTTCATGATGGCTGGGCGCGCCGTCGCGGGCGTGATCCTTGCCGATGGCAGCGAGATTCCTGCACGGGCCGTCATTCTCACCACGGGCACGTTTCTTCGCGGTGTGATCCATATCGGGGATGTCTCGCGCCCCGGTGGGCGGATGGGTGACCCACCGAGCCTTCGCCTGGCCGAGCGCATTGACAGTTTCGGCCTTCCGCTTGGCCGCCTCAAGACCGGCACCCCGCCGCGGCTTGACGGGCGGAGCATCAACTGGGACGTGCTCGAGGCGCAGCCGCCGGATGACGATCCGGTGATGTTTTCCTTTCTTTCTCGCGCGCCGGTGGCGCGGCAGGTGTCGTGCGGCATCACACATACCAACCCGTCGACCCATGAGATCATTCGGAAGAACCTCGGTCGCTCTGCTATGTATGGCGGCCATATCGAGGGCATCGGCCCGCGTTATTGCCCGTCTATCGAGGACAAGATCGTCCGATTTGCCGATAAGTCTTCGCATCAGATATTCCTCGAACCAGAAAGCCTTTCTGGTTCGGTAATCTACCCGAACGGTATTTCCACTTCGTTACCGCCGGAGGTGCAGGAGGCCTATGTTCGCTCCATTATCGGCCTTGAACGGGCAGATATCCTCCAGCCGGGCTATGCGATTGAATACGATTATGTCGATCCGCGCGCGCTCGATGCGCGGCTTGCGGTCCGGGACGTTCCGGGACTCTTTCTCGCCGGACAGATCAATGGCACCACCGGTTATGAAGAGGCGGCGGCCCAAGGTCTTGTCGCCGGCCTCACCGCGGCCTGTCACGCAAGGGGCGTTCCGCCGGTAACGTTCAGCCGGGCCGACAGCTATATCGGCGTGATGATCGACGATCTCACCACGCGGGGCGTGACCGAGCCCTACCGCATGTTCACCTCGCGGGCCGAGTTTCGCCTGTCGCTGCGCGCCGATAACGCGGATCAGCGGCTGACGCCCCTGGGGATAAAGGCGGGCTGCGTCGGCGAGGCGCGCCAGCGTGTGTTCGAGGACAAGATGGCCCGGCTTGATGCTGCGCGCGCGCGGTTGGATGCTGCCAGCTACACGCCGCGTGATCTCGTTGCGACGGGGATCACGGTTAATCAGGACGGAACCCGGCGAAACGGGATGCAGGTCCTGTCATTTCCTGGGGTCGAGGTGAGGGATCTCATTGCGCTTGATCCTGATCTCGCGTCGATAGATACGGAAATCTCTTCGCAGCTTAAGAGGGACGCGACATACGCCAATTACATCGTCCGGCAGGAACGAGATGTGGACATGTTGCGCCGGGATGAGCGTATTTCCATTCCACCCGACTTTGATTACAGCCCGATCGACGGGCTTTCCAGCGAGCTCAAGGCTAAACTCATCGCCGCCCGCCCCGATAGCCTTGCACAGGCGGCGCGGATCGATGGGATGACACCGGCGGCGCTCGCGGTTATCCTCGTTTGCTTGCGTGGGGGCGGGCGGGCGAAAAGCGCATGAGCCTGCCAGATGTTTCACGTGAAACAAAGGAGCGCCTGAGCCACTACGGCGCGCTCCTTGAAAAATGGAACCCGCGAATCAATCTCGTCTCGCGCGCCTCCCTGTCCGACCTGGCGACGCGGCATTTCGAGGATTCGGCGCAGCTTTATGATCTTGCCGCGCATCCCGTCGATCATTGGGCAGATATCGGCTCCGGTGGCGGGTTTCCCGGCCTTGTCATCGCCATCCTCGCGCGCGAAACTCGCTCCCCTGCTCGCGTCACCCTCGTCGAATCGGATGCACGGAAATCCGCCTTTCTGCGCACGGTGATCCGTGAAACAGACCTCGCTGCCACGGTCGTGACCGCGCGAATCGAAGAGACAGAGCCGCTTGCCGCCGACATCCTCAGTGCCCGCGCGCTGGCCGATCTGCCAACGCTTCTGGGCTTTGCCGCCCGCCATCTTGGCCCTCGGGGCACCGCGCTCTTTCCCAAGGGCGCGACATGGCAACAAGAACTGTCGGACGCGCAAAGCAAGTGGCAATTCTCGCACAGCGTTGATAAAAGCAGGACAGACCCCGCTGCCGTCATCCTGCGCGTCACAGGAGTATCCCGTGCCTGAACCCCGTCCCCTCACCGCCCCCCGCATCATTGCGATCGCCAATCAAAAGGGCGGCGTCGGCAAGACCACGACCACCATCAACCTCGGTGCCGCGCTTGCCGAATCGGGGGCGCGCGTGCTGATCGTCGATCTTGATCCGCAGGGCAACGCCTCCACCGGCCTCGGGATCGAAGCCGATGCGCGCGAGATCACCACCTATGATTTTCTCCTCGACGAGGCGGCGCTTGACGACGCGGTGCAGGCCACCTCGCAGGACCGTCTGTCGATCATCCCCGCCACGGTCGATCTGTCTTCAGCGGATATCGAGCTTCTTGCCAATGAAAAGCGCAGCTTTCTGCTGCATGACGCGCTGCGACAGCCCGCGATGGAGGGGCTTTCGCTCGATTATATCCTGATTGACTGCCCGCCATCGCTCAACCTGCTTACCGTTAACGCGATGGTTGCCGCGCATTCGGTGCTGATCCCGCTTCAGGCCGAGTTCTTCGCGCTCGAAGGTCTGTCGCAGCTCATGCTGACCATCCGCGAGGTGCGCCAGAGCGCGAATTCCGCCCTGCGCATCGAGGGGGTGCTTCTGACGATGGTGGACGGGCGTAACAACCTCTCTGCCCAGGTCGAGGCCGATGCCCGCGAAACGCTGGGTGATCTCGTCTTTGCCACGCGCATTCCCCGCAATGTCAGGGTGAGCGAGGCGCCTTCCTACGCCATGCCGGTCCTGACCTATGATTCCACCTCCAAGGGCGCGCAGGCCTATCGCGACCTCGCCCAAGAGATCGTTCAGCGTCATGCGCGCATCGCGGCTTAACCAGAAGGAAACGAGGCGGTGAGCACCAAAAAAACCCAATCCCGCGGCCTTGGGCGTGGTCTGTCGGCGCTGATGGCCGATGTTCGCGAGACCAGTGAAAGCACGGATACCCAGCGTTCGCAGCCCGATATGCGCCTGCCGGTGGAAAAGGTTCACCCCAACCCCGATCAGCCGCGCCGCCATTTCGACGCCGATGCGCTGGCCGATCTTGCCCGCTCCATCGCGGAAAAGGGCATTATCCAGCCGCTTATCGTCCGCGAAAGCCCGCGCGAACCGGGTGCCTATGAAATCGTCGCCGGCGAGCGCCGCTGGCGCGCCGCGCAGATGGCCAAGCTGCACGAGGTGCCGGTTCTTCTACGCAGCTTTACCGATATCGAGGTGCTCGAGGTCGCGATCATCGAGAATATCCAGCGCGCCGATCTCAACCCGGTCGAAGAGGCCGCAGGCTATAGCCAGTTGATGACGAAATTCGGCCATACCCAGGAAAAACTGGCCGAGGTTCTGGGCAAGAGCCGCAGCCATATCGCCAATGCCGTGCGTCTTCTGAACCTGCCCGAGGATGTGCAGGAGCATCTTCGCCAGGGCCGCCTCTCTGCCGGCCACGCCCGCGCGCTCATCACCGCGCCCGATGCCTCGGCGCTCTCCGCCAAGATCATTCAAAAAGGGCTATCGGTGCGCGAGACGGAAAAGCTCGCCAAGGCCGATCCCACGGCGAAAAAGAGCGCCAAGCGCAGTGAAAAGGCCGAGAAAGACGCCGATACCAGGGCGCTCGAATCGGATCTCTCCGCCGCGCTGTCGATGACCGTTCGGATCGACCACAAGCCGGGGCAAGAGGGTGGCGCGCTCAGCATCCACTACGCCTCGCTCGACGATCTTGATCGGCTGATGGCGCTTCTGAGCGCCTGACCCGCTTCAGGCCAGCAGGTCGCGCAGCACCGCGTTCAGCACGGCGCGCCCCGATTCGGTGGCGCAAAGCCGATTGTCCGCGATCCGCACCATGCCGATCTCTTCAAGATGGGCCAGCCGTCCAGGATCGAGCGGCGCACCGGCGAGCCGCGCGTGGCGATCCATGTCGATCCCCTCGCGCAGCCGCAGCCCCATCAGCAGATATTCAGTGGCCTGCTCCGCAAGGGGCAACGGATCGCGCAGGCTCTCGCCCGATCCCGTCGCCACCGAATCAAGCCATTTTCCTGGCGCGCGCCAGGCCTCGGTGGCATGGCGCTGCCCGTTCAGGGTAAGCCGCCCATGCGCGCCGGGGCCGATCCCGACATAATCGCCATAGCGCCAATAGATCAGGTTATGCCGCGATTCCGCCCCCGGTTTGGCGTGGTTAGAGACCTCATAGCCCTCAAGCCCCGCCGTCCCGCAGATATCCTGCGTCGCCTCATACATATCGGCGGCAAGGTCTTCCTCGGGAAGTCCGCGCAGCTTGCCCGCCGCGTAACGGTCGCCGAATGCCGTGCCGCCCTCGATGGTCAGTTGATAGAGCGACAGGTGATCCACCGCGAGATCAAGCGCGAGCCGCAGTTCTGCCCGCCAATCCACCAGCGTTTGATCCTGTCGCGCGTAAATCAAGTCAAAGCTTGTCCGCGAAAAGAATTTCTGTGCTATTTCATAGGCCTGAATGGCCTCCGCCACGCTATGCCGCCGCCCCAACCGCTGCAAATCCGTGTCGTTCAGCGCCTGAATGCCCAGCGATACCCGGTTCACCCCGGCCTCGGCATAGGCCGCGAACCGCCCCGCCTCCACCGATGTTGGATTGGCTTCCAGTGTCACTTCGAGATCATTGGCCACCGGCCACGCGCGCCGCGCCGCGGCGATCACTTCGGCCACCGTTTCCGGCTCCATCAGGCTCGGTGTGCCACCCCCGAAAAAGATCGAGGTCAGCACGCGATCAGGCACCAAACCGGCGTAAACTGCGATTTCCTTCAGGTAAGCCTCGCGCCAGCGCGCGTGGTCGATCCGTTCGGCCACATGGCTGTTGAAATCGCAATAGGGGCATTTCGCCTGGCAAAATGGCCAATGGACATAGAGGCCAAAGCCCCCCGCCTGCCAATCCTCAGCCAAAGCTGCCGCCGATCATCCTGGCAAAGGCGTCGGCGCGATGGCTGATGCGGTTCTTCTCCCAGCGATCCATTTCGGCAAATGTCACGTCATGCCCCTCGGGCTGAAAGATCGGGTCGTAGCCATGCCCCTCCGCCCCACGCATCGGCCAGACGACGCGGCCCTCTACCTTGCCCTCGAACACCTCGTCATGCCCGTCGGGCCAGGCCAGCACCAACGTGCAGCAAAACCGCGCCGTCCAGGGCTGCGCCGCGCCGCTTTCGCGCAGCCGGTCATGCACCTTTCCCATCGCCATGATGAAATCGCGACCAGAGCCTGTTTCCGCCCAATCCGCCGTATACACCCCCGGCGCGCCGTCCAGCGCATCAACCACGATCCCCGAATCATCCGCCAGCGCCGGAAGCCCGGTGGCCCGCGCCGCCGCGTGCGCCTTGATCCGCGCGTTGCCGATGAACGTGGTCTCGGTCTCTTCCGGCTCGGGCAGCCCCTTTTCGCCCGCGCTCACGACGCTCACGCCAAAGGGCTGCATCAGATGCGCGATCTCCTCCAGCTTGCCGGTGTTATGCGTTGCCACCAAGAGCGTATCGCCTGAAAACTTACGCACCGACCGCCTCGCGCTGCTTTGCCACCAACTCGCCCACGCCCTTCTCGGCCAGATCGAGCAGCGCGGTCATCTCGTCCCGGCTATAGGTCGCGCCCTCGGCGCTCATCTGCACCTCGATCAGCCGACCTGTGCCGGTGAGGATGAAATTGCCGTCAACGCCCGCGGCGCTGTCCTCGGGGTAATCGAGATCGAGCACCGGCTGCCCGGCATAGATCCCGCAAGATACCGCCGCCACCGGATCGACCATCGGATCGCTGAGCACGTCGCCTGCCTTCATCAGCTTGGCCACCGCCAGCCGCAGAGCCACCCATCCCCCGGTGATCGAGGCGCAGCGCGTGCCCCCATCCGCCTGGATCACGTCGCAATCAAGCGTGATCTGCCGCTCGCCCAGCGCCACGCGGTCCACGCCCGCGCGTAACGCCCGCCCGATCAGCCGCTGGATTTCCACCGTGCGCCCGCCCTGCTTGCCTACGGCGGCCTCGCGCCGCATCCGGCTACCCGTCGAGCGCGGCAGCATCCCGTATTCCGCCGTCACCCAGCCAAGTCCCGTGCCCTTGACGAAAGGCGGCACGCGGTCTTCGATGGTTGCCGTGCACAGAACATGGGTATCGCCCATCTTGATAAGGCACGACCCTTCGGCATGTTTCAGAACCCCCGTTTCGATTGAAACAGGCCGCATTTCGCTTAAATCTCTTCCCGAAGGCCGCATCTCTGTCCCCTTGTGATGTTGGCCTCGGCATATATGCGGGCGGCACGCGATGGCAACCCCGATTGACCTTTGCGCCCCAGCGCCTTTAATGCCTGTCTGACAAGGAAACCGCAGCAGATGTCCGAGGACGCTACCAATCTTGCCCAGCTCAACGACCGCTCGCGCGAGGTGTTTCGCCGCGTGGTCGAGGGCTATCTTGCCACCGGTGATCCGGTCGGCTCGCGCACCCTCACCCGCGATTTCAGCGAGAAGGTCAGCGCCGCCACCATCCGCAACGTGATGCAGGATCTCGAATATATGGGGCTTCTCGGCAGCCCGCATATCAGCGCGGGCCGCGTGCCCACCCAGGAGGGGCTGCGCATGTTCGTCGATGGCCTGCTCGAGGTGGGCGGGCTTGAGGCAAGCGACCGCGCGTTGATCGATTCCACCATCGCCAGCAATTCGCGCGACGTGGCGGGCCTGCTCGACAGTATCGGCTCGGCGCTTTCGGGGGTCACGCGCGGGGCGTCGCTGGTGCTTGCGCCCAAGCATGAGGCCCCGATCAAGCATATCGAGTTCGTCAGCCTTGCCCATGATCGCGCGCTGGTGGTGCTGGTCTTTTCCGATGGCCAGGTGGAAAACCGCGTTTTCACCCCACCGCCCGGCCACACCCCAAGCTCGATGCGCGAGGCTGCCAATTTTCTCAACGCACTAGTCGAGGGCAAGACGCTCTCGGACATGCAGCGCCGCATCAGCCGTGAAATCGCCGCAAGGCGGCAGGAAATCGACGCGCTCGCCCATGCCTTTGTCGAAAGTGGCCTCGCCGTCTGGGCCGACGAGGGCGAGCATCACGAACGTCTGATCGTGCGCGGCCGCGCGAATCTGATCGACGCCGATGTTGACGAGGCCGATCTGGAGCGTATCCGCATCCTGTTTGATGATCTCGAACGCAAGCGCGACATCGCCGAATTCCTCGAACGCGCCGACGAGGGCGAGGGCGTGCGCATTTTTATCGGCTCGGAGAACAAACTTTTCTCACTTTCGGGTTCCTCTTTGGTCGTCTCTCCATATATGAACGCTGACCGTAAGATCATCGGCGCGGTGGGCGTTATCGGCCCCACGCGCCTCAACTATGGGCGGATCGTGCCGATCGTGGACTACACGGCACAGCTCGTGGGAAGGCTGATCTCCGACCGGAGTGAGAGGTAAGACATGGCAGAGCCAAAAGAACAGGGTTTCCTCGACGATATCGAAGAGGCCGCCGCCGAAGAACAGGCCGCGATGGAGGCGGAAATTTCGCCCCAGGAAGACGAGATCGCCACCTTGCGCGCCGAGCGTGACAAGCTTCAGGACAAGTTCATGCGCGCGCTCGCCGATGCCGAGAATGCGCGCAAACGCTCCGACAAGGACCGCCGCGAGGCCGAGAATTACGGCGGCTCACGGCTCGCGCGCGACATGCTCCCGGTGCATGACAACCTCAAGCGCGCGCTCGACACCCTCACCGAGGAACAGCGCGCCGGTGCCGCCGCCCTTTTCGAGGGGATCGAGCTCACGCTGCGCGAATTGCGCAACGTGTTTGCCAAGCACGGCATCACCGTGATCGACCCGCAGATCGGCGACCGTTTCGATCCGCAAATTCACGAAGCGATGTTCGAAGCCCCCCTTCCCGGCACCCGCGCCGGAGAGATTATCCAGGTTTCGGCGCAGGGCTTCATGCTGCACGATCGCATCCTGCGCCCCGCGCAGGTCGGCGTATCGTCGAACCGCGAGTAAGGTCACGGGCGGGGGTCACCCCGCCCCGTCAACCAGCCCTTTCAATTCATAGATCAAATCCAGCGCCTCGCGCGGGCTGAGCGTATCGGGCATCACCTCGGCCAGCCGCTTTTCCACGCCTGAATCCGCCCGTATCACCGGCGCAGGCGCGGGCGTCGCGGCGAAAAGCGGCAGATCGTCGATCAGCGCCGTTCGCGCCGCGCCGCCCTCGCGCTCTCCCTGCTCCAGCGCGTCGAGCACCACCCGCGCCCGCGCCACCACCGCCTCGGGCAGCCCCGCCAGCCGCGCCACCTGCACACCATAGCTGCGATCCGCCGCACCGCGCCGCACCTCGTGCAGGAAAATCACCTCGCCATCATGCTCTTTCACGCTGACCGTGGCATTGGCCACCCGCGCCAGCCGCTCGCTCAGCCGCGTCATCTCGTGGTAATGCGTGGCGAAAAGCGCGCGACAGCCGTTCACATCGTGCAGATGCTCCATCACCGCCCAGGCGATGCTCAGGCCATCATAGGTCGCCGTCCCGCGCCCGATCTCGTCGAGGATCACCAGCGCATGGGCGTCCGCCTGGTTGAGGATCGCCGCCGTCTCGACCATCTCCACCATGAAGGTCGAGCGCCCTCGCGCCAGGTCGTCCGAGGCCCCAACCCGGCTGAAAAGCTGGCTCACTAGCCCGATATGCGCCGCCCGCGCCGGCACATGGCTGCCCATCTGCGCCAGGAGCGCGATCAACGCGTTTTGCCGCAGAAAGGTCGATTTACCGGCCATGTTCGGCCCTGTCAGCAGCCATATATCGCTCTCGCCGCCAAGGTCGCAGTCATTGGCGATGAACGGCCCGCCACCCTCGGCGCGCAAAGCACGCTCCACCACCGGGTGCCGCCCGCCCTCGATATGCAGCGCGCGGCTCTCGTCCACCCGTGGCGCGCACCAGTTCTCTTGCGCCGCGATTTCGGCGAGCGCCGCCGCCAGATCAATTTCGGCCAGCCCCCTTGCTGCCTCGCCACGCCGGTCGGCCTGTGACAGAATATCCGTTTTCAGGGCATCATAGACCCGCTTTTCGATCTCTATCGCCCGCCCGCCCGCGTTCAGGATGCGGCTCTCCATCTCGCTCAACTCGATGGTGGTAAAGCGGAGCTGATTGGCCGTGGTCTGCCGGTGCTTAAAGGTTTTGTTCAGCGGCGCGGCGAGCATTTTTTCGGCATGGGTCGCCGTCACCTCGATGAAATAGCCCAGCACGTTGTTATGCTTGATCTTGAGCGACGCGATTCCGCTCTGCCGGATATATTCCCCCTGCATCCCGGCAATCACCCCGCGCCCCTCGTCGCGCAACCGCCGCGCCTCGTCGAGATCGGCATCATACCCTGCGGCGACAAAGCCGCCATCGCGCACCAAGAGCGGCGGCTCGGCGACAAGCGCCTGATCCAGCAGATCGCGCAACGCCTCGTGCCCTTGCAGCCCTGCCACCGCAGCGCGCAGCCGCTCGGGCAGATCCAGCCCGTCAAGCCGCCCCGCGATCTCGCCTGCCTGCGCCAGCGCGGTGCGCACCGCCGCCAGATCGCGCGGCCCGCCCCGGTCGATCCCCAGTCGCGACAGCGCGCGATCCAGGTCCGGCACTCGCCGCAGCGCCTCGCGCAAATCGTTGCGTAATCGAGACTGTTCCACCATAAAACCCACGCAATCAAGCCGCGCCTGCACCTCTGTCAGATCACGGCTCGGGCTTGACAGTCGCCGCTCCAACAGCCGCCCGCCGCCCGCCGTGACCGTTCGGTCGATAGTGGCCAAAAGCGATCCGGCCCGCCGCCCATCGAGCGCGTGGGTCAGTTCCAGGTTGCGCCGCGTCGCGGCGTCGATCTGCATCGCCGAGCCCTGCGCCTCGCGCACGGGCACCCGCAACAGCGGCAGCTTGCCGCGTTGGGTGATTTCCAGCCATTCGACGATGGCCCCCATCGCCGCCACTTCCGCCCGTCCGAACGCGCCATAGGCCTCCAGCGTGCCAACGCCATAAAGCGCGCAAAGCCGCGCCTCCGCCCCGGTGCTGTCAAACGCGGCCGCGCCCAGCGTCGTCAGCGCCCCCCCGGATTCAGAGACTGTTTCGGCCAGATCGCCCTCATGCCCCTGCATCACCACCACTTCGCGCGGCCCCAGCCGCGCCAGTTCCGCCGCCAGCCGTCCGCGCGCAACCGCCATGACGTGAAACGCGCCGGTGGAGATATCGACCCAAGACAGCGCCCCCTCGCCCCGCACCTCGGCAAAGGCCGCAAGGAAATTGTGCCGCCGCGCATCGAGCAGGCTCTCCTCGGTCAGCGTGCCGGGGGTCACGAGCCGCACCACCTCGCGCCGCACCACCGATTTCGAGCCGCGTTTCTTCGCCTCTGCCGGGTCTTCCATCTGCTCGGCGATGGCCACCCGAAAGCCCTTGCGGATGAGCGCCAGGAGGTAGCCCTCGGCGGAATGCACCGGCACCCCGCACATGGCGATATCCTCGCCCAGATGCTTGCCCCGCTTGGTCAGCGCGATATCGAGCGCCTCGGCGGCGGCCACCGCATCGTCGAAAAACAGCTCGTAGAAATCCCCCATCCGGTAGAACAGGAGCGCATCTGCGTGCTCTGCCTTGATCTCCAGATATTGCGCCATCATCGGCGTGACGGTCGATCCGGTCTCGCTCACTGCGGCCCTCCTTATCGCTGGGCGGACCTTATAAATCCTCCCGCTCCGGCGAAACCCCAAACCGCGTGCCTGTTGTCCCCCGGCGCAACCGCCGCTATGCAGGCCGGTATCCCATTGCACGGTGGCCCAGATGACAAACCCCAAATACACCCGCGAAGAGGCGCTTGCCTTTCACCTCGAGCCGACGCCCGGCAAGTTCGAGATCACGGCCACCGTGCCGATGACCACGCAGCGCGACCTCAGCCTTGCCTATTCCCCCGGTGTCGCCGTGCCTTGCGAGGAGATCGCGGCCAACCCGGAACTGGCCTATGACTATACCAACAAGGGCAACCTCGTCGCTGTCATCTCCAACGGCACCGCCGTTCTTGGCCTCGGCAATCTCGGCGCGCTGGGCGGCAAGCCGGTGATGGAGGGCAAGGCCGTGCTCTTCAAACGTTTCGCCGATGTCAATTCCATCGACATCGAGCTTGATACCGAGGACCCGGACGAATTCATCAACGCCGTGCGCCTGATGGGGCCGACCTTTGGCGGCATCAACCTCGAGGACATCAAGGCCCCCGAATGCTTCATCATCGAAAGCCGCCTCAAGGAGGTGATGGATATTCCCGTCTTCCACGACGATCAGCACGGCACCGCCGTGATCTGCGCCGCCGGTCTCATCAACGCGCTGCACCTGTCGGGGAAAAAGATCGAGGATGTGCGCATTGTTCTCAACGGTGCGGGGGCGGCGGGGATCGCCTGTCTCGAATTGCTGAAATACATGGGTGCCCGCAACGAAAATTGCCTGATGTGCGATACCAAGGGCGTGATTTACCAGGGCCGCACCGAGGGCATGAACCAGTGGAAATCCGCCCACGCGGTCAAGACCGACCTGCGCACGCTGGAAGAGGCGATGAAAGGTGCCGATGTGTTCCTCGGCGTGTCGGCCAAGGGCGCGGTGACGCCCGAGATGGTCGCAGGCATGGCCGATAACCCGGTGATCTTTGCGATGGCCAACCCCGATCCCGAGATCACCCCCGAAGCAGCCCACGCCGTGCGCCCCGATGCCATCGTCGCCACCGGGCGCTCGGATTATCCCAATCAGGTCAACAACGTGCTGGGCTTTCCCTATCTCTTTCGCGGCGCGCTTGATGTCCATGCCCGCGCGATCAACGACGAGATGAAGATCGCCTGCGCCGAGGCGCTGGCACGGCTCGCGCGCGAGGATGTGCCCGACGAGGTGGCGATGGCCTATGGCCGCAAGCTCACCTTCGGGCGCGATTACATCATCCCCACGCCGTTTGATCCGCGCCTGATCCACGTCATTCCGCCCGCCGTGGCGCGCGCGGGCATGGCGACGGGGGCCGCCCGCCGCCCCATCATCGACATGGACGCCTACGAGCTGTCGCTCAAATCGCGGATGGACCCGACCGCCAGCATCCTGCGCGGGATCAACGCACGAGCGCGTCGCGCGCAGGCCCGCATGATCTTTGCCGAGGGCGATGATGTGCGCGTGCTGCGCGCCGCCGTGCAATATCAGCGCACCGGCCTCGGCAAGGCGCTCGTGGTCGGGCGCGACGAGGATATAAAGGCCAAGCTCGACGCCATCGGCCTGGCCGACGCGGTGCGCGAGCTCGAGGTCGTCAACGCCGCCAAGACCGACCGGCTGGAGGACTACAAGGCGTTCCTCTATGGCCGCCTGCAACGCAAGGGGTTCGACCGGCAGGATATCCACCGCCTCGCCGCGCGCGACCGGCACGTCTTCGCCGCGCTGATGCTGGCGCATGGGCATGGCGACGCGCTGGTGACCGGGGCCACCCGCAAATCCGCGCATATCCTTGAGCGGATCAACCACGTCTTTGACGCCGATGCCGCGCATGGCGCGGTGGGGGTGACGGCGCTCTTGCACAAGGGGCGGATCGTGCTCATCGCCGATACGCTGGTGCATGAATGGCCCGACGAGGAGGACCTTGCCACCATTGCCACCCGTGGTGCCGACGTGGCGCGCCATCTCGGTCTCGATCCGCGCGTCGCCTTTGTCAGCTTCTCCACCTTTGGCTACCCGCATTCCGAGCGTGCCGAAAAGATGCACCGCGCGCCGAGGGTGCTGGAGCGGCGCGGCGTCGATTTCGAATTCGAGGGCGAAATGACCGTCGATGTCGCCCTCAACCCCCGCGCGCAGGAAACCTACCCGTTCCAGCGCCTCACCGGCCCCGCCAACGTGCTCGTCGTGCCCGCCCGCCATTCGGCCTCGATCTCGGTCAAGCTGATGCAGGAAATGGCCGGGGCCACGGTGATCGGGCCGATCCTGTCGGGCGTCGATGCCTCGATCCAGATATGTTCGTCGAATTTCACCTCCAACGACATCCTCAACATGGCGGTGCTGGCGGCGTGCAAGGTGGGCTGAGCATTCGGGCCAAGATGGCGCGGCTCACGACCCCCCGGCAAAGGGCGCAGCCTGCCCCCAAAGTGCCCTCACCCGCGCATCGCGCCCGCAGGCCTCGCGGTAGAGCTTGTAGGCGCTGGCCTTGGTCCGTGGCCCGAACCGGGTGAGCACGATGGCACCGCTCTTGTGGTAATCCTGGTGATACGCCTCCGCCGGCCAGAACCGATCGAGCGGGCGCACCGGCGTGACCACGGCTTGCCCCAGCGCGTTGGCGGCCTCGGCAAGCGCCGCCTCCGCAACCACCTTTTCCGCCGGATCAGAGACGAATATCGCCGTGCTGTAGCTCTCTCCGCGGTCGCAGAATTGCCCGCCTGCGTCGGTCGGGTCGATCGAGCGCAGGAACAGGTGCAAAAGCTCCGCCCGGCTCACCTGACCGGGATCGAACCGGATGCGCACCGCCTCCAGATGCCCGGTGCCGCCGCGCGATACCTGCTTGTAACTTGGATTTTCCACCGTGCCCCCGGCAAAGCCCGATTCGGCCCCGATCACGCCGCGCACCTTCTCGAAATCCGCCTCGACGCACCAGAAACAACCCCCCGCGACCACCAGTTCCCTCGCCTCTGCCGCCGCGCTGCGCTGTCCCTGAAGGCACAGCGCCGCCGCGATCAAGAGCGCCAGCATTGCCGCCTTTATCTCTCGCAAGCCAATGGTCATGTCGCACCCCCTGTCACGGTTCCCATGTGTCACCTTAAAGTCGGGACTGGATCACAGCGAAGCGACAAACGCGTGACCTCACGCCCTGGTGAGCGCGGATTGCCGCTTGGCCCGGCCCATGCGCCCCGCTAGGCTCGGGCGAACAAGGGGAGCCGCGATGACCGATCACCAAACCACCCACGCCGCGCAGGAGGATGCGCGCAACGAAACCATCCTGATCTGGCTCAATGGCCGGATCGTGCCGCGCGCCGAGGCGCTTGTCAGCGTCTATGACAGCGGATTCATGCTCGGTGACGGGGTGTGGGAGGGGCTGCGGCTCTACAATGGCAAATGGGCCTTTGTCGATGAGCATTTGAGCCGCCTTTTCGAGGCCGCCCGCGCCATCGACCTCGATATCGGACTGACGCAGGAAGAGGTATTTCAGGCCATAACAGACACACAAACCGCCAATGGCATGACCACCGATGCCCATGCCCGCCTGATGGTCACGCGCGGGGTCAAGACGCGCCCCTTTCAGCACCCGTCGCTGTCGCGTCAGGGGCCGACCGTGGCCATCATCATGGAGCATTCCCGCCCCGCCATCGCCCGTCCGATCCGCCTTGCCACCGTGCCGCATATCCGGGGCCTGCCGATGACGCAGGACCCCAAGCTCAATTCGCATTCCAAGCTCAACTGCATCCTCGCCTGCATCGCCGCCGAAAAGGCCGGGGCCGACGAGGCGCTGATGCTCGATATTCACGGCTTCGTGAACACCACCAATGCCTGCAACTTCTTCATCGTCCGCAAGGGCGAAGTCTGGACCTCGACGGGTGACTACTGCATGAACGGTATCACTCGCCAAAAGGTGATCGACCTCTGCCGCGAGGATGGCATCCCCGTGCATGAGAAAAATTTCTCGCTGGTCGAGACTTACGGTGCCGACGAGGCCTTTCTTACCGGCACGTTCGGGGCACAGACCCCGGTGGGAGAGATCGACGGTCGCGTGATCGGCGATGGCGGCCAAGGTCCGGTCACGACCCGGATACAGCACCTCTACAAGGCTCTGATCCAGCGCGAAACCACCTAGACCGGGCGCAACAGCATCGCCTTTTCCCGCGCCGCGACCACGCCCTTGAGGCCCCCCGGCACCTCTGCATCCTCCAACACCTCGATCCGGTAGCGCGCGCCGTGACAGTGCGCTACCTCGGCCTCGTCCACCGAGAATGGCGGCCCGTCCATCGCCGACTGATCGTATTCGAACGTCACCAGAAGCTGCGGCGCAGCGCCCGTCAGCGCGGCGAGATGCGCCGCGTAGCGCGCCCGCATCTCAGACGGCAGCGCCACCAGCGCCGCGCGGTCATAGATCGCATCGACCGGGCCAAGCGTCGCGGCCTCCAGATCGAAAATATCCCCGGCAAAAACCTCGATCCCGCCGCCTGAATAGAGCGTCAAATGACCCTTTTCAGCGATAACAGGCTCTGTTTCCAGCGCCTCGAACAACCCACGTACCGCCAGCTCGCTCAGTTCCGCCCCCACGACCCGATAGCCCTGCGCGGCAAGCCAGGGCAGATCGACCGCCTTGCCGCACAGCGGCACAAGGATACGCGCCCCCGGATCAAGCCCGAGCGCGCCGATATGCGCCTCCAGCATCCGGTTCACCCGCCCCTCGTGAAACCCGAGCCGCCCCTCTTGCCACCTGTCATGCCAGAATTGCGCGTCCATCGCCCCTGCCCCCTGTTGCGCCTGCCCTAAAGTGGTAGCAGAGTTGCGGGCAAAGCCAAGGTGCTTGCCGGTCACAAGCTGCGGAGCGGGAGGGGGAACAAGATGCGTATCGCCATGTGGTCGGGGCCGCGCAACCTCTCGACCGCGATGATGTATGCCTTTGCCGCGCGCGGCGATTGCGCCGTGGTGGACGAGCCATTCTATGCCGCCTATCTCGCGCAGACCGGGCTCGATCATCCCATGCGCGCCGAGATCATGGCCTCCCAGCCGGTCGATCCGGGCCGGGTGGTGGACGGGCTGACAGGCCCTGTTCCCGCGCAAAAGCCGCATTTCTACCAAAAACACATGGCCCAACACATGATCCCCGGCATCCCCCGCGATTGGGTGGCGGGGATGGTCAACGTCTTTCTCATTCGCCACCCCGCCCGCGTCGCCGCCAGCTTTTCCGCGAAATACGACAACCCGGTGCTGGCCGATATCGGCTTTGTGCAGCAGGCCGAGCTTTACGATCACCTGGTAGCACTGGGGCAGGCCCCGGTGGTGATCGATTCGACCGATATCCGGCGCGATCCTGACATCATGCTGCGCCGCCTCTGTGCCGCGCTTGGCCTTGAGTGGACGCCTGCGATGCTGTCCTGGCCGAGGGGCGGGCACGCGCAAGACGGGGTCTGGGCCGCGCATTGGTATGGGGCGGTGCATGACAGCACCGGCTTTGCCCCCGCCGAGGGGCCGCTTCCGGCGCTCGACGGGCCGCGCGCCGCGCTGGCCGAGGCGGCGATGCCCGCCTACGAGCGGTTGCGCGCCGTGGCGCTCAGCCCTTCAGCCGCCGGTTCCGCGCCGCGATAAGCTTGAGCCGCAGTGCGTTGAGCTGGATGAACCCGGCGGCGTCGGTCTGGTCATAGGCCCCGGCATCCTCTTCAAAGGTCACATGCGCCTCGGAGTAAAGGCTGTGATCCGACCACCGCCCGATGGTCGTGACAGACCCTTTATAGAGCTTGAGCCGCACCGTGCCGGACACATGATCTTGCGAGCGGTCAATCGCCGCCTGCAACATCTCGCGTTCCGGGCTGAACCAGAAGCCGTTATAGATAAGCTCCGCATAGCGGGGCATGAGCGAATCCTTGAGATGGCCCGAGCCGCTGTCGAGGGTGATCTGCTCGATCCCCCGATGCGCCTCGAGCAGGATCGTGCCGCCGGGCGTCTCGTAGATCCCGCGCGATTTCATGCCGACAAACCGGTTCTCGACGAAATCGAGGCGCCCGATGCCGTGCTTGCCACCCAATTCATTGAGCCGTGTCAATATGGTGGCCGGGCTCATCGCCTCGCCGTCGATGGCGGTGGCATCGCCCTTCTCGAACGTTACCTCGATGATCTGCGGCGTGTCCGGGGCGTCCTCGGGATTGGCCGTGCGCTGATAGACATAGTCCGGCGCAGCCTCTGCCGGGTTTTCGAGCACCTTACCCTCGGACGAGGTGTGCAGCAGGTTGGCATCGACCGAGAACGGCGCTTCGCCGCGCTTGTCCTTGGCAATGGGGATCTGGTTTTTCTCTGCAAAATCAAGCAGCCGCGTGCGGCTGGTGAGATCCCATTCCCGCCACGGTGCGATCACCCTGATATCGGGGTTAAGCGCATAGGCCGCCAGCTCGAACCGCACCTGATCGTTGCCCTTGCCGGTCGCGCCATGCGCCACGGCATCGGCCCCGGTCATCTGCGCGATCTCGACCAGGCGCTTGGAAATCAGCGGTCGCGCGATCGAGGTGCCAAGCAGGTATTGCCCCTCGTAGAGCGCGTTGGCGCGGAACATCGGAAACACGAAATCGCGAACGAATTCCTCGCGCACATCCTCGATATAGATATTTTCCTCTTTTATACCAAGAAGTTTTGCCTTTTCCCGCGCGGGGGTCAGCTCCTCGCCCTGGCCTAGATCGGCGGTGAAGGTCACCACCTCGCAGCCATATTCCGTCTGGAGCCATTTCAGGATGATCGAGGTATCGAGGCCCCCGGAATAGGCCAGAACGACTTTTTTCGGCGCGGACATTTTGCTTCCCCTTTCGCGGATTTCCCGCGCGATTAGCCGGTTTTGCGGGGCGGGGCAAGCCAGCCCTTGCCCGAGAGACGGGTGTGGCCCTTTGCGCCCGGCGAAAGACCGGCGGCCCGCAATGGACCGCGCCATGATAATCGACTATGCGTGAAAGGCGGATGATGCAGGATGGTGACGCGACTCCCATGAAGAAATCACAAAGCCACGATATCGCGCGGCGGTCGCTCTTGCTGTCCTCGCTGCCCGAGCCGGTCATTGACATGCTGCTGGCCGACGCCACGCAGCGCGATTTTACGCGCGGCGAGACGATTTTCCTTCAGGGTGAGCAGGCGCAGGTGATCCACCTCGTGCTCGAAGGCTGGGTCAAGCTCTACCGCGTTGCCGCCAATGGCAACGAGGCGGTGGTGAACGTCTTTACCAAGGGTCAGAGCTTTGGCGAGGCGGTGGCCTTTCAGTTGCGCCCCTATCCCGTCTCGGCAGAGGCCGTGACCGACTGCTCGGTGTTGCAGTTCTCGGCGCGCAGCCTCGTGACCACCATCAAGCGCGAGCCCGAAGTGGCGCTGGCGATGATCGCCGCGACCTTTCAGCACCTCCACGATCTTGTCGGCCAGGTCGAACAGATCAAGGCACAGACGGGCGCGCAGCGGGTGGCGGGGTTCCTGATAAAGCTGTGTTCGCGCGATACCGGAAGCTGCATGGTGACGCTGCCCTATGACAAGGCGCTCATCGCCGGACGCCTTGGCATGAAACCCGAGAGCCTGTCGCGCGCCTTTGCCAAGCTTAAGGGTGTGGGCGTGCATATGGCGCGCCATCACGCCCGGATCGACGATGTCGACGCGCTGA
The DNA here is from genome assembly GCF_040547535.1 of Roseovarius sp. MBR-78. NCBI lineage: Bacteria > Pseudomonadati > Pseudomonadota > Alphaproteobacteria > Rhodobacterales > Roseobacteraceae > Roseovarius > Roseovarius sp. MBR-78. The sequence goes on from NZ_JBEPPX010000010.1 coordinate 129,822, forward strand.
GCCAGTTTGCCGAACAGGATCCGGCGGATGCGTGGGGCAAGGCGCTGTGAGCCGCCTGCACGATGCCATCGCCGCGATCGACGCCGCGAACAGGCACGATCCCGATCAGCGCGAGGGACGGCCCGCAGCGCTGCTTTACGGCGAGCGGATGACGGCAGAGCTTCTCCGGCTCTTTCCCGATGCGTCGGAGCCGCTGCAAATCGCCGCGCGGGGCCAGCATATCGAGCGTTGGATTCTGAGCCGACAGGATTTTCCCGAGGGGCGCGCGGGCTATCTCGCCTGGCGCACGGAGCTTGCGGCGCATCACGCGGCGCGGGTGGGTGCGATCATGGCCGATGCAGGCTATGGCGCAGAGGATATCGCGCGTGCCGACAGGATGATTCGCAAGGAGGGGATCAAGCGCGACGCGGATGTGCAGGCGCTCGAGGATGTGATCTGTTTCACCTTCCTGAGGTGGTATTTCGCCCCCTTCGCGCCAACGCAAGACCCGGCAAAGCTCGAGAAGATCGTGGCGCGGACGGCGCGCAAGATGTCGCCCGAGGGGCGCGCGCGGGTGCTTGACGAGTTCGACCTGCCCGAGAGTTTCGCCGAAGCGTTCCGCTTCTGAGGCGAATTGACCAGCCTCCGACAGGCTTTTCGGTTTGAGACTACGCTATATCCTGCCCGTTACGCCAACGCTGCCGCAGGCCGGATCGCCCCGGTCTCGACCCCGCGCCAGTTGGTGATCGGCGCGTTGCGGAACTTGCGCGCGGCGGGGTGCTCGGGGTCGAGCACGCCCAGCCGCACCAGGATCGAGGCGATGGCGCATTCCGCACCGCGCGTGCCACCGTCGATCACCTTGAGCGCCACGCCGATCCGCCGACGCGGCAGGATCGCGATGAAAAACGCCTCGGCCCCGGTCTTGAGCGCCACCGGCTCGGAACAGGCGCGCATGAGTTCCGTGCAGGCGCGCCCCTCGCCCGCCACCAGATCGGGATGGGCCACCATCGCCTGCCAGAGCCGCACGGCGGCGCGCTCTGCCGCATCGCCATCCTCGCGCGCGCCTGCATACCACGCCATCGCGCGGGCCATCGCGTGCAGGGTGGTTGCCGGGTTGGGCGCGGAACAGCCATCGATGACATGGAACGGCGATGGCGCATCGGTCACCGTCTCGAACGCGTCGAGAACCGCGCGCTGCACCGGGTGGTCGGGGTCAAGATACTCTGCCCCGCCGCCCAGGTGCCGGTTGAGGGTGAGAAACCCCGAATGCTTGCCCGAACAGTTGTTGTGGAACTGGCACGGGGACTCGCCCGCCCGGATCAGCGTATCGCGCGCGTCGCGGTCTTGCGGCTCGTGCGCGCCGCAGCGGAAATCGCCCTCGCTCAAGCCAAGGCCCGTGATCCACTTTGCCACGCCCTCGGTATGGATCGCCGCGCCATTATGCGAGGCACAGGCCAGCGCAAGCTGCCGGGGGCCAAGCCCTGCCGCATCCGCCGCCCCCGAGGCCACCAGCGGCAGAGCCTGGATCATCTTGGCCGAGGAGCGCGGCAGCACCACCTCGCCCGCGTTGCCCCATGCCTCGATGATATCGCCCCCGGCCTCGCAGATCACGGCGTGGCCCAGATGCACGCTCTCGGGATGGGGGCCGCGCCATATCTCGGTCAGCGGGATGGGGTTGGTCATGTCATGTCTCCGGTTTACATTGCGGGCCGGGCCGGGCGATCCGCGTAAATCCGCCGATTCCGGCTTTTCCTTTTCGCCCGTTTCGCGCTAGTCTCTGCGCGTCGAACATGGATCGGTCGCACAGAACAACAGGCCTGTAAAGGGTGGCGACCGGTCGGATAGGTTGAGGCTTGGACAGCTTGGAGGCTGGATAATGATAACGCGATTTGCAGGGGTGCTGGCGATCACGCTGGCATGTGCGACGGCAATGCCGACGCTGGCACAGGAGACGAGCACCAACCAGGTGGCCACCAGCACGGCGTGGAGCGTGTTTGAGGATAGCGACCCGCGCGAATGCTGGGCGGTGTCGGCCCCGACCGAGACCGTGAACACCCGCGATGGCCGGGTAGTAGCGGTGCGGCGCGGCGATATCCTGCTGATGACCTTCTTTCGCCCCGCCGCCGAGGTGCAGGGACAGGTTACCTTTACCGGCGGCTATCCTTTCGCCAAGGGCTCGACCGTCAATATGACGATCGGCGATGACAGTTTCGAGCTGTTCACCGAGGGTGAATGGGCCTGGCCTGCCAATACCGATGATGACGCGAAAATCCTCGCGGCGATGAAACGCGGGGTCGATGCGGTGCTCACCGCCCGCTCCACCCGCGGCACCCAGACCAAGGATACGTTCTCGCTCCTGGGCTATACCGCCGCCGTCGAAGAGGCTGAAAAACGCTGCAAGTGAGCGACGCGCTCAGCGCAGCACCTTGCCATCGGGCCAGCTCATCCGCGTCTCCAGCGTGATCGTGCGCCGCGTCCCGGCATCGAGATCAAGGCGCCAGGCGAGAATGCCGCGCCTGGCGTTGACATCGGTCTCGTCGGGCATCGGGCGTGCGCTCCAGGTGATGCGCAGATCGTCCTGTTCTGATACCGGCACCCGGTCGAGCACGACAAGCGGCCAGGCCTCGCCGGTAAGGTTCTCGACCGCGATTTCCACCGTCTCGCTACGCGTGCTCGCGCGCGAGATAAGGCCGCGATCGCCCTCCGTGCGCGTCTTGACGACGCGTTCCAGAACCAGCCCCTCGATCGCCCCGAACGACAATTCCATCTCCGCCCCCGCCGCCGCGAATGGCAGCTCGCGCTGCCCGACATACTGCCCGTCGAGATAGAACCGCGCCTCGGGCGTGGGCAGGATCACATCTTCATCGGCATTGCGCAGCCGCGCGATCAGGAACGCGGTCTCATCCACCAGCGGCACGGCGCGCGCCTCGATCTCCGCCGCCGCCTCGACGGGCGGCAGCATGAGCCGCACCCGGTCGGCCCCGGTGGCCACGCTCACCGGCGCGGGATAGTCATAGCGCACCGACAGCCCGTCAAAGGCCGCCTGCGCCATATCCGCGACCTGCGCGGCGGCGGTCAGCTCCATCAGCGCGCCCTCGGCCTTGGCCCGCGGCATGGGCCGGATCTCGTCTGGGTCGCCCAGCCGTGGAATCCACGGGTAAAGCTCCCCCGGCTCGCCCTGCTGCGTTGGCCGCCGCGTCGAGAGGGTCAGCGCGATGTCGCGCCAGTTCTCGCCGGTCTCCTGATGGACAAAGGCCCCGCGCTCGATCCGCACCCGGCCCGCCGCGCGCGCGAGGTGCAGATCATAGAGCGGCTGCCAGCCGGCCTGCGGCACCGTGTAGGTGATGCTGAGCCGTCCCTCCGCCGCCGTCTCGGCGCTCAGCGCGACGGCCAGCAGCGCGCGCGCCTCCGTCTCGGGCACCAGCGCCTCGACCGCCTGCCGCGCTTGCGCCACCTGTTCCGTCAGATCCTTCAGCGCGCGCTCGGCGGTCTCGGCGCGGCGCTCGGCCCCGGCCTCGGCGCGGCGCGCTTCGAGCGTCTCGCGCCCGATCATCGCCACCAGATCGCCCAGCGCATCAGGGGCCTGCGCGGCCAGCCCCTCGGCACCGCCGATCCCGTCGAGAAACCGCAGCCGCGCGCGCGCGGCATCGGCCTCGAGCCGGATATCGGCCACCTGCGCGCGGCCCGCGCGCAGCGCCTCCTCCAGCCGCTCGACCTCGGCGCGCGCCAGCCGCAGCGCCTCGCTCTCGGCCGTGTCGCGCGGCGGCACGTAATCCTCGCGCGTGCGCACAGCCCCCAGCCGCGCCCCCTCGATCGTCACCCGCACCGACGCGAGCGGCGTGCCGCGCGGCAGATCGGTCAGGATCAGCTCGTGCTGCCCTTCAGGCGCGGAAAACACCGCCTCGCGGGTGACGCGCGCGCCATCGGGATAGACGGTCACGGCGCTCACGCGGCTGGTGACCGGCAGGTCATCGGCCCGCGAGGGCGCGGCAAGACAGACAAGCGACAGGGACAGGACAGCAGACAGCGCGCGCATCGGAAAACTCCTCGATAAAGCCTCGCCGGATGTTCAGCCTTTCCGGGGCCCTGCGCAAGCCCGCAGATGGGGCCGTATCACTGCGTCTTGTCCGGGTTCTGCGGCACCAGAAAGATCGTGGTCGCGAGCAGCGCGAATACCAGCTCATAGACCTCCCAGTTGCGCGGCACGTCGATGAGGGCGACCACGACACTCGCCAGAACGGCAAGTGCCGCGTGGCGCAACCCCGGCACCGGCACCGCCAGCGCATCGGCCACCCGTCCGATCCACGCGACGCGTGGGTATGTCAGCGGCAGCGCCACGAGATAAAGCAGCAGCGCCACCGTCAGCGCATTGCCGAACACCACCCGCGCCAGCCGCACCTCGCCCACCATCAGGTTGTGCAGGTTGGTTTCGCCCTGGTAATTGTTCTCGGCAAAGAAATCCCCCGCCTGCCAGCCGAATATCCGCTGCCCCCACGAAATTTCCTCACACGCCGCGAAAAAAAACAGCAGCGCGTAACCCCCGGTCAGCACCGCCGCGCGCAGCACGCCGCGTGCGCCAAGCCGTGCCGCGTTCAGCGCCAGAACCACGCTCGCTGCCAGCAGGAACAGCCCCGTGCCATTCTCCACCAGCCGGTCTTCGGCGGCAAAGCCGAGTTGGAAATACTCCGGCGCGCGCCATGCGATCACGACACTCGCAGCCAGCGTCACCACGACAAGCGCCAAGAGCAGGCGGTCGATCAGATCGCGGCGCATGGGCGGCCTCCTTCGGCGGTGCTCATCGCCTGATAGGCGCGGCGGCCCCCCGCTTCAAGCCTCCTCCGCCCCCCAGCCCTCGATGATGGCAATGGCCTCCTCCGCCGTCTCGACAAAGCGGAACAGGCCAAGATCCTCGTCGCTGATTGTGCCGGCCTCGGCCAGCGCCTCCCAGTTGATGATCTTGCGCCAGAACGCCTCGCCGAAAAGCAGGAACGGCACCGGCTTCATCCGGTCGGTCTGAATGAGCGTCAGCGCCTCGAAGGTCTCGTCCAGCGTGCCGAACCCGCCGGGAAACACGCAGACCGCGCGCGCGCGCATCAGGAAATGCATCTTGCGAATGGCGAAATAGTGAAAGTTGAAGCACAGGCCGGGGGTGACATAGTCGTTCGGCGCATTTTCATGCGGCAGCACGATGTTGAGCCCGATCGACGCCCCCCCGGCATCCGCCGCCCCGCGATTGCCCGCCTCCATCACGCCGGGGCCGCCGCCGGTGGCGACCACATACTCGCGCCCGTAGGTCGACATGGATTTCTCGGTCATCAGCCGCGCGAATGTGCGCGCCTCGTCGTAATAGCGCGACAACTCCGCCAGCGCCGGGGTGCGCGCGCTGTCCTTCTTCGACGGTTCGGGGATGCGCGCGCCGCCGAACAGCACCACCGTGCTCTGGATACCGCGCTCGTTGAGGATCATCTCGGGCTTGAGCAATTCCAGTTGCAGCCGCACCGGGCGCAGCTCGTCGCGGCACAGGAAATCCTCGTCGGCAAAGGCCAGCCGATAGGCGGGCGCGCGGGTCTGCGGCGTGTCGGGCACCTGCTCGGCGCTGGACCGGTCCGATTGGGCATCGCGGAAAAGGCTGTGGCGGTCATCGTTCATCGCGGGCGATCCTTGCTTGGGTCCGGGTTCTCATCGGTATAGGCTTTGCCCGATCAAGAAAAGGCAAAGAGGTGTGAAGGGTGGATTGGCAGAGGGTAATTTCCGAGGCGCGCGCGCGGATCGCGGGCAACGTGCGGTGCACGCCGGTGGCAACCGTGCGGTTCGGGACACGAGACGTGCGGTTCAAGTTCGAGCAGATGCAGGTGACCGGCAGTTTCAAGGCGCGCGGCGCGTTCAACACGCTGATGCAGGCCGAGGTGCCGCAGGCCGGGATCGTCGCCGCTTCGGGCGGCAATCACGGCGCGGCGGTGGCCCATGCCGCGGCCACGCTCGGGCATCGCGCGCGCATCTATGTGCCGCAGATCGCGGGGCCTGCCAAGATCGCGCTCATCCGCGCGCAGGGGGCTGATTTGCAAGTGGTCCCAGGCGCTTATGCCGAGGCCGCCGCCCATGCCGCCGAGTGGCAGGCCGCTACCGGCGCGATCCAGGTGCACCCCTATGATGCCGAGGCGACCATCGCCGGGCAGGGCACCGTGATGGCCGAATGGGAGGATCAGGGGCTTGACGCCGATACCGTTCTGATTGCCGTGGGCGGCGGCGGCCTCATCGCGGGGGCGCTCGGCTGGCTTCAGGGTCGCCGCAAGGTGGTGGCGGTCGAGCCGCAAACCTCTTGCGCGCTGCACGCCGCGTTGCAGGCGGGCGCGCCGGTGGATGTCGAGGTTTCCGGTATTGCGGCCAATGCCCTGGGGGCGCGGCGGATCGGCGAGACCTGCCTTGGCCTCGCCCGCGCGCAGGGCATCGAGAGCGTGCGGGTCAGCGATACGGCGATCGCGCAGGCGCAGGCGATGCTCTGGCGCGAGTTGCGGCAGTTGGTGGAACCGGCAGGCGCCACCGCCCTCGCCGCGCTCCTCTCCGGTGCCTATACCCCCGCCGAGGGCGAGCGGGTCGCGGTGCTCATCTGCGGCGGCAATGTCGCCCCCGATCCGCTGGACAGCCTGTCACAGCCCGGATAGGACGGCGGGATGGCCAAACCCAAGGATAACCCGAATTACAAGGTCGTCGCCGAGAACCGGCGCGCGCGCTTCGATTATGCCATCGAGGATGATCTCGAATGCGGGATCATGCTGGAGGGCTCCGAGGTCAAGGCGCTGCGCCAGAAAAGCGCCAATATCGCCGAGAGCTATGCCACGGTGGACAATGGCGAACTATGGCTGGTCAACAGCTATATCGCCCCCTACGAGCAGGCCCGCACCTTTGGCCATGACGAGCGGCGGCGGCGCAAGCTGCTGGTCTCGCGCAAGGAACTGGCGCGGCTCTGGAGCGAGACGCAGCGCAAGGGCATGACGCTGGTGCCCCTGGTGCTTTACTTCAACCATCGCGGCATCGCCAAGATCAAGATCGGCATCGCCAAGGGCAAGAAAAACCACGACAAGCGCGAGACCGCGGCCAAGCGCGACTGGAACCGGCAGAAGCAACGGCTGCTGAAGGATCACGGCTGAGGACACGCCACCGCGCTTGCCCTTTTGCCGCCCGGATTGTAGTCAGATGACGTTTAACAGACCGGGGGCGCAGATGTCCGACGATCCCAAGACCCTTGTTTCGACCGACTGGCTGGCGGCGCATCTCAAAGACCCGGACTTGCGGGTGCTCGATGCCACCGCCTTTCTGCCCGGCACCGGGCGCGATGCGCGCGCCGAATACGAGGCCGCGCATATCCCCGGCGCGCGGTTCTTCGATATCGACGATATCAGCGATGCGCGCTCGGAATTGCCGCATATGGTGCCGCCGGTGGAGAAATTCATGTCGCGGCTGCGCGCGATGGGTGTAGGCGACGGCCATCAGGTGGTGGTCTACGACACGCACGGACTGTTTTCGGCGGCGCGGGTGTGGTGGCTGTTTCGGCTGATGGGGCACGCGGATGTGGCGGTGCTCGACGGGGGGTTTCCGAAATGGCAGGCCGAGGGCCGCGAGATCGAGGATCTGCCCCCCGTCATCCGTGATCGGCACATGACCGTGCGGCGGCAGAATCACATGGTGCGCGATGTCACGCAGGTCTCGGCCGCGACCAAGCTCGGCGATCACGAGATCCTTGACGCGCGCCCCGCCGGGCGCTTTCGCGGCGAGGAGCCGGAGCCGCGCCCCGGCCTGCGCGGCGGTCATATCCCCGGCTCGAAAAGCGTTCCGGCCTCGGTGCTTCTCAACCCCGACAAGACGATGAAATCGCCCGAGGAATTGCGCGCCGTCTTCGCCAAGGCGGGGGTGGACCTCGGCAAACCCGCGATCACCACCTGCGGCTCGGGGCTGACGGCGGCGATCATCAACCTGGCGCTGGAACGGATCGGCAAGCCCGACCACGCGCTTTATGACGGATCATGGGCGGAATGGGGCGCGTATCCGACGCTGCCCGTCGCCACGGGAGACAGTTGAATGTTTGAGAACCTCAAGGAAAAACCCGCCGACAAGATCATCGCGCTGGGCCAAGCCTATCGCGCCGACCCGCGCGAGACCAAGATCGACCTTGGCGTTGGCGTCTACAAGAACGCTCAGGGCGTGACCCCGGTCATGCGCGCGGTCAAGGCCGCCGAAAAGCAGCTTTGGGAGGCGGAGACGACCAAGGCCTATACCGCGCTGGCGGGTGATCCGGCCTTTACCGGGGCGATGGCCGATCTGGTGCTGGGCGATGCCGTGCCGCGCGACAATGTCGCCACGCTCGCCACCCCCGGCGGCACCGGCGCGGTGCGGCAGGCGTTCGATCTCATCCGCATGGCCACTCCGGGCGCGCGCGTCTTCGTGTCCGATCCGACATGGCCCAACCACCTGAGCATCCTTGCCTATCTCGGGATGGAGGTGATCAATTACCGCTATTTCGACAGCGCCACCTGCGCGGTGGATTTCGATGGCATGATGGCCGATCTCGATGGCCTGCGCGCGGGCGACGTGGTGCTGCTGCATGGCTGCTGCCACAACCCCACGGGTGCCAATCTGACCCTGCCGGAATGGCGCGCGGTGGTGGAGCGGTTGAATGCCAAGGGCGCGCTGCCGATGATCGACATCGCCTATCAGGGCTTTGGCGACGGGCTGGAGGCGGATGCAGCGGCGGTGCGCTATGTCGCGGCCAACTGCCCCGAGGTGCTGATCGCGGCAAGCTGTTCCAAGAATTTTGGCATCTACCGCGAGCGCACCGGCATTCTCATGGCGGTGATGCAAGAGGCGGGGCGGCGCAATCTGACGCAGGCCAACCTTGCCTATCTCAACCGTCAGAATTTCTCGTTTCCGCCCGATCACGGCGCGCGGCTGGTGAGTATGATCCTGACCGACGACGCCCTGCGCGCTGACTGGCAGGCGGAATTGGAAGAGGTGCGGCTGGGGATGTTGAAGCTGCGCGAGCAACTGGCCGGCGAATTGCAGCGGCTCTCGGGCTCGGACAGGTTTGGCTTTGTCGCGCAGCATCGCGGCATGTTTTCGCGGCTGGGGGCGAGCCCGGAGCAGGTGGAGGTGCTGCGCCGGGATCATGGCATCTACATGATCGGCGACAGCCGCATCAACATTGCCGGTCTCAACGCCGATACAGTGCCCATTCTGGCGAAAGCAATGATCGAGGCCGGGGTCTGACGGCACGGGGGGGTAACGCAGTTGGTTCCGTCGCAAATTTGGAGCGTGGTTGAGTGTTGGCTTGCGCTGGACATAATTATGCTGCGATCTGAGCGATCTGAGCGAACTGCTGAAACGCGGTGAAGCCGTTAGCATCGAATTGGCCCTTGCGGATCATGTGCGCGATCTCAATGCCCTC